>JAUNVF010000054.1:2387-6332 GCA_030537815.1 Tissierellia bacterium | reverse complement strand
AGGTCTATCGCCTTACAGCATTGTTTTCTACTCACTCCCATAGCTTCAGCCAATAAAGCGATAGTCTTCGCTTCGGGAGTGTAGACCTCTTTCATCTCATCCATATCCTTATCTTCATCTTTCGGAAGACAAACAACTTCGGCTTTTTCATCTGTCGCTGCGTATTCACAGGAATTGCAATATGCTATTTCTCCTTCTCCAACATCCGATAAAGCTATGAATTCATGAGATTTATCTCCGCCCATAGCACCCGAATCGCCTCTTACTATCTTGTACTCAAGTCCGAGCCTATCGAATATTTTTTCGTAAGCCTTCCACTGGACCATATAAGATTCATTAGAACTTTCTTCGTCTATATCAAAACTATATGCATCTTTCATAAGGAATTCCCTGGCTCTGTTTATTCCAAATCTCGGTCTTTTTTCATCTCTGTACTTTGTCTGAATCTGATAAATTGTCAAAGGCAACTGCTTATAGCTCCTTATCTCTCCCTTTATAAGAGTCGTAAAATACTCTTCAGCAGTTGGTCCTAAACAGAAATCTCTATTATGTCTGTCTTTTAATTTAAACATCTCCGGACCGTATACGCTCCACCTGCCCGATTCTTCCCATATCTCTTTCGGTTGGATGGCAGACATTAAAATTTCCTGCGATCCACAATTATCCATCTCTTCTCTAACCAGCTCTTCGATCTTTCTTACAACTCTATATCCCAATGGCAGATAAGAGTAAATTCCCGAAGCCGATCTTCTAATCATACCTGCTCTCAACAGCAATTTATGACTCTTAACCTCCGCCTCAACCGGATCTTCTTTCAGCGTAGGCATGTAAAATTTTGACATCTTCATAATTATCCCTCCAAAAAAATAACTCTCGTCTCCAAGAGACGAGAGAATAACTCACGCGGTACCACTCTAATAAAGTCAATGACTTCACTCAAAAGCTATAAGGCGCTTACCCGAAAGCTCCTAGGCGGGTTCATGTCCTATTTGCTAAAAGGCTCACACCATCCCTTTCTCGCTAAAGCATTAGTTGACATTACTATTTCTATTCATCGCTAATATTACAATATCATAATAATATCATTTCATTTTTATTTCGTCAAATAATCAATTTCCTTTATTTACAAATCAAGCTAATTTCAAGTTTATTTTGTTAAGAATTTTTTCCAATCTTATTCCCATATTATATGCAATTAATGTCTTAACTATATCTCCCGGTATGAAAGGTATAACTATCATTTTAAATATTCTAATTAAATCTATATCAGATCCTGAATATATATTTTTAATATAGTAGAAATATATTATACCTAAAAAATAAATAACTAGATTTGCAAAAATAAGTGATAAAATCCTTGCTTTTCTCTTTTTTTCATTATATCCCCATCCTACAATCCAAGCGGCCGGAATAAATCCTAAAAGAAAACCAAATGTAGGAGAAAATAAATAATGAATTCCTCCCTGCATCCCTGCAAATACTGGAAGTCCTATCAGACCTGCGATTAAATATACAATTTGTGCTATTGCCGAATCTCTAGATCCGGCAATTATTCCTCCAATAATTACGAAAGCTGATTGTAAACTTATCGGTACCGGACCAATAGGTATAGATATCATTGCACCTATACTAAGCATGGCAATAATAAGTGCAATAGTTGATAATTTTTTTGTATTCATTTTTACTCCTCTATATTGAATTCTGAATTTTCGATTATATTTTTTACTTCATTTAAATCATTTCTTAAAAATTTAGTATATAATATTTCAAATTCAAATAAGATTGAAGTCAAAATTTCTCTTAAATCATATCTTTTCTTTTTTTCTAAAAAAAGACTTGTAGCTCCATTTATATTAAAAAATTCCTCATTAACATTTAAACCGAAACCAATTATTAAATATTCAATTTTATTATTTATATGCGATAATTCACATAGAATTCCGCATAATTTTTTATTATTCAAATATAAATCATTAGGTTTTTTAATTAAAGTTTTGATATCAAAATTTAATAAGGCTTTGTGTATTGAGGCAGCTGTTACAAGAGTTAAATATTGTAATTTATTTATTTCCTTATCCGGCTTTAAAAGTATTGAACAAATTAAACTCTTTCCGGGATTAGATATCCATCTTCTTTCTCTTTTTCCTCTGCCTTTTGTTTGATTATTAGTTGTTACAATAAGTCTATTAAATTTATCAGAATTTCTTTTTAAAAATGAATTTGTAGAATCTATTTTCTCTAAATAAATATATTCTTCTTTTGAAAATTTTGCAGGAAATCTCAATGCTTCTTTCGATATAAATTTTTTTATATCTTTATATTCGAGAGAATAATCAATTTTTTCAATTTCTATATTCATATTCTGTTTCTTCATAAGTTTTTATAAATTTTGAAACTTCCGGCATTAATTCTCTATTCATAAGAGATAAAATCTCTTCAAAATCACGAAGTTTTTCCGGAGAAATCTTTTTTTCCAATCTTTTTAATACCTCTTTTATATATCTATTTTTCATATCATAATAATTATGAAATCTGTCTGTCACCTCTAGATAAAATTCACGTTTATCTTCTGTTGACTGTATTTTTTTAACATAGCCTTTTTTTACAAGATTTGAAATTTTATATGTCATATTGGGTTGAGACATCTCTAAAAAGATAGCCAATTCATTTATAGTAGGCCTGTGCATTGCATGTATAACTTCAACGACAAAGGTTTCTGTCGCAGTAAGTGTAGCTTCTCTTGCACCTAATCCTTTAAATATATTTTTATAAAAATTAAGTTTAAATTTCTCATAAAGATCTGAAAATTCTCTGTATAACATATGAACCTCCTTTTGCTAATTAGAGTATAATTGATAAAGTCATTTGATGCAATTAAACTATAGCAAAAGAAATTTCACATATTAGAACTTTTTCTCCATCGCAGTAAATTCTGCCTTCTCCAAATCCAATATTTCCTCTTCTTTTTCTAATACTACATTCTATTTCAAGTTTATCTCCAGGGACAATTTGTTTATAAAATCTTGCATTTTTTATTCCCCCGAAAAAAACTTTCTTTTTTTCATCTTCACCAAGAAGTATACTTACAGCACCTACTTGAGCAACAGCTTCTATTTGGAGTACTCCCGGCATAACCGCATAGTCCGGAAAATGTCCTTGAAAAAATTCTTCATTTCCGCTAACACATTTTATACCCTTTGCATATTCTCCTTCTTTTAAATCTATTATCTTATCTATCATTAAAAAAGGATATCTATGTGGTAAAATTTTTTTTATTTCTTCATATGATAATTCCATTAATCCTCCCATTTTTTGAATACTAAACTTGCATTATGCCCTCCAAAACCTAGAGAATTTTTAAGAGCATATTTTATTTTATGATTTTTGAACTTGTTTTCAACCAAATTTAAATCACAATCACTATCAAATATCTTATAATTGATATTCGGAGGTAATATATTTTCATTCATTGCAATGATTGTAATTAAAGACTCTACAGCACCAGATGCTCCAAGTAGATGACCCATCTGTGATTTTGAAGAACTTACAAAAACTTTTTTCCAATCTTTGCCGAAAACTTTTTTGATCGCCATAGTTTCATATTTATCATTTAAAGGAGTTGAAGTTCCATGAGCATTTATATAATCAATATCAAAGCTTTCTATCCCTGCATCTTCTATGGCTTTTTTCATTGCTAAAGCTGCATATTCTCCTTCCGGAGATGGTGAAGTTATATGATAAGCATCACAATTAGAGTTATAACCGGCAATCTCAGCATATATATAAGCATCTCTTGCTTTTGCATGACTTAATTCTTCAAGAACTAAAACTCCGGATCCTTCACCCATAACAAAACCTGAACGCTCTTTATCAAAGGGAATGGATGCCCTATTCTTGTCATTTGAATTTGTTAAAGCCTTCATAGATGTAAATCCACCTATTCCA
>JAUNVF010000054.1:0-2377 GCA_030537815.1 Tissierellia bacterium | reverse complement strand
CAAAGATTATGTCTTCATATCCATGTTTTATTGCTCTATAAGCCTGACCGATAGCATCTGTTGATCCTGCACAAGCAGTTACCGGACATTGACAGCTCCCATGTAGTTCAAGAGTGATGGCAATATCTGCAGCAGTAAGATTTGTAATCGACATTGGAATAAAAAACGGAGAAATCTTATCATAACCTCTTTTAATTCCACGATTATGCTCTCTTTCGATTGTTTCAAGTCCTCCTATTCCCGATGAAATATATACTCCCGTACGATTTCTGTTGAAATTTATCTTATCAAGACCTGAATCCTTTAAAGCTTCTGTTGCTGCAGCTATGCCCAATTGATTTACTCTGTCCAGTCTTCGAATTAATTTTTTGTCTATATAATCCTCTGGAACAAAATCCTTAATTTCAGATGCAAGGCTTACTTCTCTATCATCTGTATTATAAGATGTAATTTTATCTATACTACAATATGAGGTTTTAAGACTATTTATTATTTCATCATAATTATTTCCTATGGGGCTCTTAAGTCCAAGACCTGTAACAACAACTCTTTTCATCATATATTCATTCCTCCATCCACACTAAAGATTTGTCCTGTAATATAATCTGATTTTTCTGATGCTAAAAAAGATACAAGATGAGCTATGTCTTCAGGTTTCCCGAATTTTTTAAGTGGAATTTGATTTAATAAATTCTCTTTGATTTCATCTGAAAGCTTATCAGTCATAGGGCTTTCTATAAATCCCGGCGCTATTGCATTGACCTTAATATTTCTCAAAGCAAATTCTTTTGCACAAGATTTAGTTAAACCTATCATCCCGGCTTTTGATGCTGAATAATTAATTTGCGCTGCATTTCCTCTAATACCAACAATTGAACTCATATTTATTATCTTTCCACTACGATTTTTTCTCATAGGAGTAAAAACGAGTTTTGTAAGATAAAAAGCTGAATTTAAATTAGTTTCAATTACTTTTTGAAAATCCTCAGCTTTCATCCTGATTAAAAAATTATCATCAGTTATACCGGCATTATTTACTAAAATATCTATCCTATTTGTTTTAGTAAGAATATCATCAACCATTTTCTTGCAATCTTCCCATTTTGAGATATCTCCTTCTGCCGCAATTATATCTATATTATATTCTTCAAGCTCTTTTTTTATTAAATCGAATCTATCATCTTTTTGTCTCATATGAAGTATCAAATTATAACCTTCATATGCTAATTGTTTAGCTATTGCTTTACCGATTCCTCCTAATGCTCCTGTTATTAATACATATTTGCCACTCATCTTTCCTCTCCCATCAATTCCATAAAATCAACTAAATCTTTATAATTTGCAATATTAAATATTTTTTTATCTGGAAATTCTTTTGAAATTATTTTTGTAATGACATTTCCTGGTCCTATTTCTACAAAATTATTTATTCCATCATCCACCATATTTTTAAGAGTTGGATACAATAAAACAGGGCTTGTTACTTGATCTAAGATAAGTTTTTTTATATCTTCATTTTTATATTTCTTGCCGGTTTTATTTGGGTAAAAATCAATCTTTGAGTCTAAAAACTCAATTTTTTCTATTTCCTTACCCAGCATATCTTTTACTTTCTCCATAAATGGAGTATGAAAAGCACCTGAAACTTTTAAATCTATAGCTTTTATTTTTCTTTTTTTAAGTTCTTTTCTTATATTATCTATGGCATCTTTCTGCCCTGATACCACTATTTGCTTAGAACTGTTTATATTTGAAAGATAAGCTTTTGAATCTTCAGTAGATTCATGTTTAACAATATCTTTTATTAAATTAGTATCACTGCTTATAACAGCGATCATCTTGCTGTCTATCTCTTTAGAAACTTTAGCCATCTCTTGACTGCGAATATTGATTATATTAATAGCTTCTTTTTCTGAAATAAATCCTGCAAGATATAATGCAGAAAATTCTCCTAAACTTAATCCAAAAACAGCATCAGCATTGATATTATTTTGTTTTAGTATTTTTGCTATAGCAATTTGAAAAGCTACCATTATAGGCTGAAGATTTTCTGTTCTTAATAATTCTTCTTCCGGACCATTAAAAGAAATCTCTCTTAATTTTTTAGGAATAAGATTATAGATCTCCTCCGCAATCATACTTTTTTCATATAAATCTTTTCCCATTCCAACTTTTTGAGAACCTTGCCCTGTAAATGCAAAAGCCATTTTTTTCATCTAATCCCTCCATATTTCATATACTCTTTCTTTTGCACTGACTATATTATCTATTAATTTAAGAGATGAACCTGCAAAATATAATCCTCTATCATAATCAGATTCAACCGCTCTTATAAGAGCCTCATTTATACAATATGGAGTCGTTTTAGGATCACAAT
>JAUNVF010000015.1 GCA_030537815.1 Tissierellia bacterium | reverse complement strand
ACAGTCGGAACTCCGCAAGCTCCCGCTTCAACGGCAGCAACTCCAAAGCTTTCACTATCTAGTGTTGAAGGGAATACTGCTACATCCATCTGATTAAAAGACTTTATGACATCTTCTTGAGATAAAAAACCTAAAAACTTCACTTTATCTTCTATGTCCAGGTCCATTACTAGTTTTTTCAACTCTTCTTCCTGAGGTCCTTTGCCCCCTAGAATTAACAATGAATCATCTGACTTTGTCCTCAACAAGAAATCAGCAAAACCTCTAATTAAATATTCTATTCCATATTTAGGATAGAAAGATTTTATAGTCCCTACTGTAAAGTTCGACAATTTTTCCGTTTCGTATGGTTTGTATAAATCAATATCTACGCCAAATGGTGTTACTTCTATTTTTTTATCTGTGTATTTTTCTGTTTCTATTTTCATCGCTTTTGATGTTGATAGTATTACATCTGCTTTTTTCAAATTCCTTTCGAGCAATTTTTTCTGCAGAAAGCCACTATTGGGAAAATCATATATATCTGAACCCCATACAGATAGTATATATGGATGAACTCCTAAAAGTGAAGCTAACATACCATAGCTGGTGGCATAATGAGCATGAATGATATCCGGATTTTCTTTTCTTATAATCCTCTTAGTTTCTTTTACTTTGGAAAAATATGTCAGTAATTTTGAAAAATGACCTTTTGTACTGAAACCGTCTACTCCAAATGAATATACTCTCGTATTATCAATTTCTCCATCTCCTAAAGAAATCACAATTATTTCATATCCCTTTTTATTGAAAAACTCACACCATTTTTTAGTATGAACGCTATTTGCATCAGCTAGATAACAAATCTTCAAATATCCCACCTCATTTTATTTATTTAATTACTATTATATCATAGTAAGGATTTTTTCAAAAAATGAGTTTAAGGAAGACTATTTAAATTTAAAAGAGATTTTGGACAATCACCTTCTCCAAAATCTCTTTGCTTTAATTCTTTTTTCTATTTATAAATCGTCGATTTTATCATAAGTTGAAAAGCCTTATTTATCGTCTTCTAATCTTATCTTATAGCTATGTTGTCCCATTGCAGTCAGGGCTATGGTCACTAATGGCACGAGAAGATTGAAATATGCGAATGGCAGATATTTTATAACTGAAACTCCCAAAACTCCACTCATGTATACGCCGCAAGTATTCCATGGAATCAATGCGCCGGAAACTGTACCTCCGGATTCTAATGTAGATGATAGAAGTTTCGGATCATATCCTCTCTTTCTATATTCGTCTGCATACATCCTGCCCGGAACTACAACAGAGATATACTGCTCAGGCATTGTCGCATTGCTGGCTATACAAGTAAGTATTGTCATAGTTACGAGTCCGGTAGCTGACTTTATCTTTTTTAGCAATACATTGACTATCGCATCTAATTGTCCAGTTCTTTCTGCAATTCCTCCAAACATCATCGCTAAGATAGTTAGCGATATAGAAAACATCATATTCATAAGTCCACCTGTGGTGAGCAATTTATCGATTGATTCAACTCCTGTTTCGGCAAAATATCCCGACATTCCGGATTCAAGGATTTGCCCCAATGTCGCATCTTGAAATATAGGAGCTAAGATGGCTGCTGAAATTATTCCTAATGTAATCCCTGGTATTGCCGGCATTTTTCTCGCTATAGTTCCAATAACTATTATAGGTGGTAATAATAGAAGTGGACTTATATTAAAAGTGGACTTCAATCCCTCCTGTAGTTTAACAACTGTAGAAGTATCTGCTCCGGAGCCTGCATATTTAAAACTGAAAACAGCAAATATTATAAGAGTCATCGCATATGCTATCATAGTCGGCTTCATCATAGCCTTTATATGTGTGAATACATCTGTTCCAGCCATTGCCGGAGCTAGATTTGTCGTATCCGATAATGGTGACATCTTGTCTCCAAAATAAGAACCGGAAATTACTGCTCCTGCAGTTATCGGAGCGGGAATCCCCATACCTTGAGCTATTCCCATTAAAGCAATCCCCATTGTCCCTGCAGTACCCCATGATGTACCTGTTGCAAGTGAAGTTATAGATGTTATTATAACTGTTGCAACTAGAAAAATAGAAGGGGAAAGAATATTTAATCCATAATATATCATGCTAGGAACTACTCCGGAGACTATCCAGACTCCTATCAATATACCGATTATCGCTAAAATTATAATAGATTGTAATGCTTGCGTGATTCCGATTACCATGGCTGATTCTATTTCACTCCACTTGTAACCTATTTTAAAAGCTACTAATGCCGATGCTATAACTCCAATAAACATGGGCATATGAGGATCTACTTCAAATACTATAATAGATACAAACATTACAACTATCAAAACTAAAAATGTGAAAACTGCTTCTGATAATGTAGCCTTTCTTACCTTTTTATTTTCATCTCCTCGACAACTTGCTTCTTCATTCATCATAATCCTCCATTAACTACTACATTTTCTATTCAAGTGCTTTTTCTGTATCTTCAATCTGTTTTAAAACTGTTTCCGGAGCTGGTCCCCCGTATACCTTTCTTCTATTCAAGGAATTTTCCAGTTTTATATATTGGTATAAATCTTCATCGAATTTATCTGAATACTTTTTATAAAAATCCATAGGAAGATCAGTTAAATCTGATTTTTTTTCTGACGCTTCCTTTATAATTGCTCCGATGATATTATAAGCATCTCTAAATGGTATACCTCTTTCAGCTAAATAATCGGCTAGATCTGTAGCAACAAGATATCCATGATTCGCCTTATGGAGCATCGTCTCTTTTTTTACACTCAATGTATCGATCATGCCCTTCATTACTTTTAAGCTCTTGGACAATATATCTATACATTCGAAAATTCCCTTTTTATCTTCCTGCATATCCTTATTATATGCTAGGGGAAGTCCCTTCATCGTTACAAGCATTCCGCTTAGGATTCCTATAACAGTTCCCGTCTTTCCCCTGGTCAATTCCGCCATATCAGGATTCTTCTTTTGTGGCATTATAGAAGATCCCGTCGTAAAAGAATCATCGAGTTCTATAAAGCCAAATTCCTGACTCGACCAAATTATCATTTCTTCGCTAAGCCTAGAAAGATGAATCATGGTCATAGATATCGCAAACTCAACCTCTAATACAAAATCCCTGTCGGAAACTGCATCCATACTATTTCTTGTAGGTCTATCAAATCCCAGTTTTTTTGCAGTCATAAATCTATCTATATCATATACCGTCGTCGCTAATGCACATGATCCTAGTGGGCATTCATTTAATCTCTTCCTTGCGTCTTCTAGTCTCCCCTTATCTCTTATAAGCATCTGCACATAAGCCATTAAATGATGTGCGAATGTGACGGGTTGTGCAGCTTGAAGATGAGTGTAACCTGGCATTATGCTGTCTAGATTTTCCTTTGACAATGCGATAAGAGATTTAGATAATGCTCTGATATCTTCAAGCAATTCATCTAATTTATTTCTGATATAGAGTCTCAAATCCGTAACTACCTGATCATTTCTAGACCTTGCAGTATGCATTCTCTTGCCCGCATCTCCGATCCTCTTTGTCAGTTCTTTCTCTACAAAAAAGTGGATATCCTCAGCATTCATATCAATCTCTAATTCTCCTGATTCGATATCTGATAATATAGATCTCAAACCATTTACTATCTTTTCCGCATCATCTTCTGAGATTATATTTTTTTCTCCAAGCATCTCAGTATGAGCTATCGATCCTGTTATATCCTCTCTATACATCAAATGGTCGACTTTTATTGAAGAATTGTATTCCCTGGCTATATCATCTAATTCTTTCGAAAATCTTTTGCTCCAAACAGCCATTTCTTCTCCTTAATTTATTTAGTATTTTCTCTCATCATCGTCTGTACTTTTATCGGAAGCGCATAAAGATTGACAAATCCCTGTGAATCAGTTTGATCGTAAACTCCGTCTTCACCAAAAGTCGCATATTGCTCATGATATAGAGTGTATGGTGAATTTGCTCCGGCATTTATTACATTTCCCTTATATAATTTTAATTTTACGCTTCCTGTAACGGTCTCCTGTGTCACATCTATAAATGCAGATATCGCCTTTCTTATAGTTGAAAACCACTGACCATTATATATCAATTGAGCTAATTTATTTGCTATCTCTATCTTATGATGCACAGTATCTCTATCGACAGTGAGAGCCTCTAAAAATGAATGAGCTTGATATAAAATAGCAGCTCCGGGATTCTCATAAACACCTCTTACCTTCATTCCTATCAATCTATTCTCAACGATGTCATCTATTCCGATTCCATTTTTACCACCGATTTCATTTAAATATCTTACAATATCCGAACCCTTCATCTTTTTACCGTCGACACCTACAGGTATGCCCTTTTCAAATTCAACTGTAATATAAGTCGGTTCATCAGGTGCATCTTCAGGATTTACGCTCAAGGTAAGCATCTTATCCCAATCCGGCTCTGATTCGGGATCTTCTAATTCAAGTCCTTCATGAGATATATGCCATAGATTTCTATCTTCTGAATAACTTGAATCTCCGGATCTTAATAATGGTATCCCATGTTTTTCAGCATATTCTAATTCGTCATCTCTTGATTTTATCTCCCAAACTCTCCACGGTGCTAATATAGGTATCTCTGCATCAAATGCTCTTATTCCAAGTTCAAATCTAACTTGATCATTTCCCTTTCCCGTACATCCATGAACTATTGCATCAGCATTTTCTTTATGTGCAATCTCAACTAATCTCTTGGCTATAACCGGTCTTGCTATCGCAGTACCAAGCAGATAGTCTCCCTCGTATTTTGCTCCTGCTTTTAAAGTTTCAAATGCAAAATCGTCAATAAATTCATCTATAAGATCTTCGATATATATTTTGCTTGCACCGGAAGCCAAAGCTTTTTCTTCTAATCCTTCAAGTTCTTCTTCCTGTCCTAAATCTGCGGCTACAGCTATAACCTCACATCCATAATTTTCCTTTAGCCAATTGATTATTATGGAAGTATCTAATCCTCCCGAATAAGCTAGTATTACTTTTTTCAAATTTAATTTTCCCATATTGTCCCCCCGATATTGTTTTTTACAAATAAAAAGTCTCTTTTTCTGTATTGGAAAAAGAGACGTAAAATACGCGGTACCACTCTAATTGATGAAAAATCATCCACTCATATCCTTTAACGCAGGTTTACGTATATGGCTCGCTAGCAGCTCACCATATCTTCTCCATGTTCCTATTTCACATCATCTCTGAATGATCGGCTCTCACCTATCCCGCTCTCTCTGTAATCCTCAATGATATTACTCAACATTTCATAGAATTAGTATACATTATAGTTTAATACTTATACCTTGTCAAGTGTTTTAGCTTTAATTAATAAAAGTTTTTTTATATTGAAGTCTTTTGAGAATTATCATGGTATATTTCAAGCATGGCCTTTCTTTCTCCGGTCTTCTTTTCTTTGAACTCGGCTTTATTAAAATCTTCAGAAAAGTCTATGATAATCTCGATTTCTTCTTGAGCTAGGATTTCTTTTAAATACAATATTTTAATGCGATTAAAATTAATTTTCCTATTTAACTTTTCAAAAAACCATTTTAAATATACTGTATTATTCACATGTAAATTCCCGTCTATATCGCTTGGCTCTATCTCCAAGTCATAAGATATACCTTTATCTTCGAGATCGGAGATCTTAGGTCTATAATTGTCGAATTCCCTTTTTTTCAACTTTTTGATACCTTCTCTTGAGTCTTTGGGAATTCTCATAACTCTTCTAGTAAGCGGATCTATAATTGTCCAAATCGAATAAGCTTTTACGATCTCTCTGTCTCCGTCTTTAATGCTGTATCTTCTTGCGAATAAAAAAGAAGAATACCCAAGCAATTCTGTTCCAAATTTATATTTTTTTCCTTTAACAGGAATATCTACGATTTCGATATCCCAAGAAAGAAGTACCCAAAGAGTATTTTTAAAGATATCTCCATCTTGACTCATATTAAAATGATTTGTAGAAATCTCAATCATTCTATTAATCATATCTACTAGATTCATATTGCCAGCTTGATCGCATAAATCATCTGGGATTATCTTTTCTTCACTATAGTATTGACTACTCATAATTCTCCCAAAAATAAATCTACTATTCGGAGTCTTCAGCTGTGACTTGGACTTGTTCGTATTTTAGTTGTGGCGGTATTATTTTAAATATGCCATCTTCCAATACGACCTGAATACCTAATGAATCTACTACAGCTTGACCATCGACGGATAAGAAATTTCCATCAACGCTAAATTCATATCCTTTGTCATTTTTCTTGACATTATTTACTGAAAAGTCCCCTAATCCCAAAGCTTTTTCTTTGAAATTATTATTAAATTCCTCGAAATTATCCGCTCTTTCACTCCTCTTCGTGAGAAGGTAGACTTCATCGCTATATCCATTCGACAATGCATTCAAATAATTTGCAATCGCCGCATACGGACTTCTATCGAGTTTATCAACCAATGATGCCTCAGCTCCATCTCTCTCTGATTGAAGCATATCATTAGTATATTCAGGGAGATTATTTGGATCAATTTCTTTATCTTGAACAAATCCGGTCGTAGCTTTAAAAGTCATAGGTTCGTACTCATTCACTGCATTCCATACTAGATATTCATCGATTCCTAGCTCAACCCCTGCTTTAACCTGTTCAGCAATTACCTCCGGGGTATATTCTATATGTCCATCAACCCAAGGTGCTGTGAAACCTTGTATCCAAGGCCTTATCTTTGCAGGATTCTCTACAGAGGAATTTTTTTCAACAGCCTCTCTCAAAGAATGGAAAAATACCCCATAAGGATGAGCATCCGGATAGTCATATCCATACCAACCTGTAGAATAATGAGACGGATATATCATAGGGCTTATTATATCGATATCTTTAGTTATCTTTATCCATGTTTGCCCTATATCTTCAGGTTGATCTTCCCAGCTTCTAGTTATAATTCCAAAAACTGCTGCTCCAACTTTTACTCCATATGGCTTTAGTTCTTCTTTAGCATATTTTATAAAATCTTGAATATTCTGATCTTTCCTCTTTCCATCTCTTCCGGGGAAATTGACAATCTCGTTATAATGAGCCGCATTGTCCGGGAATCTTATATAGTCGAAATGAATTTCTTCAAAACCTCTTAAAGCTGCTTCTTTTGATGTAGCTACTACATAATCCCAAACGAATTTATCATATTGATTAACCCATGGCATTCCCTGATCATCTGTATATATTCCGCCAGCATTTAACTGCATAGCATGCTCTGGTTTTAATTCAGGAAGTATAAAATCTTTAAATACCACTATCCTCGCCATAGGATATATATCATGTTCTTTCATATACTTTATCAAATTTTCAAAATTATCCTGAGATGCCGGCATAGCCGTACCGAGATTATTAACTACATCGATATCGCTATTCCAAGTTATATATCCGTCGTCAGATTTAATATCGATTACTAGACCATTTATTTCAGTCGCATTGCATATAGCCAGAATCCTCTCTAGCTTATTGATATCTTCAACCGAATCGGGCCCCGTCTCAGATTCGCCATTTACATATCGAATATAATCTTCATATCTCTTTATATTATCTTCGTTGAAATCATAAGCGGCTGTAGTCTGGGTAACGTATAATCCCTTAACTTTTACATCTCTAGCTTCCTTTGTTTTTTCAGGAAGGGGCACATAAAATTCCCCGTATTTTTCTTTTCTCTCAGCCTCTATTTTTTGTTTTTCTTCTTTTTTGTCTTTTTCATCTTCTATAGACTCTTCAGGCTTTTTCTTATCTTCTGGTCCTTTGTCTTTTTTCTTATCATCTTTTTGCTTTTTTTCATTCTTCTTAACATCCGTAATCTTCTTTTCTTCAGAAGGCTTTTTGGGTTTATCTGAACCACCGCTAAAAGCTTTTATCGCTACTACCAATATGAGTACAATAGCCAAAATTACGACAGATGTTATTATATTTGTCCTTTTCGCTTTTTCTCTGCGTCTTCTTCTAGATTCTTCTGTTCTGCTCATATTATCTCCATTCTCAATATTAGAATTTCTCATTAATTATACAATAAGATATAGATTTTAACAAATTTTAAGGCTTAAAAGAAATTTCATAAATCTATTTAAAGCCTCATTAATTTAATTTTTTCTTTCTTTAAATAAAATTGTAAATACAATCGCCAATATTATGCTGGGAAGTAGCCATGCAAAACCTTGTTTTGAAAAAGGAAGCAGATTCATTATATCCTTGGATTTTGAAAAAATTGCTGTAAACTTCCTAGAGGCCTCTCCCCCAATATGAGTACTTAATATTGCCGCAGTCTTAGGTACTATAAGTGAAACTCCCTGTATTAGTCCTATAACAAATGCCCCGATAACTGCTCCTATATAGGCCGGTCTTTTTAAATACTTATCAAATAAGCTCATTATTATGAGCACTATTAACATGGGATAAATAGTCGTCAGTAAAGGTTCAGCAACTGAAACTATTCCATCAACTCCTACTGTTGTCATTATGGCGCTAAAAAGCGAAATCGCAATTACAATATTTCTATAACTGATTTTATTTTTAGTCAATGACGAAAAATATTCACCACAAGTTGCAGTAAGTCCTATTGCCGTAGTAAGACAAGCAAGAGCGACAGCTATACTCAGCAATATCATTCCAAAATATCCCCATAGATTTCTAGATATATACATGAGAAGTTCTACTCTTCCAGTATCTTCTCCTAAAAGCTCTCCGCTCATAGCACCCAAATAAACTAGACCACCATATATAATCATAAGCCCTATTGCAGATATAATTCCTGCACCTATGGTCATATTAACTATATTTTTCTTTGACTCATAGCCTTTGGATTTTATAGCATTTATTATTATCATTGTAAATACAACTGAAGCAAATGCATCCATTGTTTGGTATCCCTCTTCAAATCCATTTCCAAAGCTACGCAAAGCACCTATATCTTTCGGATTGCCCATGGGGTGAATAAATCCTTTTAAAAGCATGGTCAAAAGCACAACAAATAGAATTGGAGTTAGGATTTTCCCAATTCGATCTATGATTTTATTTGGTGACAGCACAAAAAATAAAACTATAGAAAAGAAAATTATAGATCCCATCATAGGGCTTATAGATTTAAAAATTGGAGAGATCGCTATTTCATATGTAGTTGCTGCAGTCCTAGGTATAGCCAGTAAAGGTCCGATAGAAATCATTATCAATGTACTCAGAATTTTAGAAAATTTTACGCTTATCCTATCCGATAGATCATGCAGATGACCTCCCGCTTTTGCAGTCGCTATAATTCCCATAACAGGCATTCCTATCGCTGTTGTCATAAATCCTACCATTGCAAAAAACCATTTATCTCCGTTTAAAAGACCCAGTGACGGCGGGAAAATAAGATTCCCGGCTCCAAAAAACATCGCAAATAAAGCGAGCCCTATTATAATCGTATCTTTTATTTTAGTCTTCATATTTTCCTCCATCACTAATTCATCGTCCAGATTAATTATAAACTATATTATCAATTTCTTCCATAAAAAAGATATCAAAATAAATATCATTGACTATAAACTTGGTTTGTTATATTATATATATAACAGTAGGAGGATATAATGAAATATTTAAAAGTATTTTTATTAGGTTTATTTTCTTTTTTTATATCACAAATTTTAATAAGATTTCAAATACTCAATTATTTATCTCATTCGATTAATTTTAATTTGATTATCGCTGATCATATTTTATTTGCAATTTTTTTCTATGCATTTACAGCCGGCGTATTTGAAGAATTGGGAAGATTTATAATTCGAAAATTCTTTTTAAAAGAAGAGTCGGCATTAAAATATGCTATGGTATTTGGCGTCGGACATTCTTTTATGGAAATTTTATGGCTTTTTTATAAATTTGGAATAACCGGACTTCATCCTTTAGCTTATTATGAAAGAATTGTCGTCACAATAGTTCATATATGTCTGTCTATTGTCATTTGGGAGGGATTCAATAAAAAATCAGAATTAAAATACCTGATTATAGCCATATTAATTCACACAGTCTTTGATTTCATGCCATATCGCTCTAATCCATTTTTAATGGAATTCATAATCAGTTTTGAAACAATATTGCTTTTGATATATGTAGCAAAATTATATAGAAATAGGAGGAAGGAAAATGAAATATATTAAATTTTTAATTATCAGCATCTTGAGTATGATCATCCTTATAGGCTGCTCAAAAGGAGAATCTCATTTTGATGAAGAAAAAGCGAAGGAGATTGCGGAGAAAGCGGTGATTTATCATATAGAAAATAATTATGATGATTTTAGAGATCTATGTTCTGAAGAATTAAAAGAAGTATTGAGCGATGATGCTCTTAAAGATTTAGATGAAAAAATAATGGATAAAGTAGGCGATTTCGAAGAAATTAAAGAAGTTAAATTTACAGAAAAAGTCGATAAAAAACACGGTCCCCTCGCAAGAGTTTTCGTAAATGCAAAATTCTCGGAATCTAAATTAATTTATACAGTCGTTTTAGATGAGGATTATATAATCTCAGGATTTTTTGTAAAATAATTCTCATCTGATTTTAATAAATTAAATGAGCTGTTAAAATGATTATTGGTCATTTTAACAGCTCATTTTCTTATTTTTCTTTATTGCCTATCAGTGAAAAGACTATATTCAATATTATTCCAACTATTGCAGCAAAACTTAATCCTGAAATTGATATGGAGTCAGTGATTCTGATTCCTGGCATAACTCCCGTAAACTTCTCTATCTGACCGCTAAATAATCCCAAAATTATTATACTGCCCATTATTATTATATTTGGTATATTTAATTTAACCTTATTGGTCCTGATCGTCTTTACTCCGACCAATGCTATCATACTAAATAGAACTATTGATATCCCACCCATAACAAATACGGGTATTGAATGGAGAACTCCCCCAAGTTTACCAATAAATGAAAGAACTATCGCATATATTGCCGCCAATCTCAAAAGAGATGAATCATAGTTTTTTGTTACAGCTAAGACCGCTGTATTTTCACCATAAGTTGTATTTGCAGGTCCACCGATCATAGCCGCAAATACTGTAGCAAGTCCATCCCCCAAAAGTGTTTTATTTAATCCCGGGTCTTTTAAGAAATCTTTCCCGACAACCTGACCATTTGTCTTAACATCTCCTAAATGCTCCATAAAAACTGCAAGTATGATAGGAGCTATGGTTATTATAGCTGGCAAACTGAATTTAGGTAAACTAAAATCCGGAACCGAAAATAAGCTTGCTGTGCTTATAATGCTGGTATCGACTAAATTCAATGAAAGAGATGCGAGATAACCGACCACAACTGCTATCAATATTGATAATTGTCTTATGAATCCTCTAGTGAAGTTCTGAACTATCAGACAGGTTGCCAATGTAAGCAAAGCTATAGGAAGATTATCTGATGCCATTCCTATTGCAGTAGGTATTAGGTTAAGCCCAATTACTATAATCATCGGACCAATAACTTGTGCCGGTAGATATTTATTTATATTTTCAGTGCCGATTTTGTCTATAACGAAAGATAATAAGACATAAATTAAACCTGCGATCAATATGCCTCCTTGAGCATATGCCAGGTCTTGATTATACATTTCTTTAACTTTTAATATTACCGGTATAAATGCGAATGATGATCCTAAAAATACTGGAACTTTTTTATCTGTAACGAAGTGAAAAATAATTGTACCCACACCTGCGGAAAGAAGCGCCACACTAGGTGATAAGCCTGTTAGAATTGGAACTAAAACTGTCGCGCCAAACATGGCGATCAAATGTTGTAGTCCGAGTATAGATCTTTTCAAACTATTAATTGTCTTTGTTTCCTTTACATCTTTTAATACATGTTCTGTCATTTTAATCTCCTTTCCAGCCTCTCTGGACTGATTTAAAGTAGCCTATTTTTATCCTTATAATTCTATCATAAGATAAATTCAAAATCAAATAATTTGATTTTAAATAATAAGAAACTTATAATATATACATAAGTTGAGGTGATTCGATGTATGATGTAATAGAATACGAGGATCTTATCGCAGATGAAGATGATTCGTATATTCTGGTAGATGTTAGGACAGAAGAAGAATATAGAGAGATGACTATTCCGAATTCTTTAAATATTCCAATCTTAGACGAAAGAGAAAGGGCAATTATAGGTACTAAATACGTTCAAGGCCATGTGTCTGAAGCAAAATCCCTTGGACTTAAATTCGGCGGAAGTAAGATAGACCAAATCTATAATACAATATATGATTTGGTAGATGACTATGATAAAATCGTAATCTTTTGTTCGAGAGGTGGATTTAGAAGCTCTGCTCCTGCCGCATTACTTAAATCTTTAGGGCTTCCCATTTATAAATTAAATGGAGGCTATAAGAGATATAGGCAATTTATAAATCGAGAACTTCCCAATCTAATTTCAAGATCTGAGTTTATAGTTCTTTACGGAAATACGGGATGCGGGAAAACTAAGATATTAAAAGAACTTGCGATTAGGCAGATGCCAGTCGTAGATTTAGAAAGATTAGCAAATCACAAAGGTTCTCTGCTCGGCACAATAGGGGAAGATCCACAGCCGAGTCAAAAGATGTTCGATAGCCTACTATTCGATTCTCTAAATACTGGCAAAAAGATATTTTTTATAGAGGGAGAGAGCAAGAGGATAGGAAGATTATTTTTACCCGATTCTATGATGGATAAATTAAAATCATCTCTCCAAATCAATATTCAATCCGAAATAAATCATCGAATTAAAAGGATAAAGGATGAATATGTTCACGACAATGACGCCGAGCTTCTTTCTACTATAGTCAAATTAGAAAAATATATCGGTAAAAATAAAATTGAAGAGTTGATGAAAAATATACAAAATCATGATTACGAAACTGTCATAAGATATCTTATAGTTAATTACTACGATTTAAAATACGCCTCAAAAGACAAGAAATTTCCTTATACCATCTCTGCAGATGATGAAGATTGTATTGATAAATTAGTAAATATATACCAAATTGTAGAAAAGGCGGAGTAGATATTTAATTATATTCGCTTTCAGTCCAGATTTGTTAATAAATTATTATTATGGGTAAAAGAATTATAAGTTTTGAAATGAGGTGGATTATGAATTTAAAGACGATTTATAAAACTGTAAAAGTAGCAAAAAAGATTCAAGCCCCAAGGCTTGCAAAAATAGGTTTTTTATCTACGAAAATAGGAATAAGAAGAGCTCGAAAAAAAGATATATTCATGAAATCTAAAAAAGAGTGAAATCAATTGATTTCACTCTCTGCTATTCTCCTATAAATAGTTTCTGCGTCCATAAAATGGAATTTGCTATTGGCATCCAATGGCAAAGCACCTAGGGTTACCAGGATATACTGCTTGCCGTTTACGACCGCTGTCGACGCCAAGCAAAGCCCTGCTTGTTCAGTATAGCCCGTCTTACCTCCCAACACTTTGAATCCCTCTGAATCTATTTGATCCATATATGCGAGTAGCGAATACCTCCAGCTAATACCATCCGGATGTTCCACAGTTTTAGAGCTGGTGTATCCATTTGATATTATAACTTCCTTAAATACTTCATTTTTCAATCCATATCGCAGTATCTCAGCCATTTCATAAGCAGTAGAGTAGTTTTTTTCGTCATGAAGACCTGAGGCATTCATAAAATGCGTTCTCCTAAGTCCAAGTTCTTTGACTTTTTCATTCATCTTGTCGACATGTGCTTTTTCCGAACCTGAGCAAATCTCGGCTAGTCCAACCGCCGCCTCGCCACCTGAAGGCAACATCGTTCCATATATCAGATCCCTAGTATTGACTATCTCACCCGGTTTAAATCCGGCCATAGAAGCGTCTTCAATTATCATCTCATTGTATAATTCCGGTGATATCGTATATTTAATCTGGTAATCATCTGTACTTTCTACTGCTACAATAGTCGTCATCATCTTTGTAAGAGATGCGGGAAATACTACCTCATTCTCTTTTACGGAGTATAATATCTCTCCGGTATCAGCATCCATCAAGCATATATTTTTGCTGTACAGATCGTTTTCTGATAGGACTAATTTCTTGACTCCTTTATTATTTCTAAAAACTACCTTTTTTTGTGCATCGATTATTTTCTGGATAATTTCGCTCCTGTAAATAGCATTTTTCTTTTCTACAAATTCCTCATCTTCTTCATTTTTTTCTTGCGACTTTATTTTTACTTTTGAAGTTTTCGCTAGAAAAGATTCTATTCTATAATTGTCTTTTAGAGCTAAGAAAGCTGTAGCCATTAATACTAATAGTATTAAAAAGAAAAATCGCCTTTTTCGCCTCAATCTTTTAGTCCTTCTGGATTTCATGTATAACTATACCACCCATTTTAAAATATTTAATCCAGGATTATTATAACATAATTATAATATAATGTATTTTTTATTTTTAAATTCTAAGCTTTTATTTGGGCAATCTTTTCATTTTGAATCCTTATACTGACCTGATCTCCTTTTTTTAGCATATTTTTTTCATTTGAGATATCTACTTTTATATCCTTATAATCATCTGTACTGGATTTTTTATTTAGAATTAATGTGCTTCCCTTGACTTCCTTGATTATCCTTTTGATATAAAGGGCATTTTCATCATTTAAAGCCCTATCTATATCTATATCACTTGATTTAAATGCTATATATTTTGCCTTTTCATCAATATTTTCATCTAAATATATCCCAAAATCACTGGCATATGGCTTTCCTGAAATCCTCTCATGTCTGCTGTAATTGTCAAAACCTACAAGTATAGAATTTGCTATCGTCTTCGGATTTAAAAAAACTTCCGTCTTTTCACCAAAAACTTCCATCTTGCCAGAATTTAAAACGACGACTTCATCACATATCCGATAAACCTCATCTCTGTCATGGGAAACGAGTATGGTAGGGATATCATATTCCCTTATCATACCTATTATCTCTTCCTCCATATTCCATCTAAGCATCCCGTCGAGAGCTGAAAAAGGCTCATCCAATAATATCAAATCCGGTTTTGTCGCCAAGATTCTAGCCATGGCAACTCTCTGCTTTTGGCCACCAGACAATTGAGAAGGATATCTATCAGCAAGTTCAGGAATATAAAATGACTTCAAGAGAGATTCGGCAATTCTTTTATTTTCTCTTGAATCTCCCGTCATCGCAAATACAATATTTTCCAAGGCTGTCATATGTGGAAAAAGAGCATATGACTGGAACATATATCCGATCTTCCTCTTGCCAACAGGGATATTGAGAGAGTCTCGAGAGTCAAATAATATCTTGTCTCCGATAGAAATAAATCCTTCATCCGGAGATAGGAGGCCGGAAATGCATTTCAATGTCATGCTCTTTCCACTTCCGGATGCTCCCAAAATCGCAATCATCTTCTTATCTGATTTAAATTTAATATTTAAGTCGAAATCCCCTATTTTCTTTTTAATATCGACATTTATGCTCATTTTTTCACACCACCAAATACTTCGCTATTTAAATAAAAATTCGACCATGCATTTAACAATATCATCATTACTAGACTTATCGCGACGATGATGACAGCCCATCTAAAGGCGAGCTCTCTATTGCCTCCCTGAACGGCTGTATATATGGCTATAGACATAGTTTGTGTCCTGCCAGGAATATTTCCGGCAATCATAATTGTAGCACCAAATTCCCCTACGGCTCTTGCAAATGACAATATAATCCCAGCGATTATCCCGGGTCTCGATACAGGTATTAATATCTTCCAAAAAATCCTTCTCTCTGAAACTCCAAGAGTTCTAGCAGCGTAAATTAATTCTGTATCAACCTGTTCAAAAGCTCCAAGCGCTGTTCTATACATTAGAGGAAATGACACTATGGTCGCTGATATTACAGTTGCCTGCCAAGTAAATACTATATCAAAATTCATTTTATTAAGTAATTTGCCGAAAATGCCATAATTCCCAAATAGTATCAATAGAAAAAAACCGACCACGGTGGGAGGCAAAACCATCGGCAATGTAAAAATACCATCCAGTAAACCTTTTAATTTTCTTGTCTTCATGACATATCTGGCAGCGTAAATCCCCAGAAAAAAAGTGAATACTGTAGCTAGAAATGCCGTTTTAATTGAAATAAAAAAAGGTGACCACTCCATAATTAATCAGCTTTCACAAATCCATATTTTTCAAAAATGGAAATTACTTCATCAGTATTTAGAAAATCTATAAATTTTTCAGCTTCCTGTCTATGTTTACTCTCTTTTAATACAGCTACCGGATATATAACAGGCTTATGAGATTCAACGGGAGCAGATGCGATTATATTGACATTATCTTGTTCTATCAAAGCATCTGTCTTGTAAACAAGTCCGGCCTCGGCTTGCCCTGAAACAACCCAAGTCAAAACCTGTCTTACATCAGATCCATATGAAACCTTTGATTTGATATCATCCGCTATATTAAAATAATTCAATATTTCCTCTGAATATTGACCTACCGGAACTCCTCCCGGCTCTCCAAGCGCAATCATTTTAACTTCATCTTTAGTCAAATCTTCAAAAGACTCGATATTTAAATCATTTTTCTTTTTGGTTGTAATCAGCACAACTTCATTTCTCAAAAGATTTGAAGAATCCTTTTCATCTACAAAACCGGATTCTATAAGGGCTTTCATCTGCTTTTGAGCTGCAGAAAAGAAGATGTCGACTTCAGCACCCTCTTCGATTTGATTTTGGAGAGTACCCGATGCTCCAAAATTATATATTATATTTACATCCTGATTTTCCTTTTCGTATAATTCTTTTAATTCACCTAGAGCATCCGTTAAAGATGCTGCTGCAGATACTGTTATTTCTGTATGTAGATCCCCTTTAGTTTCCTTATCTGATTTTTCTTCTTTATTTTCTATATCTTGACTTTCCTGATTTGATTTTTCAGCTTCATTTTTCTGCTGACAACCGCCTAGCACCAGGGCAAAAGCTAAAACTGATAATAATAAATATTTTTTCATTTCTTCCTCCAATTATCTGGCACATTCAGAACCTATTCCCGTAAGAATTTCAATCGCATGATCCAATACAGGCAAAAAAACTTCTATATTCTCTTTTACAGCCTTGGGACTTCCAGGCAAATTGATTATCAATGAGCTTTTTCTGATTCCCGCTACTGCTCTGGAGAGCATTGCCCGATTTGTTATCTTCATACTTTCAGCTCTCATGGCTTCCGGAATTCCAGGAACCTGCCTCTCAATTATATCGAGTGTAGCTTCCGGCGTTATATCTCTTTTTGAAAATCCCGTTCCACCCGTCGTTAAAATCAGCTCGATACCTTCATCAGACATCTCTTTTAACTTTTTTGATATCAAATCTCTCTCATCTGGAACTACTTGCCTCATAGCTAATTTATAATTCGCATCTTCCAGTATCTTACAAATTAAATCTCCACTCTTGTCTTCCCTTTGGCCTATGGAAGCTTTATCGCTCACTGTCAAAACCGCAAATCTGTATCCCGGAAGAAATTCGATATCCAAATCATCTCCCTTTTTTATCATTCCTCCTTTCAGAACTCTTGCAAATATGCCCTCTCTCGGCATTATGCAATCACCGACTCTCGTCCTTATCTCGCATCCATGATGGCATTCCTTTCCTATCTGAGTGACTTCAAGTCTTATATCTCCTGATTTTAAAATTGTACCGACAGGTAATTTTGATAGATCGATGCCTTCTACGAGTATATTTTCTCCAAATGCGCCATTTTCTATATTAAAATCCGCCAAACTTTCAAAATTCCTCACAGAATCATATGACAATAAACTTATTTGCCTATGCCATTTACCCGAATGTGAATCATTTTCGATTCCATGATTTTCTACAAGAATAGCAGATTCAATATCTGTTTTTGGTATTCCCTTTATATCACTTATACAGACCGCTCTTACCTTTCCCATCTTAACCCCCAATCTGATTCATATTTTTATTATCCGCATGATTTTTTCTCTCTCCAAAATTATGAGACTTAGGCTTTTTGTATATTATATTTTCAAGCTTTATCGCAAGATCGTCGACTCCCAAATCGTCAACTAAATCCTTTATATCAAAACCGTAGTCATAATGAAGGCATAATTTCAGAAAACCTGTGGCAGATAGCCTTATCCTATTGCAGTCATCGCAAAATTTATCATTTAATGCCTCTATAAAACCTATATATCCAATAAAATCTTTGAATTTAATATATTTAGCCGGCCCATTTCCCAGTTTCCCCTCATAAGCCAATGCTCTTCCAAAATTAGCCTCTAAAATCCTCAATATATCTTCCCTTGTTGATCCTATATATTCATTTCCCTTACCAATCGGCATTAATTCGATGAATCTTACTGAAATCGGCATATCTTTTGCGAGATTTGCCAGTCCCAATAAATCTTTTGAGATTAATGGTTTGATTGGAACTGAATTGATTTTTAAATTCTTAAAACCTAAATCGACCATTCTGTATATGCCTTTTAATACAATATCCAGGCTGTCCCTTCTAGTTATCTCGAAAAACCTATCCCTATCCAATGTATCCAAACTCACATTTATTCTATCTACTTTCGATTCTATTAAGCTCTCAGCCATTCTATCGATCAAAACTCCATTTGTCGTCAAAGTGACTTCTTTTACATTATCTAGAGCTTTTAATGCTTTTATAAATTCAATTACACCTTTTCTTACTAGAGGTTCTCCTCCGGTTATTTTAAATGTAGTGATACCTATTTTTGTAAATGCTTCACATATCTTGAGAATTTTTTCATAAGATAAAATATCTGAATGTTCCAGGAGTTTAATGCCGTCTTCCGGCATGCAGTATTTGCATCTGAGATTACATCTATCCGTAATCGAAATCCTGACATAATCTATTTTCCTGTCATATCTATCTCTCATCTAATCACCACATTTTTTATAAATACCGGATTTTCCTCCTGATTTATATTCTAAGCTTATATCAGTTATAATCATTGATTTATCGATAGCTTTGCACATATCGTAAATAGTTAAAAGAGCAACCGAACAAGAATTCAAAGCTTCCATTTCAACTCCCGTCTTCCCAGTAGTCTTAACTTTAGCTTCAGCTTCTATATATCCTTTTTCACTTATATTAAAATCTAAGTCTACACCTGTCAGCAATATCGGATGGCACATGGGGATTAAAAGAGATGTGTTTTTAGCAGCCATTATCCCAGCTACCCTCGCGACAGCAAGCACATCGCCCTTCTCTACATTACCTTCTTTAATCCTATTTAAAATCTCTTCACCGACATAGATCTTTCCCTTTGCAATAGCGATTCTCTCTGTCTGATTTTTATCTGAGATATCGACCATCCTTGCATTTCCCTTGTCATCAAAATGAGTAAAATCAGTCATTTGAATTCCTTTCATATATTCTGTCAGGAAAGAAACATTCATTTGAATTTACACATAATCCTCCATGACCTAGCATAGCTAATTCATCTTTACTTATAGGATCCTTCGCCGCTATCCTCGGTAAAACCAAATCAAAGACAGTCCTCTGACAATACATAACGCAGCCGGGAAGTCCCATTATTGGTCTGCCGTCATCAGTATAAGCAAGTAAAAACATGGCTCCCGGCAAAACAGGTGCTCCATAACTTATTATCCTATCAGAAACCTTTTTTATCGCTGCCGGCGTCTTGTCATCTGGATCGACGCTCATGCCTCCAGTACATAAAACCAGATCGACTCCTTCATCCAACATCCTCTGAATCTTTTCAGCGATACTGTCCTTATCATCATCAGATAATTCGTGATGACTTACTTCTATACCATATCCTTTTAATTTATCTATGATTACAGGAGTAAAACTGTCTTTGATCTTTCCGGTAAATACTTCATTGCCGGTGGTAACGACCCCCGCTTTCAGCTTTTTAAATGGAATTAATTTTAAAATCGGTTCAGGCCCGACCATCTCTTTTACTTTTTCCATCTTTTCTTCTTCTATTACCAGGGGGATAATCCTAGTTCCCATCAAAGCAAAACCTTTTCTCACAGGAGTATTATTATGCCTTGTCGCAATCATCATCTCGTCTGATTTGTTTACTTCGTATAATCTATCCAAGTCTATCTTCAACAAGCCATCGCAATCGGCATATATTTCTATCTTTCCCTCTTTACATTCTGAAGCAGACATATTTTCATTTAAACCTATATCCCTTAAATATTCAGCTGCTTCATTCTCATGTAGCATGCCTTCCTTTTTTTCCCATATATATAGATTTTCTTTTCCTAATTTTAATAAAACGGGAATATCTTCTTCCTGTACTATATGTCCTTTTCTAAATCTCGTTCTTTTAGTTACATCTTTTACTATTTCTGTAATATCATGACAGAGTATATGACCTACAGCTTTTCTGGTTTCAATTAGTTTCATGATTCCTCCGTTTTTTATTTTTGGAGCATTATTCTTAATAGAGAATAATGCATATTTATAATATACTAAAGTGCAATTCTAGTCAAGAGCTCATTCGTTAACAAATCGATAGAAATGGAGAGACAAAATGATATAATATCTTTAGGAGGTATTATTATGTACGGAGTAGTTGATATAGGATCGAATACGATCAGATTAAATATTTACAAAGTCCATGAAGATGATTTCACTCTCGTCTTAAAAAACAAAATCTATGCGGGTTTGGCAGGCTATATAAATGACGGGAGATTGTCCATGGAGGGAATACAAAAAGCCAGCTCAGTCTTATATGAGTTCAAGAAAATAACAGATAATCTAAATATAAAAGATATTCTCATATTCGCTACAGCTTCAATAAGAAATATATCTAATTCAAACGAAGCGAGATTGATAATTGAAAAGCTGACAGGGCTAAAAATAGATATACTTTCTGAGAGCGATGAGGGAACACTCGGATATAAAGGTGCGATATTCGATGTAAATACTGATTATGGTGTCTTGGTAGATATAGGTGGCAGTTCAACTGAGATTGTTAATTTTTCAGATCAAAAGATAATATCTGCATTAAGTACCAGAATGGGTTCACTCAATATGTTTATAAATCATGTAGAAAATATCCTGCCTGATAAAAGAGAAATAAAAAATATGAGGAAATCAGCAACTGAGATTCTTGAAGGCATATATCTTGGCGATAAGAGTTTAGAATTAGTAGGAGTTGGCGGTACTATAAGGGCCTGCTTAAATATAAATAATTATATAAATAAATTAGACAAGTCGAATCGAAAGATAAGCATTGAACAATTAGATGATATACTGGATAGATTTTCAGGAGATTTTAACTCAAAAAAAGAAATCATTTTAAAAGTATGCCCTGAAAGGGTTCACACAATTATACCCGGACTATGCATACTTAAATCTATTGTTAAAAAATTTCCCATAAAGGGTATTATAGTAAGTGAATACGGTGTTAGAGAAGGTTATTTGTGGCGTAAAGTTATTTCTAATTAATTTTGAATAATTTATAATTCCAAACTAGAAAGGGAGGCAAATATGAGTGTAAATAAATACGATCTTTCATATACGCAAAATAGGGAGCTCTCTTGGCTGGAATTCAATAAAAGAGTACTGGATGAAGCACATGATCCTGATGTACCCAGTCTCGAAAAATTGAAATTCATATCTATTTTTTCAAGTAATTTAGACGAGTTTTTTATGGTTAGAGTAGGAAGTCTATTGGATCTGACTACTATGAAAAAAGAGATTCCGGACAATAAAACCGGATTGAGTTATAGGCAACAATTAGATGCGATATTCCAAGTTATGCCTGAACTATATAGGCAAAAAGATGAAGCATATGATTCAGTCGAAGAATTACTTAGATTCAATGGTATAGAAAATCTTAAATACGAGGAATTATCAAAGGAAGAAAAGAAGATTGTCGATAGTCATTTTGAAGAATCTATTCAACCTGTCATATCTCCAATTATTTTAGACTCCCACCACCCATTTCCTCATCTAGCGAATTTAAGCCCCCTAGTTGTAGCAAATATGCGAGCTGATAACGGAGAATTATTTACTGGAATAATTCAGAAGTCAGCTGTAAATAAAGATATATTCTTTCTACCTGGACCAGGTTTGAGATATATTATAACGGAGGAGATAATTAAGGAAAATTTAAATAAAGTCTTTAATTTCAAGATAATAGATGCAGCCATCGTATGCGTTACGAGAAATGCCGATCTAAACTTAGAAGAAGAATTTGACGACATAGATATAGATTTTAGAAAATACATGAAGAAAGCATTGAAGAAAAGAAGCCGACTTCAACCGGTCAGAATGGAGATAAACGGTGAATTGCCTAAAGAGACAATAGATTATTTAATGAAGCATTTGGGACTGGATCCTAAGCAGGTGTATTATAGCAAAAGCCCGCTCAAGATGGGCTATGTATTTTCCCTCTTTGATAAATTATCTCCTGAAGTCGAGCCATTGGTAACATTTAAAAAATATAGTCCCGTTTACCCTTCTGATATTAATCCATCAAAGAGTTTGATAGAACAGGTTTCTGAACATGATCGACTTCTATTTTATCCATTCGAGTCAATGGACCCTTTTCTTTCACTCTTGAAAGAAGCTTCAAATGATCCATATGTCATATCGATAAAGATAACGATTTACCGACTCGCTTCAATTTCAAAAGTAGCTGAATATTTGGCAAATGCGGCCGAAAATGGTAAAGAAGTTGTAGCTGTAATGGAACTTCGTGCGAGATTTGATGAAGATAATAATATAAATTGGTCTGAAAGATTGGAACAGGCCGGTTGCACGGTAATTTATGGATTCGAAGACTACAAAATACATTCAAAGATATGCCTGATAACCAGACATGTCAATGGGAAAATACAGTATATCTCTCAATTCGGTACAGGAAATTACAATGAAAAGACGGCAAAATTATACACAGACCTATCCCTCATGACAGGTGATTACGGACTAGGGGTTGATGCTCAAAACTTTTTTAAAAATATGATGATTTCAAATTTAGTAGGGGAATACGAGCATCTTTTGGTAGCTCCATTTTCTCTTAAGCCATCGCTTATGAATATGATTGATGAACAGATTGCACTTGCAAAATCAGGCGAAGAGGCTGTTATTAAAATCAAATGCAATTCTGTTACCGAAAGATCGATGATAGATAAATTATCAGAAGCCTCAAGAGCAGGCGTAAAGATTTATATGAATGTTAGAGGAATTTGTTGTATACTGCCGGGAATAAAAGGCAAAACTGACAATATATATATCACCAGCATAGTTGGTCGATATCTTGAACATCCGAGAATATATATATTTGGAAATGACGAAAATGCCAAGGTCTATATTTCATCAGCTGATCTCATGACTAGAAATCTTACGAGACGTGTAGAAATAGCATGTCCTATTTACGATTCTGCCATCAAGAAAAAGATTTTTGACATCATGAATATAATATTTACTGATGATAGAAAATCATCGGTTTTAAATCCCGATGGAAAATATACCAAAAAAACTTCCTCACCTTCCCTCAATTCACAAAGTCGTTTCATGGAATTAGCTGAAATTTCAGAAAGGGAAGCTTCTAAAAAATCTCATAAAAAGAAATTACCTTCTTCTCTTATTTCTACGCATACTGAAAATATTGATAAAGAGAAAATTGCCGATGAGGTAATATCAAATATGAGTCTATGGGAGAAAATTAAAAAATTATTTTTTTAATAGCTGAAGGTTCATTTCCAAAATAACAAAAGTAGAGATTTATTATAAGAATCGTAAATCTCTACTTTTTCAATAAGCGATATATTAGATAGAATATGACTTCTATAATATATCAAAATAGATTTGCTTATAAATTTCTGCAATGCTTTCCCAATTAAACTTTTTTGACTTCTTTACAGCTTCTAAACTAATCTTTTTATAATTATCTGTAATTAAATCTATTTTTTCAATTATATCTACTGGTGATTTAGGATTTACCGGATATCCAACCAAACCATCTGGAAATTGGCCATCAAATCCCTGCCCTTCCGTATAGATTACGGGAAGACCTTGGCTCATCGCTTCTACATAGCTTAACCCAAATGTTTCAGTAAAAGATGGCATGATAAATATATCTGATTTTCTTAGCTCTCTCATAACTCCATTACTATCTGTTTGAGGAATATATACAATATAATCTTTTTTAGAAATTAATTCTTTAAATCTTTTATTATCTAATCTTCCAACGAGTCTGAGCTCTACTTTTTCACCTCTATCAACGAGTTGATCGCATGCTTTTATTATAGTTTTTATATTTTTATTGGGATCATCTATCTTTCCAACGAAAATAAATTTTAATTTGCCTGTCATGTCTCGAGAATATGTATTAAGCAAAAATTTATCTTCTATGCCATTTGGGATTATAAAAGAATTTTCTTCAAAAAGATCTAAATCAATGCTTCCATCCAAGATTTCTTTTGTTTTATCCTTAAATACTTCAGAAAGAAATATGATTCCCGATGATTCATTAATAATATTTGAGGCCATTTTTTTTAAATAAGGCTTATACTTCAAAAATATAAATAGATCTGTTCGTCTAACTGCTGTTATATATTTAATTCCAAATTCTTTTTTTAGAAGATAGGATATATATCCATTACTCATTAGTGAATGTGAATGAGATATATTATAATCTCCAAACGATATCATATTTAATAAATCTTTATATACGATTCTATGCTTCCTAAAAAACAAGAGCCTGTCAATCGGATTGTATTTATTAGATATCATCAAATCTTTTGGTATTTTTGATATATCTTTATTTTTATCAGTAAAGTAAAATATATCAGATTCAACACCTTTTTTCTTAAGTGCATCAAAAAGATTTTGATATAGTTTTGAATCTGAATAATAAGAACATATTTGTAATATTTTCATAATCTATTGCTCCTTAAAACTCAAATACCTATTATATTTAGATATTTATTTCTAAATATAATATAAGACATTTGAAACAAATATTTTTTATAGAATTAAATGATACATTTAGGCAGAATAGTTTTCCGACTCAATATCATTAATTTAAATATGGGTTCAATGATATTGCTCCTATAATATTATAGCAAGTATACTATATTTCTAATAATATTAAAATACTGGTATAATTAAAATCATGTATCAGAATTAAATTACATAATATCCATTAATAGATATTTAGAATAGAATTTGATATAATAATCTTAATCAAAATTTTTAACGAATATTTAGAAAGCAGGTAATTTAATGAAACTTGTCTCGATAATAATGCCTACTTATAAAAGAGACCTACAATATGTAAGAAGAGCACTGGTATCTTTAATAGATCAGAGCTATCAAAATATAGAAATAATTGTGGTTGACGACTCGCCTGATGATTATATACATAGAGATGAAGTTAAAAACTTCGTTCAGAATATAGATGATGATAGGATAATTTATATACAAAATAAAGAGAATTTAGGTGGATCGCTCGCTAGAAATGAAGGTATATTTAGATCTTCAGGGGAATATATCACCTTCTTGGACGATGATGATAAATATAAAGTCGATAAAATTAAAAATCAAGTAGAATTCATGGAAGAAAATGATTATGATATGTCTTTTTCTAATATGCTGATAGTCGATACTAAAGATAATCCCATAGATCTAAGAAATTACACAAATATTTGGTCTTTTGAACAGGAAGAATTTTTAAAATATCATATAATGAGACATGCGACAGGAACCCCGACCTTTATGTACAAAGCTTCGAAATTAAAAGAAATTGGTGGCTTTGACAATGCCATAATGGGCCAGGAATTCTATCTTATGCTCAAATCTATCGAGAGCGGTTTTAATATAGGATATCTCGATAAAACCGATGTTATTGTTTACAGGCATAAGGGAGAAGCCATATCCACTGGGATAAATAAAATTCGAGGCGAAAAAATCTTATATGAGAAAAAGAAAGAATACTTCGAATTATTGAATCATAGGCAGAGAAGATTTGTAAGGATGAGGCATTATGCTGTATTGGCAGTCGCTTATAAAAGAAACAAAAAATATTTGGGTTTTCTATTCTATTCATTAGTTTCTTTTCTTTCTGCACCGATTGCTTGTCTTGATGAAGCATATAAATATATAAAAACTTATACGAAAATGAATAAATAAGATGATATCATGACTAATAATAATCTACTCGATTGATATGTCAGGACGTCATCTTTTTTATTGCTCTATTATAAATTATATGATATCATTTCATCGTTAATAGTGTTTACTTGGCACCCACTTTAAAAATCAAGAAAGGAAATAAAATGAATTCAAAACAATTGACCAGAGCAGCCGTCGTAGCTGCAATTTATGCCGTACTCACATGGATATTGCCCGTGATTAGCTATGGGCCAATTCAATTTAGATTCTCTGAAATCTTGACTCTGCTAGCTTTTTACAATCCAATCTATATAATATCCATAACTATCGGAGCTGCAATCTCAAATCTGATGAGCCCTCTTGGAATAATCGATATATTTGTAGGAACCTTCCACAGTTTTATATCGCTTTATTTTATATCAAAATCAAAAAGCTTATTTATAGCAAGTTTGTATCCGGCTCTATTTTCATTTATTATAGGATTTGAGATTATACTGATGTCTACAGAGAGCTTGAGTTTTTTTCTTATAACTTCTCAGATAATGTTGTCGGAATTTATAATCGTTACGATTATCGGAGTTCCTGTTTTCAAGGCTTTGAGTAAAAATAGTAAATTTAGAGAAGTCATGCTCGATGAAGATAATTTAAATCATATCGCAAATTCTTAATTAATTGAGAATCTCGGTAAATAAAAGTCCAATTCAGAAATTCTGAATTGGACTCTCATTATCTTGATAATTCAATTTTTAATTTATCCGATATAGAGTTGACACCACCTAAAATCTTTAATTGATCGTATCCTATATTTCTTATATATTCTTCAACCCCGTCGGGAAGCATATCCTTTTTAACTAGGACCACGGGAGTTTTATATGAACCAGCTATAGCTCCAGATGTTAATGCATCAACTACATTTATGCCACTGGCAATAAAAACTTCATCTGCGTAATTGTAATTATTTTTATTGATTATTAGCGAGGTCTGATATCTGTCTTTGCCACCAATTCTATTGCTTGATATTCCAAGGCTTAGCAATTCATCGACAATTGAATCATTTATGGTATTTTCTCCCCCGATTATATCTACTTCGGTTATTCCATAGTCAATTAAAGCATCTTTAACCTTAGATTCCAGTCTATCACCATATGTCAGTATCACCGGTATGGAGTCTTTTTTTGAAGGTCCTGATACGCTGATTGCATCCACTTCTTTATATCCGTTTACAAGATATACTCTGTCTATTTTCTCATAGCTATTTATTTTATCTGCAATCTTAATCGATGTTTCAAATCTATCTTTTCCGCTTATCCTCTCGGGTTCTATTCCCAATTCAGAAATAATTCTCTCTTTGACATTCTCGCTAATTGTATTTTCTCCGCCAACTATATATATATTGTCAGGGGACAGTCTTTTTATTTCTATTATGGTTTCGTCATCAATATCTTCTTTTCCTGAAAGCAATAATGGACCGTCATCCAAATTAGTTAAAATAGGCATTACCAGAGCATCAGTAAATGAATATCCACCGGTTATATAAACCGCTTCTGAACCGCCGGAATAATATTTTCTACTCAGTTCGACTGCTGTCTGGAATCTATTATTGCCACTGATTCTATCCATCAAATTAATCTTATTTGCCATCTTCAATGCCTTATATGCATCGGGCATACCGTGACCATAACCCATATTCGGACTTATGGGGTATTCTTCATCAGTTAATGGAATAACAGAATTTAATAATATAGATTCTATCTCACCGGAATTTAAATCTCTATTCTCCTGTTTTATTAAAGCGGCTAGTCCGCTTATATGAGGTGCAGCAATTGAAGTACCATACATCCTCGCATAACCACCATTTTTTATCGCCGCCCTTATTTTATATCCAGGAGCCACTACCTCGGGCTTTATAATACTGGCACTGCTATCAAAAGAAGATGGACCTCTTTTAGAAAAAGAAGTTAATTTTAAATCTGAATCAACTGCTCCCACAGAAAAAGCATTTAAAAGACTCGCTGGATTTTCAATCGAGCCGGGTTTGGCGGCTTCATTCATTGAATTTCCCGCCGCAAAAATCGGGATTATTCCAACTGATTTCCATGCAGTCAAGATATCCTCAAACCATGGATTTGAAGATGCTTCTCCACCCCATGAATTATTTATTATATCCGGTGCTTTTCCCGGATCTCCGGCAGGTGCGAGCATCCACTCTGCAGCTTTGATTATATTGACATTTGTCGTATTCTTATCTACAAAAGCCCTGACTGCAATCCATTTTGAACCCGGTGCAATTCCCTTTACTAATTTACAATCTTCTTCTCCACCTACAGCAACACTCACTATTGCCGTACCATGCGAGTAATTGTCAACTGGCAATTCGCTATTTCCTGCCAGATCCAGCCAGCTGTCTTCTGCATGAATCTCTCCTGTAGTATCGTCATATCCTCTCCATTTATTTTTTATACTTGGATGAGTCCAATCCACCCCTGAGTCAATAAAACCGATTACTACTCCCTCTCCATCTGTACCGAATTCAGACTTCGCCTCTTCCAAATTCATTTTATCGATATTCCATGGAATATCGATATCGCCAGATAATTCCAAATCTTCCATGCTCTCCACCTTGACAATCCTATTTACTTCTAATTTATCGACTTCCGGATATCCGAGAATCTCATCTACTATATCCGAGTCCGCGATGATATGAATCGCATTGGTTATATAAAAAGACTCAAAGTCTTTAACTTTTCCATTGGCTTTATTTTCTTCAAGAAATTCCAGTATCCTTTTTTGGCTGCTATAAGCCCTTTCTTTAAGGTCATTGATATATGAATGCTTTGAAGAAAGAGATACAAATTTGCTGTCACCACTATCCCTATGGATTATTTCTTTAAGATGAATTATTATATCAGCAAATCCATCAGCATCATATTCGATTTTATGACAGTCTAAATATTCCTCTGCTTTAGTTTCATCGGCAAAGCTATTAGTATTTCCAAAAGACAATACCAACAAAAAACTCAATAATAAAGCTATAAATCTTTTATTCATCACATACCTCCTGTAATTCTTGACAGTAATATTTATTATATCATAAATTCGAGATTTTTATTTATTAAATGAATTTATATAAATCTAATTAAATTGACATATAATATTAAGTTTTCGTAATATAAATTATGGATTTATCCCAAAATTAGCATAAATGCTTTGTAACAATTTTGTAACCTTTAATTTTCCTATAATATAAAAAACTTAAATAGTTACAAATGTGTAACAAAATATATAATTTTATAATTAAAGCCTTAAAAACTGGTCGATTTTATATATTTATTCTCTGTATTTTCACTAGTCTATTGACTATATATAGCTATATTAATAAAATTTTAGTGATGAAAGGATGATTCTATTGGAAATGAAAAAAGCTTACAAATATTTAATATTTTTATTGCTAGTGGCTTCTTTAATAGTATTTTCAGGTTTTATGTCTAATGATTCCGTTGAAAAATACGATAAAATATATGATATAAATGAAAATACGATATTGAACACGAGCATGGAAAGATATTTTGATGAGAATATCGAAAGAAAAATATTCTACAAAGGAAAGAAATATATTTTGCCTGAGGATGAAGAGGATATCCAAAAGGCGATAAAAGAGAGTGGAATAGTATTGGAAGAAAATTACAATATATTTCCATCTGATGGTCCAAATGATTTTGAAAATTTATTTATAACATCTTTTTCTGAAGAAAAAATTAAAGAAAATTCAGAAATTGAATTTAAGTCTATAAGGACAGATGATCCAGATCTCGAAAAAGGTAAAGAAGTAGTAGCTGTGGAAGGAGTAAATGGCCTAATTGAAAAAGAATATTTACTCACTAAAAGAGATGATGTAGAAGTCTCGAAAAAATTGCTTTCAGAAAAAATTCTTAATGAAGCTATAAATGAAGAGATAATGGTCGGAACTAAAGAAATCAAAGCTATAGAAGAAAACGAAAATATTACTGAATCTTCAGAATATACAGATCAAAATACAGATTCAGCTTCTGATCAAGATTTTAATTATAGTTATTTTATAGATATGCAGGCTACAGCATATGATGCAAGTGTTGCAGACGGAGTGCCATATACTGCTTCGGGAACTATTGCTAGACCCGGCGTAATCGCAGTCGATCCAAGTGTTATACCGCTAGGTTCCAGAGTTTATATAGAGTCTTTAGACGGATGGCCAAGCTATGGATATGCTGTCGCTGAAGATACGGGAAGCGCGATAGTTGGCAATATTATAGATTTATTTTATGATTCACATCAGACAGCACTTGATTTTGGAAGGCGTTCTGTCAGAGTTTATATACTAAACTAGATTATACTCCCCCCCTTTTTATAAAGAGCAGATGTCCTCAAAGGCATCTGCTGTTTTCTTTTATTTAAATTTTTAAACTTATTTCATATATTTCATTTTTACTTATATCATGCTTTGAAGCCAGCTCTTTTACGGCCTTTGACTTGCTATATCCCATCGATATCAAATTTCTTAATTCACTTTCAATATCTATTAGTTCATGAGTCTCGTATTTATTCAATACCAGTACGAATTCCCCTCTGATATTTCTATCTTTAAAATAGTCATAAACTTCTTCGACTTCAGATCTATAGTATTCCTCGTGAATCTTTGTAAGCTCTCTGGCTACAAATATCTCTCTTTTCGGAAATAAAGTCATTATATCGGATATAGTATCCAAAAATCTATGTGGGGACTCGTATATAATTGTCAATCCTTTATATTCTCCAGTTTCTAATAATTCAGCTTTCTTTTTCCCTTTATTTCTTGGCAGAAATCCGATAAATTGAAATCTCGAAGAATCGAATCCCGATGCAGCTATTGCTGTAACCGCAGCATTAGGTCCCGGTAGGACAGTAATTTCTACTCCATTTAAATGGGCCAAATCGACCAATATGGATCCCGGGTCAGAAATGCAGGGCATTCCCGCATCTGAAACCAGAGCTATATCTCTTCCTTCATTTATCCATTTTAGAACATCATCTGCTCTCTTCTTTTCATTATGTTCGTGATAGGAAATCAATTTAGCTTCTATCTGAAAATGGTTTAATATTTTTACAGTATGCCTCGTGTCTTCGCATAAAACTATGTCAACATCTCTTAATACATCCAATATTCTAAAACTTATATCTTCTAAATTTCCTATCGGAGTAGGCAATATATACAAGATCCCTCTATCATTCATAAAATCCCTTCACTTCCTCGGTATATAATCCGGGTTTTTCGTATATTACAAGAGGCGATTCAAGTACAAAATTCTTACCTCCTGATTTTACAAATTCCATTAAAACTAATTTTGATTTTGTATTTGAAAAAGAATGAACCGATCTCATCCTAACAGGCTCTATACCATACTTCCTGGCCATTTCAACCATATCGATCAATCTATTGGAACGAATCACCATAAATAGCTTGCCCCTATTTTTTAAAAATTTATCCGAAAATACAAATATATCTTCCAATTTCAACTTTTTTTCATATAAAGATATCAGCTTTGACTTATCTTGATTTTCAATTCCCCTTCCGCTCTCCATATATGGCGGATTTGTAATTATACAGTCGACCTTTTCATGTCTGTCTATATTATTTATATCGACATTTATCACTTCAATCTCATTCTCTAATCGATTTAAAGCAACCGACCTTTTTGCCATATCAGCTATTTCTCTTTGAATCTCATATGCGTATACTTTTTTAGTTTTATATAATTTATGACATCTCAAAGCTAAGATCCCAACGCCGGTTCCTATATCTACAACGACTAGATCTTCTCTTATATTCGCAAAGCTGCTGAGCAATATGGAATCTATTCCAAATGAAAATTTTGTTTTATTTTGGATTATTTTATAATCTGTACCAGGAATATAGTCTATTCGCTCCATTTTTCCTCCAATATAAAAGAAGCTCTTATAAGAGCTTCTTTTTTTGTTATGTAGTATTTGTCTTTAGTCTTCTGGATGAATGGAGTCAGAAGGACAAACAGCTACACAAGCTCCACAGTCTATGCATTCTTCTGCATTGATGTGATAAACTTCACCTTCAGATATACATTCTACCGGACATTCTGGTTGGCATGATCCACATGCTATACAAGTTTCGTCGATAATATGTGCCATATTAACACCTCCTATCTTGTAGTATTATTATATACTATAATTTAGGATTTGTCAATAATCTTTATCTAGTGTATATTGATTATCATCATCATTTGCTTTAAAATACTTTTTATCTCTCTCTCTGGTTATCTTTACTTCATCAAGGAGATATGTTTTAATTTCTTCGACATCGTCATCCGTCTTGAGTTTAACCTTTAAAAGCTCAAGCAAAGTATATGTATCGACCACAGTCCCCTTTCCCTGCTCCGTAATGACTACGGTACCTACAGGAGGTATCTTTTTAAGGCTATCCTCGTATTGCTCCTGTTCATATTTCAGACAGCACATTAGCCTGCCACATAGGCCTGAAATCTTGGCCGGATTTAAAGATAGGGATTGTTCTTTTGCCATTTTTATCGATACAGGAGTGAATTCACCCAAAAATTGTTTACAACAGGCGACTCTACCACATGGAGACAGCCCGCCGGTTATCTTGGCCTGATCTCTAACGCCAATCTGCCTCAATTCAATTCTAGTCCTAAAAATAGACGCCAAATCTTTGACGAGCTCTCTAAAGTCGACTCTTCCATCCGAAGTAAAATAAAATATTACCTTATTATTATCGAAAGTATATTCACAGTCTACGAGCTTCATATCTAATTTATGCTCTTTTATTTTAATCTCACAAATATCAATCGCATCTTTTGCCCTCTTTTTATTATCTTCGTGAATCTTGACATCAACATCATCTGCAACTCGTATAACCGGTTTTAATGGAGCGACCAGCTCTTTGTCCTCTATTCTCTTTTCATCGATCACGCAAGTCCCAAATTCTACTCCTCTTGCCGTTTCGACAATAACATTTTGACCTCTTGCAATATCTATATCCAGCGGGTCAAAATAATAAATTTTGCCCGATTCCTTAAATCTTACACCTATTACTTTATTCAATATATTCTCCAATACTAATTACTTAAATTTAATGCCAGCTCCTCGACAGAAAGTAAAAAATTTACATTATTTTTTAAATTCATCTGCATCTCTATACAATCCTCTATTACCGATATCAATCTTTGCCTAGAGATATTGATATACTTATATTTATTGATCCTCTCAGTAGATAAAATCCCATTATCATATGAATAATATCTGATTAGAAGCATGCTATTAATAAATTCTATAACTGCTGAAAAAAAATCATGACCATGCTCTTTTAACTCATCTATTTTATCTAAATTTTGAATTATAGCATTAAAATTTCCTAAAAGGAATTCATCAATTAATGAATATATAAATTCCCTATCTATTATATCATCATTTTTAGAACTCTCGATTTTAACTACTTGGCATCTCGATTTAATCGTTGGCAATATATTGCCAGACGATTTTGTTACAAGTATTATTTTACCATATTCAGGCATATCTTCAAGAAGCTTTAACATCGCATTTGATGACTCTACTCTCAATCTCTCTGCTTGAAAAATAATTGCATATTTATATTTAGAATTGAATGGAAGGGTCTGATAAAATCTAATTAAATCCCTTATATCTTCTATTCTAATCGTCTTTCCATTTGGTTCAACAATTTTTAAATTTCTAGATATATCTATTTTATTAAGAGATCTTTCTATTTCACCATGATTTAAACTCTTATCAATATCCTCAATAAATTTCAGTGCAGCTTCTCTGCCGTCCTCATGTTCATCTGACTCAAATATATATGCATGAGAAAGCCTATTTGACGAAATTTGAGCATTTAATATATCTATTCCATTTAATTTTTTCATTACATCTTCTGCATTCCCGCCATGGGTATAACAAAAATATTGGCATCCGAAATATTTTGATCGCTATTTTTCTTGTCGCTATTTTCGATAGTAGTTTTAAGCAAATAAATTATATCATCTACCTTCTCTTTTTCAGCCCCTATAATTATAGTCGTATTACCCTTCTTTAAAAAACCACCTGTAGAACTCAGTTTTGTGGTCTTAAAATCGCGATCTGAAAGAGCTTCAGACACCTCATCTATCAATTCATCACTTATTATCGCCAATATCAATTTCATATTATTCCCCCGTTAACCGTATTTTTGTTTATTATATCTTTATAAACTTTTCTATCTCCAATATAAAAACAGTTGCCCCGCCTATTTGTACTTCCATCGGAAGTGGGACATATGCGTCTCCCGGCATTGAAACATTTAAAAGAGTAGTCGTAGTCTTTCTCGAACTACAATTCTCTCTAATTATATCGAGTACACCATCTATCTTATGATCATCCACACCCAATAAAAGAGTCGTGTTTCCGGCTTTTAGGAAACCTCCTGTCGACGCTAGTTTAGTAACTCTAAATTCGTGTTCCATCAGGTCATCTATTAGCATATGAACATCTTCATCCTGAACAATGGCAATTAATAATTTCATATTATACCTCCAGTATCTCTTTAACTTTGTCAAAAGCCGTACAGAAAACTTTTTCAATTTTATCCGACGAGTCTATCCTAATTATATTATACTTTTCTTTGTATTCGGAGTAAATTCTTTTATAGCCTTCATGAATTTTATAGTGGAAATCATCGTCCATATCTTCCATTCTATCGCTTGTCTTTCTTATATTTCTTCTACCTAAAGCAGTCTCATAATCCAAATCAAAGAATATCGTTAGGTCGGGACAAATATCTACAGCAAATTCATTAAGTTTTTCTACTCTATTTATACCCAAATTTCTTCCTATGCCCTGGTAGACAAGAGATGATACGACAAATCTATCGCAAAGTACTTGTTTACCTAAATTCAAAGAAGGCTTTATCAATTCCTCTATATGCTGTGCTCTAGCAGATGCCATGAGCAATGCTTCAGTCGAAGCGGATATAATATTATCTTTATTCAATAATATATCCCTTATTTTTTCGCCTGTTTTCGTCCCCCCTGGCTCCCTGGTGAGTACGCAGTCTATTTCAATATCTAAAAGTTCATTTCTTATCATTTTTGCTATAGTCGATTTTCCGCAGCCATCTGGTCCTTCAAAGACTATAAATTTACCTCTTTTTATCATTTCAATACCTCAATTAAATCCTGCCTATCGCCAATTAATCCAATTATCTCAATTTTAGATTTCATCTCTTCTACTAATAAAATATGATCTTCTTTTATAATCTCACCGGGAGCGAGTTGGGGTATGCCCGGAGGATAAGGGATAATATAGGATGCGGATGTCCTTCCTATAGAATCTTCTAGAGGAATTCTCTCTTTCTCACTATAAAAAGCCTCTTGTATGCTCTTATCTATCTCGGGATAAATCAAATTCTGAATTTTCTTTTCAATTGGATTATGAGTATTTCTATTTTTTGCAATCTCCTTTATAGCATCTTCTAATCTTATAAGATCGCCCTTGTCATTCATAACTGACAAAATGCCCACTACATAATTTAAATCGGCATATTCCATATCGATACCATAATTCTCATGCAAATTATTTCTCAAATCATCACCACTTATACCATCGAGCCCGAATATGATTTTAGTGATATCTTTTTTATAAAAAAGATCATTGTCTTCTACCAACTTGATTCCATCTATTTTTTTTATATTATTCTCAAATATAATTATATCATCAATTAATTTACTGAGCTTTATCCTAGCTTTATCAGTATCCATATATCCGACTGCTTGCTCCATGGAAGTCAAAAAAATATAAGAAGGAGACGAGGTCTGTAAAATCCTCGATACTTGTCTAACTCTTTCTATATCTACTTTTTCTGAGCAGATATGAAGTAGAGATGTTTGAGTCAGTGCAGGCAGAGTTTTATGGGTAGAATGTATCACGAAATCCGCACCTAATTCTACTGCCGAGAGCGGAAGTTTTTTATTAAATTTTAAATGCGGACCATGTGCTTCGTCAACAATTAATATTATATCTCTAGATTTTGCAATTTCAATTATCTTTTCTAAATCCGGACATAATCCATAAAAAGAAGGATTTAATATCACTGCAGCTTTTATATCTTTTCTTCTAGTCTTAAGTTCAAATTCAGCTACATCTAAAGAACCTATGATTTCTTTTTCCAAATCGTATTTAGGCATTAAATATTCAGCATTTAATTTGCATAATATAGTACCATTATAAACCGACATATGCGAATTTCTCTGAATTAAAATCTTATCTCCCGGATTAGTAGCAGACATCATCGCGATATGGAGTGCAGAAGTAGATCCATTTACTATATAGAAGGATTCTCTAGATCCATAGATTCTTTTTATCTCTTCCATACTTTCTCTTATTATCCCTACCGGATTATGAAGATTATCGGTATTGAAAGTTTCAGTTAAATCATAATCAGGTATCAATTTAAAATCGATACTGTCAGTAAATCTCTTTTTATGTCCAGGAAGCTGGAAGTCTACATTTTTTTTACTCGAAATCTCTCTTATTTTGTCATATATTGGTCTTTTAATACCAATCCCTCATTTCTCTTTTATCGATTAGTATAATCGAGTCTCTCCAATTATACCATCACTTTAATTATAATGATTAATCCTATTATTACAAGCATAGTCTATAACTGTCAAATAAATCTTTAGATTATCGACTGCTTCTAGGTTTGACTGATTTTTTAAATCTTGATATAATCTTTACGATTAGTAATCATATGGAGGTCAAAATTGAAGAAGTCGATAATGATAATGCTTTGCTCAATACTTATACTGACATCTTGCGGACCAAAATACCAAGAAGGAAGTTATGAAGGAGAAGGTAAAGGATATAGCCCTGACAAAAATATAAAATTAAATATTTCAATCGATGAAAATGGAAAAATTTCTGATATAAATATTGTAGATCATGATGAAAATGAGGAAATAGGAGCTGTTGCTCTCGAAAGATTGAAAAAGTTAGTCTTAGAGAATGGAAATGGAGAGGTCGATACCATAACTGCTGCAACTATGACATCTGATGGATTCAGGGCAGCTTTGAATGAAGCTCTAAGGAATGCTGAAAAATAAAGAATAAAGAGATATCGCAGATTAATTGCGATATCTCTTTTTATTAGAATAGGATCTTTGCACCTAAAAATCCGATAAAAAAAGTTATGACCGAAACAGCAAATGCTATTGGCAATAATTTCTTTCCTCTCTCAAATAATACCTCGAAATTGACATTCATTCCCAATGCAGCCATCGCCATTCCAAGTATTAAAAAAGCTATAGAGGACAAATTATTCAATAAATCCTGCCCCATGTCGATGGTAGTGGCTATAAATGCCGTCAATAGGAATCCCAACATAAACCATGGTATTGGTACCTTTTTAGGCATATCTGATTCTAATTTATGCTTTCTATGATGTAAATAACCTACTATAATTGCTACAGGAGCCAAAAGTAAAACCCTTGATAATTTTGCAATTGTCGCAACTTCTACAATATCTGGACCCAAAGATCCGGCTGCTGCAACTGCATGAGCTATCTCGTGAAGAGTAAGTCCGCTCATTACTCCAAATTGTTTTGGAGTCAAACCAAGAAATGGGTAAATAAGGACTTCAATAACTGTAAATAATGTACCTAGTATGCATATTATGGCAACTGCAAGTACCGAGTCATCGCTTTTGGCCTTGACTTGTGGACTTATACCCATTATAGCTGCCGCTCCACATATGCCCGTTCCACAGGCAGTCAACATAGCCAGTTCCTCATTGATGCCCGCTTTTTTTGCCCAATTATAAAGTATGATAATCGTAAATGTCACAACTATTACAGCCATCAACAAAGTCTTTGGTCCTTCCGCTGCCAATGTCGATAAATTTAATTTAAATCCCAAAATAATAATACCAAGTCTCAAGAATTTATTGGATATAAATGCTACTCCTGAAGAAGTATTTTCTTTAACCCCGGGAATAAATTGAACAGCCATACCGAGCAACAATGATATTACCATAGCGCCGATAACTTTTAGCAAAGGTAACATGCTCAGATACTTTCCAAGTATCGAGCAAATCAATGTGATTATAAATGCATATAAAAATGATTTGTTTTTCAATCTCTCACCTCTTTTATTGATTTTTTACATGCCAATCATATATTATTTTACCTAAATCTGCAAGTGTCTTCTCCGGTTGTTCTAAATTATCCGTAAATACGGCGAATGCAAAATCCTGTTCACAAAAAGCTATCCCTATATCATTGTAAAATCCGTCATAATCTCCTGTTTTATGAGCGATATCCTCGCCTTTTAAATTCTTAGTAAAATACATATTGTAGACAGTATTCTTCATATCATATATTAGTTTATCGTAATAAGGATTACCGTCTTCATTATAGTATATCCTCTTGAGTATTCTTATGGCATCATTTGGCGTCATATTATTTCCATAACTGCAGTGGATTCCGTATAATCTAGACAATGTATCCAGAAGATACTCCTGATTATAACCTCCCATAAATCTATACATCATATTAGTTGCTACATTGTCGCTTTCAGTAATCATGAGTGTAAGTAACTCTGATAATTCATAATCTTCTCCGATTTTTTCACCCTGTAATATTCCTGTGCCACCCTCTTTATCTCCCTCTAAATAAGTAATTTTTTGACTTAAATCAAGATCATCTTCAAATGCCAAATCATATGCTAATATATTTATGGGAACCTTCATAGTGCTTGCAGCTAAAAATAATTCATCTTCATTAATACCTAAAAATAAATCCGTATCGAGATTATAATAAGCTACTCCTATACTAGATAGTTCAATCCCCTCTTTTCTCAAATATCTTTTAATTTCATTATCGAGAAGACCGGGATTAGGTGTTTCTCTATCTTGATCAAATTCCTTCATTATTTCATCATCTAAAGTTCCAATTTCTAAATCCGAATTATCAGAGTATTCCGAGAATTCATCATCAATTTCATGCGCTTCTATTCTGTCATCAATATCATTTTCATCGATTCGGTTTCTATATACAGTTATAGAAAAAAATGCAATCAAAATTATTGAGAGTATTATCAAAAATCCCAAGACTATATTTTTAATCATTCTGTATTTATTTTTTCTCTTATTAAGCCTAGATTTGTATCTCTTCCTCTGCTTATGCTTATTCATCTTGTCAATATTTCCTCTATTGTCTCGAGTAAAATGATATTTCATATGACACCTCTTATCCATATATAAAAATTATAAATGAAATTTATTCAGTTTAAGATATTGTATAACAGAAAATATTTAAACACAACTACTTTATAAAAATACAATTTTGTAATCTTGTGCAATTGATTAATCTATGGGGTATAATCATAATATAAGAAATGAAAGGATGATAAATATGATGATAATCGCCGCCTTAATAGGCATATTTTTAATGCTTGTTTTCACTAAATTATTTTCCCTATCGATGAAAGTTATAATAAAACTTCTGATAAACAGCATCACGGGAGTCGTAATACTATTTGCTTTCAATCTATTTGCCGGATTTTTTTCGGTTAATTTAGATATAAATTTCTTTAATTCATTAATAGCCGGTTTCTTAGGGATACCCGGATTATTATTGCTTATGATATTAAACAATTAATTTTTGGTATAAAATTCATTAAGTATTTAAAAACTAGACACTAAATGCCATATTTGGTATAATTAACGATATCAGCCTATAGATCAAATTAAAGGGGGAATTCCTATGGCAGAAATTAAGCTAAATGCAGAAATGCGTGATAGCATAGGTAAAAATAAAGTAAACAAATTAAGAGCAAAGCAAATTATACCTGGCGTTATATATGGAAAAGGCGAAGATACCAGGACAATTACAGTTACAGAAAAAGACCTTGCGAAGGTATATACTCAAGCAGGTACCAGTACTATAGTTGATATAGTAATCGACGGAGAAGCGACTCCTGTTCTATTAAAGGAAGTTCAAAAGCATCCTTATAAGAATCAGTATACTCATGTCGACTTCTATGCACTTAATATGAAGGAATTACTAAAAATCAATATTCCTATCGTATTAGAAGGTAGAGATGAAATAAAACTTCAACCTTCAGTTCTAGCTCAGCAGATGAATGAAGTTGAGATAGAATGTCTACCTGTCGATATACCTCAATCAGCTGTTGCAAATGTAATCGATATGCAATACGGAGATCAAATTCTCGTAAAGGATCTCGATATCTTCTCAGACGAAAAATTGACATTCCTTGTCGATCCTGAAGAGCTTGTAGCTACGCTTTCAGAGCCGAGAGAAGAAGAGATAGAAGAGGAAGAAGAAGCATTAGATGTCGATGCGGCTGATGTACCGACAGTTGATGAAACTGAAGAAGATTCTGAAGAAACAGAAGAATAATATTGAGAGCCGCGAATTAGCAGGCTCTTTTATATTTTACATAGGCATTTAATTGCCGAAAATTAGGAGGACTTTAATTGAAAATTAAAATATCAGAAAGATATGATGTCAATATCTATTTTACTATAAAAGGCGAAGAACTAAATATGCTCGACGAAGAGAGTAGAAATTATGCTATAAATAATTTAAAATTTGATTCATCTACAAATAAGATTTATTCCAATCTTGGGCCCGGATCTCAAAATATAATATTGATTGGCTTGGGAGAAGCTGAAAAGGTCGATGGCAATATCTTAAGATTAGCAGCTTTCAAAGCGGCCGGCGAATTAAATAAAAATAATATAAAAGAAGCATCTGTCCATGCAACAAAAATAGAGGGCATATGCTCCAGAAAGACTGTAAAGTCTATAATTGAAGGATTATTACAGAGCGAGTATAAATTCGACAGGTATTTGAGCGAAAAAAAATCAAATAGCCTTGAGAGGATAGGATTGATACCACTCGAAGGGAAAGATGAAGCCGCTCAAAAAGCAATATCCGAAGTCGAAACATTGGTCGAAGGCATTAATCTCACTAGAGATTTAGTAAATACCCCGGCTATAGATATGTATCCCGAAGTATTGGCGAGATTCGCCACCGATAATCTTGAAAAATATGGCGTAAAAGTTGAAGTTTTAGGAAGAGAAGATATAGAAAAACTCGGCATGAAAGCCTTCCTAGCAGTAGCGGAAGGTTCAGAAAAAGAGCCTAAATTCATAATTATGAAATATCTTCCGGAAGGAGATGATAAGCCGGCGATAAGTCTTGTCGGAAAAGGTCTCACCTATGATTCAGGCGGTTATGCGCTGAAGCCGGCTGACGGAATGCTTACCATGAAAATGGATATGGCGGGTTCAGCTTCGGTAATTGGATCAATATATGCTGTCGCTAAAAATAAAATAAATAAAAATGTTGTTGGAATAGTCGCAGCTTGTGAAAATATGATTTCAGGTGGAGCTTATAAAAACGGAGATATTATAAGTTCTATGAAAGGAAGTAGCATAGAAGTAATCAATACCGATGCTGAAGGAAGACTGACACTGGCTGATGCCCTATACTATGCTGCTACTAAGATAAATAGTGAATGTATTATAGACATAGCCACGCTCACTGGAGCTTGTCTGGTCGGACTCGGAGAATACACTACAGGTGCCATTACAAATGACGAGAAGGTCTTTAAAGATATAGCAAAATCTGCAGACAGATCCGGCGAATATGTATGGCTACTACCTTCTTTTCCCGAAATGCGAGAACTCCTCAAAGGAGATTTTGCAGATCTAAAAAACTCGACAGGAAGATTTGGAGGGACTATAACTGCAGGTATGTTTTTAGAACATTTTGTTGAGGATACTCCTTGGGTTCATCTCGACATAGCGGGACCAGCGTATAATGCAAGGGGCTGGGGATATCTAAATAAAGGAGCTACTGGAATTCCTGTCAAGACATTATATAATTTTGTCGTAAATGCCTCTAAATAAATCTGATTTAAAAAATATTGATTACAGATTAAAATAAAATTAAAAGGAGTTAGTAATTGCAATAGCAATCGCTAGCTCCTTTTAATTTTTCCAATCTAATTATATTTATTTAAAATTCAGTAATAAATACGGATATAGCCTCATCTGAAGATATGGTTATCTCCCCTCTTTTATCATCCAATAAAAGAGCATCTTTCGAATTCAAAACTCCTTCTTGTCCATTGAATTTAAAATTTATATCTCCTTCAAAGCTCTGTATTATATAATTCTTGTGCTCAAGATTTATATTCCTATCATTTACGAGAGAAATAGATATAAGACTCGCTTCGTAATCATCTCTTATTATCAGATTATAATCTACTACCTTGGTAAGACTGACTACATCAATAGCTCCGCTAAATCTGTATACCATATTCGGCTTCAACAAGATCTCCTCACCCTGAACTCTCAATAAAAGATCATTATCTATAGGTGATATATATCTTGTAAATCCAGTATAATCGGAAAATACACCTTCGTCCAATTCACATGTCGCAGATGTAAGCATCAGATCAAAATCTCTTTTAACCACATTTGACGATTCCGGATTTATATAAATCCTATAGCTTTTTCCGCCTGCCCATTCAGATACTTCCACATCATTCCATTTTAAAATCTTCACGAAATCACCCCTCTGTATATTGTATACCCTCAGTATCCAGATTCAATGACTTTATTTCCCATCCCGGAAAATTTTTATTTGCAAATGATTTAATCGATTCAGGAATATCTTTTTCTAATTTATTGTAAATGCTTATAATAGTAGGACCGGCTCCGCTCAAATAAGTTCCTATCGCTCCGACTCTATCGGCTTCAGATTCTATATCGCCATAACCTTTTATCAAACTCTTCCTATAAGGCTCGTGCAATCTATCTTTTAGACATGCCTTTATCATTTCTTCGTCGAGTTTTTCCAATGCAGGAATTAATAGACAGGATCTACTTGTATTGAATATCGAATCCTCTCTCGATACAGACTCAGGTAGAATCTCTCTTGCTTTTTTAGTTGATAATTCAAAATCGGGTATTATTGCTACAAATCCTAAATCGCTATGTGGATTATTTATATTATAAAAAATCCTATCAGAGTCTATTACAGATGTAACTAATGACCCGAAAATCGCTGGAGCGACATTATCCGGATGACCCTCTATTTCAGTAGCGATTTCCAATACTCTTTCCCTGTCTATCTCTCCTTCAATCTTCAATAATGCGGCCGCTATTCCGGCGACAATACAGGTAGAAGATGATCCAAGTCCCCTGGCGATAGGTATATTCGTTATTATCTCTATATCTACAGGTTCAGCATTTTTTTCGTATTTATCAAATGTGTACTTATAAGCTTCGTAAACTAAATTATCGCCACCAAAATCATCTGAATCTTCAAATACGAATTCATTGTAGAGGTCGAGAGCCATTCCAAAGACATCGAATCCGGGACCTATATTGGCACTTGTCGCAGGGACCTTTATCCTAATCATTTTCATCACCTACGATTTCATCTATAAATCCTCTCATCTCGCTTGGCTTTATAATATCTTTATGCCTGATCGGCATCGACTTTAATTCCCTAAGAGATAGTGGTATCTCCGCCTTCATTTTCTTAGAGAGCAATTCTAAAGACATAAATTCATCGTCGGGAACTTCCATATCTAATGACTCGAGAACTTTGTTTGAGAACTTAAAAGGACTTGCAGTCGAAGCTATAAGAGTAAATTTGTCATCCTTCTCTTTTTCAAGGTATTTTTCATATGCATGATATGCAGTAGCCGTATGAGGATCAATTATATAATCGAAATCTTCATAAACTTTTTTTATTGATTTACTTATATCCTCTTCACTAGCTGAAGCGGCAAATTCCTCGTCAGAAAACAAATCCCATTCAAATAATTTATCTCTATTCAATTTTTTCATGGCATCTTTTATCTTTTCTTCATTTGAATCTGAAATATGGTATAAAAATCTCTCTAAATTACTCGAAACTAATATATCCATCGACGGAGAAGAAGTTAGATAAAGCTCCCTGTCGCTATCATATTTTCCGGTATCAAAAAAATCTGTCAATACTCTATTGTCATTTGATGCTATTATCAATTTATTTACAGGAAGTCCCATCCTCTTAGCATAATATGCTGCTAGTACATTTCCAAAATTACCTGTTGGAACCGCAATATTTATCGAATCTGATTTCTCAATCGATCCATTTTTTATGAGATTTATATAACCATATACATAATACACAACCTGAGGTATCAATCTGCCTATATTAATAGAATTCGCTGACGATAATATATAGGATTTTTTTTCTAGCTCAGACTTGTAATTCTCGTCTGTAAAAATCTCCTTTACTCCTCTTTGAGCATCGTCAAAATTTCCTTCTATCGCAGCTACATAAGTATTGTCACCTCTTTGAGTTATCATCTGTAGCTTTTGAACCTCACTCACCCCGCCGTCGGGGAAGTAAACTGCAATACTGAGATCTTCGATATCTTTAAAACCCTCAAGTGCAGCTTTCCCAGTGTCTCCTGAGGTCGCTACGAGAATCAATACCTTTCTATCATCTTTTTTGAGCTTTAGAGAAGCCTTTAATAGATGAGGGAGTATCGAAAGAGCCATATCCTTAAATGCCAATGTTTTACCATGATAAAGTTCCAAAAATGCCGCTTTATCTGCCATCTTAACCGGCACCACTTCTTCGGGAAATTTATCATCATAAGCTTTTTTAGATGCTTCCCTCAAAATATCTTCTCCCAATTCATCAAAATAAAGATTTAATATATAGCTGCTCAATTCATCATATGATAAATTCATAAGATTATCTATATCGCCCAATTTTGGGAATTCCTCCGGAATAAA
>JAUNVF010000053.1 GCA_030537815.1 Tissierellia bacterium | reverse complement strand
GTATAATATTATTCCATATAAAAGTCAAGTTTAGAGTATTAAATCTGTTATTGTTTTGATATAAAAGCGCCGTTTATGGGTATAATATAACTATATATTTAAACACGATAACTTGAATTGAATTTTAGTATTAAATTTTTCTTATTTGGGGATTTATTTATCACTTTCATACTAAAGAACTGATATCTACTATTCATAAAGGTTTTTATTGTGTATAATATAATAAAGTGATAGAAAAATGTGAGGTGACGAATGAAGGAAATAATCATATATATTTTGAGCGATTCAATTGGAGAAACTGCCGAGCAAACTGTTAGAGCATCAATAGCTCAGTTTGAAAATTTAAAATATGAAATCAAAAAATTTTCACATATCAGATCTGTGACTGTTTTAGATAATATTTTAAATGAAATCGATGACATGGACAATACTCTTATGTTCTATTCACTTGTAGATGACACTCTACTTACTATGATTAAAAAGTTTTGCGACATAAATAATATAGTAAATGTAGATATACTTACACCATCCATAGTAGCAATAGAGAGATTAAGCGATCTTAATCCGTCAACTAAGCCTGGGGCTTTAAGAAAGCTGGATGAGAATTACTTTAAGAGAGTTGAGGCCATTGAATTTGCCGTCAGATATGATGATGGAAAGGATCCTAGAGGTCTATTAATTGCTGATTTAGCAATTATAGGAATTTCCAGAACATCAAAGACGCCTTTATCCATGTATTTAGCAAATAAGAATTATAGGGTTGCAAATATACCTCTGGTTCCGGAAACATTGCCACCTGATGAACTTTTTCAGATTCCTACTAAGAAGATAGTGGGATTGACAAATTCACCGGAAAATCTAAATAAGATTAGAAAAGAGAGATTAAAGTCACTGGGTCTTCCTTTAGGCTCTTCTTATTCAGATTTAGAGCGAATTCTACAGGAAATTGAATACGCTCATGAGATAATGAAAAAAATCGGTTGCCCTATAATAGATGTTTCTAATAAGGCTATCGAGGAAACAGCCGATATAATTCTTAACTATTTAAGAAAAGCGAATAATAGTATAATTTAAACAGGAGGAAAATTATGGCAGAAAAATATGTTTACAGTTTTAAAGAAGGAAACAGAGAGATGAGGTCTTTGTTGGGTGGTAAAGGAGCTAACCTAGCAGAAATGACTACACTTGGCTTAAATGTTCCACCGGGGTTCACCATAACAACTGAAGCCTGTAATAGGTTCTATGAAGAGAGCGAAGAATTATGGGATTCCCTAAAAGAAGAAATAAAAGAACATATTAAAGAAACTGAAAATCAATTGGGTAAGAAATTTTCAGACGAAGACAATCCATTATTATTTTCTGTAAGATCCGGAGCAGTGGTTTCAATGCCCGGAATGATGGATACAATACTGAACCTCGGTTTAAATGATAAATCCGTTATTGGCCTTGCAAATTCGACTAATAACGAAAGATTTGCTTATGATAGTTATAGAAGATTTATCCAAATGTTTTCCGATGTGGCCATGGAAGTGCCGAAATCATTTTTCGATAGTGTACTCGATGAAGTTAAGGAAAAAGTTGGGGCTTCAAAGGATAATGATTTAACAGCTGATGATCTAAAGGAAATAGTTGAGCAGTATAAGAAGATATATGAGAGAGAAATCGGAGAGAAATTCCCTCAAGATCCATTTAATCAATTATTCTTAGCTACAAAGGCAGTATTTAAGTCATGGAATAATTCAAGAGCCAGAGTTTACAGAATGCTTCATTCTATTCCCCATGAACTTGGAACTGCTGTAAATATTCAATCTATGGTATTCGGTAATATGGGAGAAAACTCAGGTACTGGTGTTGCCTTCTCGAGAAACCCGGCCACAGGTGAAAATGTGATGTTTGGTGAATTTTTAGTAGATGCTCAAGGTGAGGATGTAGTTGCAGGAATAAGAACTCCTGAAGAAATTCATGAATTAAAGAAAGTAATGCCTGAGGTTTATGATCAATTTGTAAATACAGCTGAAAAATTAGAACAGCATTATAAAGATATGCAAGACCTAGAGTTTACAATAGAAAATGGAATATTATATATTCTGCAAACCAGAAATGGTAAGAGGACCACTCAAGCAGCTATTAATATCGCAGTAGATATGGTTGAAGAAGGCCTTATAACTAAAGAAGAAGCCATATTGAGGATGGAGCCTTCCAGCCTATCACAATTACTACATCCAAATTTTGACGAAGAAGATTTGAAAAACAGTACAAAATTAAGCAAAGGTCTTGCCGCCTCCCCAGGAGCCGCTTCAGGACATATTTACTTTAATTCCAAAGATTGTATTGAAGCTGTGAATAGCGGTAAAAAAGTAATCCTTGTAAGGCAAGAAACTTCCCCGGAAGATATTGAAGGAATGATAATTGCCGAAGGAATACTTACATCACGTGGAGGAATGACATCACATGCTGCCGTCGTTGCTAGAGGAATGGGTAAATGCTGTGTTGCCGGTGCAAATGAGGTCAGAGTTGATGAAGCTCTTAAATTGATGAAGGTTGGAGATAAAGTATTTGAAGAAGGCGATTTGATTTCACTAGACGGAACTACTGGAATTATTTATAGTGGAGAAATCAAAAAAGTCGATCCTGAATTAGCTGGTAGCTTTGAATTATTTATGCAATGGGTAAATGACTTAAAGAGATTAGAAGTAAGAACTAATGCTGATACACCTAGGGATGCTAAAGTAGCATTTTCATTTGGAGCAGAAGGTATTGGTCTTTGTAGAACTGAGCATATGTTCTTCCAAGAGGACAGGATACTTGCCGTTAGAGAAATGATAATAGCAAAGGATACTGAACAGAGAAAAGATGCGCTTGATAAAATACTACCTATGCAACAAAAGGATTTTTATGAAATCTTCAAGGTCATGCAAGGAAAACCCGTTACTATTAGATTATTAGACCCACCACTTCATGAATTTATCCCTAATACAAAGGAAGATATAAATAAATTATCGATAGAATTAGATATAGATCCTAGATATATTGAAGATACAGTAAAGGAATTAAGAGAAGTAAATCCAATGCTTGGTCATAGGGGCTGTAGACTAGCAGTTACCTTCCCTGAAATTTATAGGATGCAGGTTAGAGCTATCATGCTTGCAGCTATAGATTTAAAATCTGAAGGCATTGAAGTAGAGCCGGAGATTATGATTCCACTTGTCGGAGAGAAAAAAGAACTAGATTATGTTAAATCTCAAATAATCGATGAAATTGCGAGCGTCTTTGAAGAGAGTTCTGAAAGAATAGAACATAAGATAGGTACCATGATAGAGGTTCCGAGAGCTGCTCTAATGGCTGACGAAATCGCTGAAGAAGCTGAGTTCTTCAGTTTTGGTACAAATGATATGACTCAAATGACATTTGGTTTCTCTAGAGATGATGCTGGTAAATTCTTATCTGAATATGTAGATAAAAATTTACTTGATAAGAGTCCATTTGAAACTTTAGATCAAAAAGGTGTTGGACAACTTCTAGAAATAGCAGTTGAAAAAGGAAGAAAGACAAGACCTGATATTCATTTAGGAATATGCGGTGAGCATGGAGGAGATCCTGCATCGATAGAATTCTTTAATTCAATCGGATTGGATTATGTATCCTGTTCCCCATTTAGAGTACCTATAGCAAGACTAGCAGCCGCTCAAAGCAATATTAAAAGCAAAAAATAATATAATCCCGGATTTGAACTCAAATCCGGGATTTATTTTCATCTTAAAAATATCATCAAAAAGACAATTATTCCTAAAACAATTCTGTAGTAACCAAAAATTGTAAAATCTCTTTTCTTTATAAAATCCAATAATTTCTTTACAGTTATATATGCTACTATAAAAGATACAATTGAGCCGAGAAGTATCAAGAGCCATTGAGTTAAGCTATATCCCCCATAATTTTTCACGACTTTTAGAAAAGTCGCTCCCAACATAGTGGGTATAGCCAAGAAAAATGAAAACTCTGTAGCTACAATTCTACTACATCCCAATACTAATGCTCCTATTATTGTCGCTGCCGATCTAGACGTCCCCGGTATCAATGCAAGACATTGGAAAAATCCTATCAATAAGGCCGTCTTGTAATTCATATCGTGAAAATTATCAATTCTAGGCAATTTATCCTTATTTTTCTTTTCAATCAATATTATTATAATTCCCCAAAAGATCAAAGTGGTTGCAACTGTTTTTGAATTAAATAAATACTTATCGATTATATCATCAAATAATAGTCCTAGAACCATTGCAGGAAGCAATCCTACTATAATTTTTTTCCATAGATTAATTATTTCTGGATTGCGATATTTGACAAGATAGAATATTTTAGACTGAATATTGAAATTTTCATACCTCTCCCCTAATCTATCGTCTAAATATCTCTTACTGAAAGGATTTAATTTATTAAAACTAATCACTACTACAGAAAGTATGGCGCCAAGCTGTATTATCACCATAAATGCATTAGCAAAAGACTCCGGACTCAATTTTACGAATTCATCTGCTAATATTAAATGGCCAGTACTGCTGATTGGTAAGAATTCCGTTATCCCTTCTATTATTCCAAGTATAATAACTCTAAAAAAATCCATATAATCACCTCATAAGTGATATAATAACATATGTATCTAATAATGTTAAGAATAAAATTATAAGGTGATAAAATATGAAGAAGATTTTATTAGTAGAAGATGAAAAGGGAATTTCATCTATAGTTAAAGCATATTTAGAAAAAGAAGGTTATATTGTATTTTGTGCATTTGACGGTAAAAGAGCAATAGAATTATTTAAAGAAGAAAATCCAGATTTAATTGTCCTGGACAGAATGTTGCCTCTAATCAGCGGAGAAGAAGTATTGAAAAATATTAGAGAGTCTTCAGATATTCCGGTTATTTTATTGACAGCTAAAGTTGAAGAGGATGATAGGATTGAAGGTTTTCAACTGGGAGCAGATGATTATGTAACCAAACCTTTCAGCCCAAAAGAATTGATGGAGAGAGTTAAAGCCATTCTTAGAAGAACATCAGCAGATTCATCCAATATACTAAGCTTTGATAATGGAAATCTACTTATTAATACAGAAAATTATAGCTGTAAAGTTGATGGAAAGGACATCTCCCTCACTAATAACGAGTTCACGATACTTAAAGTTCTATTTTCAAAACCTGGGAAAATTTTCACTCGTGAAGAGATTATTGCAATAGCATTTGGCGAAAGCTATGAAGCTTATGATAGAGCAATAGATACTCATATTAAAAATATTAGGCAGAAAATAGAAAGCAATCCAAGAGATCCAAAATATATCAAGACAGTATACGGGATTGGTTACAAAGCCGGTGAGTTTAATTGAAATTAAGAAATAAATTAATTTTATCTATGCTAAAAAGCATACTCAGTGTATTATTTATACTTGCGATATTATTTAATTTTATTTTTGATGCCAGCTTTGAAAATTATTTAAAATATGTTAGAAATAATAGATTTGAGACCATAATGAGTGAAATATCATCAATTTTAAAAACTAATGGCATTAATTCACTTTCAAATGATTTATACTATTATGCTAAATTTGAAAATATAGAGATAGAAATAATTGATGCAGTTGGTAATTCTGTTATAAAATTAAATCCATTAGAAAACAGAGATAATTTAATCGAAAAAACATATACAATAGTCGAAGAAAATAGAGAAATGGGAATGATGAAAATCTCATATTATGAAGATGGATACTATAATGAGATGGCCGGAGAATTCAAGAATAATTTTTTTCTATCTCTCTTATTGGCCGGATTTATTTCGATACTTGTAGGACTCATAGCATCATTTATCATGTCGAAAAATATAAGTAAGACGATTAAGGGAATTAATTTGATGGCTCTTGCTTATAAAAATGAAAATTACAATCAGAAAAATAATATAGATACTCAAATCAAAGAATTATCTGAATTGTCATCAAATATGGAATTTTTAGGAAATGCATTGAAAAGTCAGGAAGAATTGAGAAGAAAATACGCACAGAATATTTCTCATGAATTGAGAACTCCTCTTACCAATCTTCAACTACATGTAGAGGCAATAAATGATGGAATGATCAAAGCCGATAAAGAGACAATGAATACGCTTAAACAGGAAATAATTCACTTGAATAAGCTAGTCGATCAGCTAAAGATGAGCTTTAATCAAAGCGCTGAAATATCCAAGATTAAAAAAGAAAATTTTAATCTTAGCGAACTACTCATAAATACAAATAATGCCTTAAATCCGACATTCGCATCAAAAGGAGTCGTGTTAAAGTCTGAAATTGAAGAAGATGTATTTATTATTTCTGATAAAGATAAAATTGTACAAATTATGTATAATCTTTTAAGCAATGCCCTAAAAGCATCTAATAGAAATGACTTTGTTAAGGTTAAATTGGTTAAATACGATAAATATATAAGAATCCACATAATTGATGAGGGAATTGGAATAGCTAAAGAATATCAGGATAAGATATTCGATAGATTTTTTAAAATCGATAATGCAAAAGATCCTGAACTCGGCGGTACAGGTCTCGGCTTATCAATTACAAAGCAGATGATAGAATCGCTAAATGGCAGTATTAAATTTAATAGCGAGTTAAATATTGGAAC
>JAUNVF010000052.1 GCA_030537815.1 Tissierellia bacterium | reverse complement strand
GAAGCCGTAGATATGGCAAAAAGATATTCAACGGAGGATTCATTTAGATTTGTAAACGGCGTATTGGGTTCTTATTTTAGAAATCTCGAGGATAATAATGAAAGCACTTAAAGTTAGCCAGGTGAGTAATTATATTTCTAATTTAATTAAGCGTGAATCTATTCTTTCAAATATTACTATAGAAGGTGAGGTCTCTAATTTATCAATATCTGGGGGCAACATCTTTTTTAATCTCAAGGATGAAGATGCTTCTATAAGGTCAATTGTATTCAGAAATTATGTAAATGAAGATATAATGAATATTAAAGATGGCCAGAAATTAAAAGCCAATGGGAGTATAAATATATATGCCAGAGGGAGTTATTATCAGTTAATTGTAAAAAAGATCGAATCATCGGGTGAAGGAGATATCTATAAGGATTTTATAAACTTAAAGAATTCTTTAGAAAAAGAGGGACTATTTGATCCAAAAATTAAGAAAGAAATAAAAAGTATACCGTCGAGTATAGGAATCATAAGCTCTTTAAATGGGGCAGCATTGAGAGATATTCTAAAAATATTAAGGCGGAGATACCCCATATGCGAAATATATATATATCCTGCATCTGTTCAAGGATCTAAGGCTGTTCAGGAAATAATCGAAGGTATAGAATTATTTGATACAGATCATCCCATGGTGGATTTTATACTAATAAGCCGGGGCGGAGGTTCTTTTGAAGATCTAAATGAATTTAATAATGAAAAACTTATAAGAGCAGTATATAATGCGAATATACCTATAATATCAGCGGTTGGTCACCATGTCGATACAACTCTAATAGATTATGTTTCTGATAAATTTGCAGCTACTCCTTCCGAAGCAGCTGAAGTTTTAGTCCCTGATATTAATGATATGAAAAATAATTTAGAAAACTTAAACGAAGATCTGAATAAGATGATATCGATTAGAATTAAAGACGAATTAGATCAAATGGATTTCTTGGTTCGAGAGCTAAAATATAATTCTCCATTTAATAAACTTGACTCCATGCTTAATTATTTAGATGATCAGTATTATAAATTGATTAAAAGTGTAAAAGATATCTTTACAGCAAAAGAAAACTCGCTCAGCCATTTAAATGCAAAATTAAATGCTTATGATAATGAGAAAATTCTTGAGAGGGGTTATTCTATTGTGAAATATAAAGATAATATAATAAATGATGCTGTAGACATTGAAGAAGGAATGTTATTGGAAATCATATTAAATAATGGTAAAGTATCAAGTAGAGTGGAGTCTAAGGAGATTTTAAATGGAAATTAAATTAAAAGATTATGAAAAAAATCTTAATAGACTTGTAGAAATTGTAAATCGCCTCGATTCTAATAATATAAGCTTAGAAGAGAGTATTAAGCTTTACGATGAAGGTACAAAGCTTTATAAGGGACTCAGGTCTGTCCTAGAAGAAGAGAGGGGAAAGTTAAAAGTCTATGAAGATGACAAATTTAAAGATATAGGTGGTCTTGACATTGATTGATACTTTAAGAGATAAAATTGAAGGAGAACTTGAAAAATTATGCCGAGAAATTCCTGTAGATAATGATTTAAAGGAAGCCATCAATTATGCCGTTTTATCAGGCGGAAAAAGGCTTAGGCCTATCTTAGTTCTCAGTTCATATGAATTGTATTCAGATAATTTTGAATATATTATGCCTTATGCCTTAGGAATAGAATTAATTCACAATTATTCACTTGTACATGATGATTTGCCGGCAATGGACAATGATGATTATAGACGAGGAAAGCAGACCCTGCACAAAAAATTTAACGAAGCTACTGCTATACTGGCTGGAGACGCTATGCTGACATATGCATTTCAGATTATATTGGAAGATATAAGAGCAACAGAAGATTTGCGTTCTATAAAGAATAAGATTAATAGTTTAGAAGTAATATCCAAGAAGATCGGCTTAAATGGAATGATTTTAGGCCAAATAATCGATATAGAAGATGGAATGTTATCCTTAAATGAACTCTTATTTATGTATAAACGAAAAACCTCTGATTTATTTAATGCCGCTTTGTCTGTTGGTGCCATTATAGGTGGAGCTGATATTGATGAACAGAAAACAATAGAAGACTTCGGTGAAAATTTAGGATTGTTATTCCAAATCAAAGACGATATCCAAGATCATGAAAGAGATATGCAAATAGGAAAAGTTACAGTCGCAACGGCGAAAGGACTCAAAGAGTCGAGAATTCTTATAGAAGAATACTATGAAGCTGCAAAAAAATGTTTGAAAAAATTAGAAAAGGTGAATAATAGAAATACTTCTTCTTTAACAAAAGTATTGAATTTAATAAAAGATAATTAAGTTTAAATTTAAAATAATATTATTGGGTATAATTGATTAGTACAAATTTTATTCAGTAAATATAAATCGGAGGTAATTAATGAAAAAATATACGAGACAGAGACTCATATTGGATTTAATAGAAGAGAATGTCATCCAAACCCAAGAGGAACTCTCGGATTATTTAAAGTCGAATGGAGTTAGAGCTACTCAAGCTACTATATCCCGTGATATAAAAGAGTTGAGAATTTCCAAAGTTCAAACATCAGATGGAGACTATAGATATGCTATAATAGACACCGTTCATGATTCTCTAAATGAGAGATTAGAAAAAATATTCAGATCTGCTGTTCTTTCAATCAAAAGAAATGAAGATCTAATAGTCGTAAAGACTATTTCTAATACCGCAACTGTTTGTGGACTTGCAATCACAAATGCAAAACTAAAGGGTATCACCGGGATTATTACCGGAAATGATACTATTTTCATAGCAGTTGACGATAAATTACAAATTGATAATATAATAGAGTCGATTAAATCAATAGTAAAATGATAACTGAACTTTTCATTTCTAATCTTGCAATAATAGAGAATACAAATATAAAATTTACTAATGGCTTAAATATAATAACTGGAGAAACTGGATCAGGGAAATCAATAATAATTGAAGCGGTCGAACTTTTACTAGGATCAAGAGCTAATAAGAATCTAGTTGGAAACTATGGAGAAAAGGCCATAGTAGAAGGAGTAGTAAAAATAAATGACAGAGTAAAGAATATGCTCTGTGAAGAGTATGGAATTAGTGCCGATGATGAGCTTATTATTACTAGAGAATTATTTAAAGACGGAAAATCCATTGTACGGCTCGACAATAGACAAGTCAAGCTAAAAGTAATAAAGTCTATAATGGATTTAACCGTTAATATACATTCTCAACATGATACTCAATTATTATTAAACCCTTATAGCTATTTAGAAATAATAGATTTTATTTCAGAAGCTGAGATAGATGATTTAAAATCTGATCTTGAAGATTTGCTGGATGAAAAGAAAAGAATAATAAAAAGAATTGAAAAATTAGAGATAGATAGCTCTGAGATTGAAAGACAAATTGATATACTCCAATACCAAATAAATGAGATTAATTCATTGAGATTAGAGGAGATAGATATCGATAAACTTGAAAAAGAGCATAATTTACTAAATAATAGCATCGAGATTTCAAGTAAAATGAATTCAACTAAAGAGCTTTTTATCTCATCAGACTATAATTCCGGGGATCTTAGTTCATATATATCCAAAGCAACGGGATTAATTGAAAGTATAAGCGAATATGATGAAAGATTGTCTAAGATTTGTGACAACTTAAAAAATACAGGCTATATAATAGAAGATTTAAAATACGAGATTCTTGATTATTATGATTCAATAGTTACTGATGATGAAAGACTATATGAATTAGATAGTCTTTTCCATAATATTGACTCATTAAAAAGGAAATATGGTAAGGATATAGATGATATCTTAAAATACAAAGATAAAGCCGAGATTGAATTAAACGAATATAGACTAAGAGATGAACTTTTAGAATCTTTGAATGTCGATATAGCTAAACTAAATAGAAAATTAGATGAAAAGGCAAATAAGATATCAGATATCAGAAAAAAAACAGCTAGAGAGATACAAAATCAAATTCAATCAGAATTAAGCAATTTAAACTTTGCAAATAATGAATTTATAATTGAATTCTCTAAAAAAAGCAAAGTGGACAAAGACGGTATTGACATAATTAGATTTCTTGCTTCCTTTAATCTAGGTCAACAAATAAAGCCACTATCTGAAATCGCATCGGGTGGAGAGCTTTCGAGATTTATGTTGGCACTTAAAATAGTTATAGCTGATTATGATAATATCAGTACACTGATATTTGATGAGATTGATTCGGGAATTAGTGGAATTACAGCTCAGGTAGTAGGAGAAGTTATAGACAAATTATCTGAGAATTATCAAATAATTCTAGTCACACATCTGCCTCAGATTGCAGTATTGGGTGACAATCATATGATAATAAAAAAATATACTGAAAACTCATTGACAAAAACCAAATTACAAGCTGTAGAGGGTGAAGAATTGGTTTATGAAATAGCTAGATTACTTAGCGGGACAAATATTACAGATACAGTACTTGAAAATGCGAGGGAACAATTAACTAGAAGGTCAAGAACCGATAAGGAGAATTTATGTATTACGAAGAAAAGACGATGAAGTCAGAGAGATTATACGAGGGAAGAATAATCAATCTTAGAGTTGATACAGTAGAATTACCCAATAGGAAATACTCTAGAAGAGAGATTGTAGAGCATTCAAATTCGGTTTTGATTATACCGATATTAGATGATGAATATACATTACTCGTAAAACAATTTAGGAAAGCCGTTGATAAAGTTATTCTTGAATTTCCTGCAGGATTAATTGATTCCGGCGAAGATCCGAGCGAAGCAGCTTTAAGGGAGTTACAAGAGGAAGTCGGATACTCAGCGAATAAGCTAAATTATATATACGATGCATACAGTTCTCCCGGTTTTACTAATGAAAAAGTGAGTATCTTCCTAGCCGAAGACTTGTATGAATCGAAACTTGAAAATGACGAAGATGAGTTCTTAGAAATAGTAAAAATAAAGATAGATGATTTGATAGACATGTTGCATAACTATGAAATTTCAGATGCACATACAATTATAGGAATACAATATCTCGAAAATAGAAGGCTAATGTCAAATGCTTAATATGAATTTTCAAACTCTCATAGTCACAGCAGTTGCTTTAGTTATTACAGTGGTATTACATGAACTTGCCCATGGATATATGGCTCTTGCTTTTGGAGACGATACTGCCAAAAATATGGGAAGATTAACTCTAAATCCGCTAGCGCATCTTAATCCGATGGGCATGCTCTCACTGATAGTTTTTAGATTCGGTTGGGCTAATCCTGTACCTGTGAATTTTAGCAGATTGAGACCTAGAAGATTAGGCTTGATATTGGTTTCAATAGCCGGGATAGGAGTAAATTTAATACTTGGTTTTTTATCAGCCATTTGTTTCGTATTGGCAAATTATTATTCGGGCAATAAAATCCTAATAGATTTATTTACTATGCTTATGATATATAATGTATCATTTGCAATTTTTAATATATTGCCTTTACCGCCATTAGACGGATCTAAATTGGTCGTGTCTTTTTTTCCTTATAAATTTCAGAATCTATTTTATAAGTATGAAAAATACTTGTATATACTTCTTTTAATACTGGTATTTACTCGAACGATCAATAGATTCATAAGCCCTATAATAATGTCGATCATTTCTTCTTTCCTAAATATCGCAACAAGGATAATTAGATGATAAATGTAAATATTTCTGAATTTGAAGGTCCTATGGATCTCCTTTTAAAACTTATTGAAAAGGATAAAATAAATATATATGATATTCCAATAAATAAGATTACTGAACAATATATAGGTCATATCAATAAGATGAATACTGATGCCGAGAATATGTCTGATTTCATATTAATGGCATCTACTTTACTTGAAATTAAATCTAGAATGCTAATTCCTTCAATAGATGAAGAAGCGGAAGACCCAAGGGATGATCTAGTACAAAGACTTGTAGAATACAAAAAGATAAAGATCATGTCTAATTTATTAAAAGAGATGGAGAGACAAGCTTCACTATCTTTTACAAAGTTGCGGGAAGAACCGATAATAAAAGAAGTTGTCAGCATTAATATAGAAGAAGATATAAATTTACTTTCAGAGCTATTTTATAAATTACTAATCAAATATGAAATTGAAGATGAAGAAAATCCTTTTGACAGTCAAATTATAAATAGAGATGATTACACTGTCGAAAAGTATATAGATAAGATTTTAGATAAGATAAATAAAAACAATCAAATTTCATTTAAAAATATAGTCAGTAAAGATAGCCCGAGACCGGAAAGGATTGTAATCTTTATAGCGATATTGGAATTAATAAAGCAAAACAGGATAGTAGCATTTCAAAACAATTCTGAAGATATCCTTTTAGAATACAAGGAGATAGATGAGTATGAAAGACAAGCAATTTAAAAGCATTATCGAGTCCTTGCTATTCTACTGGGGGGAACCCCTTGATATAAAATCCATATCTGAAATCATCGGACTTAATGAAAATAAAATATTGAATCTGATAAATGAATTGAAGGGAGAATTTGAATCTGCACAAAGGGGAATTCAAATTAAAAAGATAGGCAAAAAATATCAATTTGTGACATCACCACTCAATTACAAATATATAGAACAGCTCCTAGTCGTTGAAGATGAGAAGAGCCTTAGTGATTCAGCGATGGAAACATTATCCATAATTGCATATAAGCAACCCGTG
>JAUNVF010000014.1 GCA_030537815.1 Tissierellia bacterium | reverse complement strand
GGAAAAAGCTAAAGACTTAAAATATAAAGCGGAAGTTATCAAAGACGAGGCTGAAGATAAGGCTAAAGAAGCCGGCGAAAAAATCAAAGACGGCGCAGAAGATATCAAGAAAAAGTTTTAATCGATAATCGGGTTTCTTATTGAAACCCGATTTTTTATTTTATACTTTAAAGTATTTGAAATCGAATCTGTTTTTGAGTTATAATAGTTTCAGAGGATTGAAGACAATGATTACAAAATAGGAGGGTATTTTGAATACAAAATTTAAAAGGTCTATAGCTGTTTTATTGGCTGTTTTCTTGGCTTTTCCGATTACGGCCGCGGCGGACGATTCCGATTTAAAAGTCGAAATCACGAGGATTGCAGGAGATAATAGATATGAAACCTCGCTTGAGGTTAGCAAGAATGCATTTGAATCGGCAGAATACGCAATAATCGCAAATGGAAGCAATTTTCCGGACGCTTTGGCGGGAGGGCCGCTTGCTGCAGCGCTCGATGCTCCCATATTATTAGTATCACAAAATGAGATTCCAAGTGGGGTCTTAAAAGAAATCGTACAATTGAAAGCTTCCAATATTATAATACTTGGAAGTACAGGTTCGGTCTCAAATAAAATAGAGTCTCAGCTAAATGCAGTGGCTGAAGTCGAGAGGCTGGGCGGAGAAGACAGATATGAAACAGCTGCTCTTATAGCTGAGAGGGTTCAGGAGATAACGGGAAGCACGACTGTCGCTATCTCAAATGGCTTACTCTTTCCGGATGCTCTATCAGCAAGCGCTTATTTAGGCGATAGGGGAATACCGATACTGCTCACAAAGTCCGACGAATTGCCTAAAGCTACATCTGATTTCTTTAAGAAATTTCCAGTCACAAAGAGCATAGTTTTAGGCGGTAATAAGACGGTAAGTGCAGAAGTTTCAAATGATTTGCCGGATCCGACGAGAATAGCCGGAAATAATAGATTTTCAACGGCAATTGAACTAGCAAAAAGAGGATTTGAGAAGCCTAGAAATATAATTTTAGTAAATGGACATAATTTCCCGGATGCACTTTCTGCTGTCGCTTTATCGGGAATCTACAATGCACCGATTATATTAACTGAATCAGACAAGCTATCAAAGGAAGATATTGACTACTTAAAAGATACAGAGCCCGATAAACTACTAGTCGTTGGCGGCAGAGGTTCAGTAGCTCCTGATGTAGTAGTAGAGATCATAGACTTATTTAAAAGCCAAATCAAGCCTATTGATAAGCCGGAACTAAATCCAAATAGCTTCAACGATATTTATGCAAGACAGATGGCAGAAGAAATAAATGCAATAAGAAAAGAAAATGGACGCTATGAATTAGTTTGGGATGATGTTTTGGCAGAAGCGGCCAAAATCAGAGCTAAGGAGATAGTAGATAAACTTTCTCATACTAGGCCTAATGGCGAGACATGGAATACCGTATCTAAGCAGGCGAAGGGCGAAAATCTTGCGCAGTTCAATGGTTTTCCGATAGATGTCGTTAAGATATTGATGTCATCATCGGGACATAGTACAAATATATTAAAAGAAAGATCTGACTTTAAAGCTGTCGGCATAGCATGCTGGACAGATTCAGATGGGAATACATTTTGGGTTCAGCTATTTGGACTTCCAAAAGAATAAAAAAGACGAGCATGAAAATGCTCGTTTTATCTTAGATTATGTGTGAGAACTTCAGGGGTTATTTTGTAAATAACATCTTTTCTTTCTACTATTATAGAAACTCTGTCCCTTAAATTTTCATCCGCCTTTATATAATTCAATAGACTCATGGTCGGATTTATGACTATTGGATTTCCTACTCTATTCAACATCGATATATCGCCATCGGTGTCCCCGTATGCATAGGAAGATTCAAAATCAATTCCGTAAATTTTGTCAAATTTATCCATCATTTTTTCCTTGCTCACGCTGTCCCACATTCTTATGAAATTTCCAGTAAATATATTGTCATCATCTGTAGAGTAAATCGTGCCTCTATAATCTGTGACTTCGTATTTTCTAGCTATATGGCCGACTAAAAAGTCGGGGCTACCTGAAATGAAGAATACGAGATGACCCTGCTTTTGATGCCATTTGATCTCAGATCTGGTGAATGTGTACACTATATCGGCATTATTATTGATTACCTGTTGAGCTATAAAGTCTATAAATTCGTATTTTATACCTTTTAAAGTATCCATATAGACAGTTGAAACCGCATCTAAATAATTATCGTAATCGAGATATCTCTTATTATAATCGTCGTAAAGGGGTTTTATCTCATTGATCCATGTATGCTCTTCTATGACTTCGTTTTTTACAAGTCTCAAAAAATGATCTATCATCAGAGAAGTTCTCGTCAATGTCCCGTCTATATCAAAAAAAGCTGCTGTCTTTTTAATTTTCATTACCCTTCCTTTTTAAAATTTTCCTTCTGTTCATTTTACTTTTCCCAGGTTCAAGATTTTTGTATTTCTGATTAATACCTAAAATAAGTGCAAAACAAAGCGAAACGAATCCGGCGACAAAAAATATTCCAAATCTGAGTATCATACTCAAACCTTCATCTTCTGTCAGTCTGGGGAGGCCTTCGATTAAATTATATATTCCAATTATTATCATTATAACTCCAGGCAGGTATTTCATATATTTATTTCTATTGGATATCCAGTATAATAAATATGTTACCAGCACTGCGACCAAAGAAATCATTGGGAATACAGTGGCCTGACCTTGATGATCTAGTACAAGATTTAAAATTGATCTCATAATAACTCCTCGTTTAATAAATTCTCTACTAATTATATCATATATCAGATATAAATCAGATAGATTTGTTTAATTAGCCATATTATTATTCTACTATAAATAAAAAAATATGCACGTGGATTTCAAAATTGTAATAAAGACTTGAATTATTCTAAATTTATTGATAAAATAATTGTAAAATAAGTTTGGAGAGATTAAACCTCCGTATAATATAAAGCTTTGATGGATCGAGTAATAAATAAGTGCTTACAGAGAGGATATGCCGGCTGAGATTTATCCAAGAATACTATTTATGAAAACTAATCCGGAGCTAGTAGACTAATTAAGAAGTAATTAGGGTGGAACCACGAGCCTCTCGTCCCTACATATGTAGGATGAGGGGATTTTTTATTTGAAAGGGGTTAATTATGATAAAAGTTAAATTTCCCGATAATTCTGTTAGAGAATACGAAGAAGGGATTTTAGTAAAAGATGTAGCCAGAGATATTTCTGAAGGGCTTATGAGAAATTCTCTCGGTGCAGTTATTAATGGCAAGACCAGAGGTATGTCGGAAAAAATAAAAGAAGATTGCGATATAAGATTTGTGAATTTCAAAGATCCCGAAGGACAGGATATATTTAGACATACATCTTCACATATACTTGCCCTTGCTGTATTGAGATTATTCCCAGGCGTTAAATTTGCGATTGGTCCGGCAATTAAAGACGGATTTTATTATGATTTCGATTTAGAGCATAGATTTACTCCGGAAGATTTAGAGAAAATCGAAAAAGAAATGAAGAAGATTACAAAAGAAGATTTAAAATTTGAGAGAATCGAGATATCTAAAGAAGATGCGATCAAGCATTTCCAAGAATTGGGAGAGGAATTCAAGGTAGATTTAATTGAGAATTTCCCTGAAGGATCCGAAATAACACTTTATAAACTCGGAGAATTTGTCGATTTATGTAGGGGACCTCATATTGACAATATTAAAAAAGTCAAGGCAATCAAGCTTTTAAATGTGGCAGGAGCTTATTGGAGAGGCGATGAAAATAATAAGATGCTTCAGAGGATATATGGAACATCTTTTGAAAAGAAAAAGGATTTGGACGAATATCTTCAGAGACTGGAAGAAGCAAAGAGGAGAGACCACAGAAAACTCGGTAGAGAACTCGATCTTTTCTCTATGCAGGATGTCGGACCTGGTTTTCCATTTTTCCATCCAAAGGGTATGATTGTTAGAAATGAATTAGAAGATTTTTGGAAAAAAGTTCATGTCGAAAAGGGATATGGTGAGATAAAAACTCCAATCATCTTAAATGAAGCATTGTGGCATCAGTCGGGACACTGGGATCATTATAAGGACAATATGTATTTTACAAAAATCGATGGCGAAAATTATGCTATTAAACCGATGAACTGTCCGGGGTCGATACTTGTCTACAAGACTCATATGCATAGTTATAGAGACTTCCCGCTTAAAGTAGCAGAACTAGGATTGGTTCACAGACATGAATTGTCGGGGGCTCTTCACGGTCTATTTAGAGTGAGGGTGTTCACTCAAGACGATGCTCATATATATATGCTTCCTTCGCAGATAAAGGATGAAATAGTCGAAGTAATAGAATTGGCTGATTACCTTTACAGCGTATTCGGATTTAAATACAAAGTCGAGTTGTCTACAAAGCCGGAAGATTCTATGGGATCTGACGAAGATTGGGAGATAGCGATAAATGCATTAAAAGAAGCACTTGAGGAAAAGCAAATCGACTATACTATAAATGAAGGTGATGGAGCATTTTACGGACCAAAAATCGACTATCATCTTGAAGACGCCATCGGAAGGACATGGCAATGCGGAACGATACAGCTTGACTTCCAAATGCCAGAGAAATTTGAGCTGACTTATATAGATGAAAATAATGAAAAGAAAAGACCTGTCATGGTTCACAGAGCCATATATGGTTCAATAGAGAGATTCTTGGGAATACTTATAGAGCATTTCGAAGGCAAATTCCCAATTTGGTTGGCTCCTGTTCAAGTTAAAATTCTTCCGATTTCAGATAAATTCAATGAAAATGCTGAAGAATTGAGAAAGAAATTATATGAGGCAGGAATCAGAGCCGAAGTAGATGGAAGAGCTGAGAAGATAGGATTTAAGATTAGGGCTGCTCAGATGGAGAAAGTCCCCTATAGCTTGATATTGGGTCAAAAAGAGATAGAGACAAATACCGTCTCAGTCAGAAAAAGAGATAAAGGCGACGAAGGTTCATTCTCGATTGAAGATTTCATAAATAGAGTAAGGGAAGAGATAGATACGAAAGCGATAAATTAATTTAAGAGGGTTAATAAAAAGGGCTAGCATTAATAGCCCTTTTTTATTTGCTTAATTTTCCGATAAATGCCTTCATGATTGCCGGGAGATCATCCGGAGTTCTGGAACTAATTATATTGCCTGAGATTACACATTCACTGTCTAAATAATTCGCTCCGGCATTGATAAGATCATCTTTAATACTATAAAATCCTGTGATATCCCTTCCATTCAAATCGCAAGCAGATGCTAAAAGCCATGGGCCATGGCAAATTGCAGCTATTGGCTTATTTCTTTTATCGAATTCCCTGACTAGATTGACTGTGGCTTGAGATCTCCTCATATAATCGGGAGAATAGCCTCCGGGGATAAAAATTCCGAGATATTCATCAGAATTTATCTCGGCGGAAGCCGCATCTGATTTAAATGAAAGTCCATTTTTAGATTTATAAATCTTATCTTTTTCTGTCCCGACTAAAACTGTTTCAAATTCCTCTCTCAATCTGTGATATGGGTAGATCAATTCTTCTTCATTAAATAGATCTTCAATTAAGATTATGACTTTTTTCATACTGACCTCCTATTTTCGGACATAAAAAAAGGGTTCTTTCGAACCATTTGTGGTTGTGACAACTGAATCGGTTTTAATTTATCTATGATTAATCTTTTTAGAAATAAAATTGAAAAAATATTTTAAACAATCTGCTTCTATAGAAATTATTTTTAGAAATTAGTCTTTTAATATCCTATCGATATTCCTTAGAATTTTTAAATTCTAATCTGCCACGGAATATCAAATATCAATTTACTGTATCCATCAATAATTTAAATTTATTCTTAGAAAAATCTATATAAAGGGTAAAAACCTCTTTTTATTTATACCGATTCAGTTATCAAACTCCACTTTACTATTCATATTTAATATATACCACGAAAATAATAAATTAAACAGAAATTTATTATTTATATTAAATTTAAATTTTGACAAAAAGATACATTGTATGTAAGGTAATCTTCATGATATACTATAATTAGATTAATAAATAACTATCGGAAGTGATTCTATGATAAAATTTTTGGTGTTTTTTATATTTGGAATCTTGGCAGGCAAGGGACTTGAGCTTGATTCTGAAAAGAGAAAGATAATTCAGATACTTCAGTCCGGGGCCGTATTGTCGATATTATTCATAATGGGGATAAGTTTGGGTCAAAATAAGGAATTGGTATCCAATATCGGTTCTATAGGCTTTAAATCGATCGTATTTTCCTTATCGAGTATATTTTTCAGCATATTATTGGTTTTTTTATATGAAAAATATATTTATTCTAGGAGGAGGGATTCAGATGATTAGCATCATTCTTTCAATCATAGGCGGCTTTTTAGTAGGAAGATATTCAGGGATAGATTTTATCCACTGCTCTGATATGATACAAGTAGGATTGTATATATTATTTTTCTTTGTAGGCCTCGACATGGGAAGAAATAAAGATATACTAAGAATATTCAGGAGAATGGGATCGGAAGCCATATTTATTCCAATCCTAATAGCTTTGGGAAGTGTCTTAGGAGGTATTTTATCTGGGATTGTATTCGGCTATCCATGGAATCAAGGCGCTGCTCTTGGCTCCGGCATGGGCTGGTATTCCTTATCCGGCGTTATAATAGAGCCATATTCAAAAGAATTGGCTGCAATAGCTTTTCTAAGCAATATAGTAAGAGAAGTGATAGCCATTATTTTCGTGCCCTTTATTGCTGCGAATATAGGTTTTTTTGCAGCTGTTTCAGTACCTGGTGCGGGTGCAATGGATACAGTATTACCGATTATATCAAGGTCAACCGACCAAAAAACGACGATAATATCATTTTTTACAGGCTCGATTTTGTCTTTTTTAATTCCTATTCTCGTACAATTTTTTATTTCTTTATAATTATTAAGAAGTATAAATTGTTCAAGATTTATCCTATAATTATTACAAGATGCGAGGAGGGAATATGGAATCGATTATTAAGGTCAAAAATTTACGTAAATCATATGATAAAAAAATGGTTTTGGATGGAATCGACTTTGAAATATACCCGGGAGAAATAATAGGTTATATCGGTCCTAATGGTGCCGGAAAGTCGACTACAGTCAAGATAATGTTGGGGATAATCGGAAATTATTCTGGTGATATAGAGATTATGGGGCAAAAAATACAAGACAGCGATTATGAGTATAAAAAATATATAGGATATGTCCCTGAAACTGCTTCTCTCTACGAGAGTTTATCAGCAAAGGAGTACTTATCTTTTGTAGGAGGACTACATGATGTGCCTGATAAAGCGGTAGAGGAAAAGGCTTATGAATTATGTAGGCTATTCGGCTTAGAAGATAAATACAATATGAGATTGTCTTCTTATTCAAAGGGAATGAAGCAAAAAATATTATTTATTGCAGCCATTTTACATGATCCCAAAATTATTTTTTTGGATGAGCCTTTAAGTGGGATAGATGCGAATAGCATTGCTGTAATAAAAGAATTGATGAATAAATTAGCTCAGAGCGGTAAGACGATTTTTTACTCCTCACATATAATGGATGTCGTAGAAAAGATAAGCAGCAGAATTATCCTGATAAATGAGGGTAGGATAGCTGCAGATGGAACAATAGATGAAATCAGAGAGGAAAAGAGTGAGTCACTTGAGAGCTTATTCACAAAGATTACCGGGTTTGACGATGCTTCCGAGATAGCGAATAATATAATGGGGGTATTGAACAGATGATTGACGATATAAAATTATCGGTATTGGACTTGCTTAGTTTTATATTTAAAAATATGGGTGTTGATTATCCCAAGATGAGATTGATTGTCGAGTCTAAGCTGAAGATGGATCAGAGAAGAGAATATATCGGATATCAGTCTAATTTAAGTAAAAAAGATAGATCATATACTATATTATTATTGATGCATATCATGCTTGGTACTCTAATGGCGATTTTTATTGCCCTGATAGACGATATATTTATAGCTATGAGTATTTCATTCTCCTTTTATTTATTTGTATTTTTTCTTACAATAATATCAAATTATTCTTCAGTGATACTGGATACAAGAGATATGGATATTATAAGCACTGCACCATTGAGTAAAAAGACCATAGGAGCTGCAAAACTAATGCATATAGTATTATTTGTATTTATACTTGCTTTATTTATGGGCATACCGAGCATGATTGCAGGATTTATAAAATATGGCGCAGCATTTGTATTCATGTTATTTTTGTCTGCGATTCTAATCTCTATGCTCACAGTATCTGTATCTAATTATTTATACTTCGTGATATTAAATGCATTTGACGGAGAGGCTCTAAAAAATATAATCAGCTATTTTCAAATAGTTTTGACTATTATAGTCTTCTTATCTTATCATCTTTTTGGTAGAATCATAGGCATATTAATAGAAAATATAGATTTTTCATTAAAAGCATGGCATATGATATTGCCTCCAATTTGGTATTCTTCAGCTTATAAAATAATATTTAACGGAGATAAAGATATATTTTATTTTATAGCAGCATTTATAGGAATTGCATTTCCGATTTTATCGATACTATATCTTTTGAAAAGATGGGATTTATTTGAATTAAATCTAGTAAAGCTTCAGAGTTCAAATACAGAGTTGTCCGATAAATCGATTTTAAAGAGCTTAGGTAAGGTATTTACTAGGAGCGGAGTTGAAAATAAGTCATATAATCTAAGTCTTAATATAATCGGGAGGGATAGGGCTTTAAAGACAAAATTGATACCAAGTCTGGCTTTGATTGTAATCTTTCCAATAATATTATCTATCAATAATGGAGCCATGGATAATCTCTTTATTTATATTTCTGGCTGGATTGTATTTAGTTTGCTTTTAAATATTTTTGATATACTTAAGCTATCCGAGAATTTCGAAGCTTCATGGATATTTTTAAATCACGATAAATCAAAGAGGGAAAAAATTACGAGTGGAATATGTAAGGCCTTTTTTATAAAATACATCACGCCGACATTTATTTTGGCAAATATTAATATAATGATTATGTCAAATCAATTTAGCATTAAGGATATGGCAATTCAGTATCTTATACTCATGGCGCTTATGCCTTTGACATATAAAATTTCAGTTAGAATTCCATTTTCAATTAATGCTAAAAATCTAAATGAGACTTCGTCGAGTTTAGCTGGTTTTGTGACTAAGGTCATATTGAGTGCAATATTGGGAATATTGTATTATAATCATATATATAAAAACAATTCATCATATGCAATTGCTTTAGTAATTGTTTTAATTTTAAATATACTTTCAATTATTTTTGGTTTTAGATTATTTAAATCGGGAGATGGTCTTTTAACTGATAATTAAAAGGGGGAGATAATATGAAGACTTTATCCAGAGGTAAATGCATTTATGAAATGAAAAGCGATAATGAACCGGTTATTAAAATCGATGAGGGAGAAAAGTTATTAGTCGAGACTTATGATTGTTTTACGGGAGCATTAAAATCAGAAGATATCAAGATTAGCGAGATTTCATGGGATGAAATAAATCCAGCAACCGGTCCCATATTCGTAAATGGGGCTGAGCCGGGTGATATATTGGTCGTAAATATAGAAAAAATAAATCTGGTAGGTGATGCTGTCATGACGACGGCTCCCGGACTTGGAGTACTTGGAGATTACATAGAGGATCAGACTACGACCATACTCAAGATAGAAGGAGATAAATTAATCTTCAATGAAAATATAAGGATTCCCATTAGGCCTATGATAGGAGTAATAGGAACCGCACCGAGAGAAGGATCTGTTTTATGCGGGACACCAGATGAACATGGCGGGAATATGGACTGTAAGGAAATAATAGAGGGGATAAGTTTGTATCTACCTGTATTTCATGAAGGGGCATTGCTTAGTTTAGGAGATCTTCACGCAGTTATGGCTGACGGAGAGGTTTGTATATGTGGGGCGGAGATAGATGGTGAAGTCATTATATCCTGTGAGATAATAAAAGGAGGAATGAAGAATTATCCTTATCCAATGATAGTCGGACCGGAAAAGGTCATGATAATCGATTCAAAAAAGACATTGGAAGAAGCCGTAGATTCCGCCGTATTGAAGGCTAGGAATTATCTAGTAGAACACAAGGGATTGAATGAGGAAGAAGCTATAAGGTATTTGAGTCTTGCTGGAGATGTGAGGATCTGCCAAGTCGTGGATCCTCTTATGACGGTAAGAGTTGAGTTAAATAGTGAATTGTAAATAAAGAGCTGCTGCAAATTTTGCAGCAGCTTTTTGAATTATAAGAGGTGAATCCCTGCGTTTTCACAAGCTCTCATCATCGGTTCAGGCCAAACGCTCGCTTGAACTTCTCCGATATGTGCTTTCTGCATAAATAACATGCACATTCTCGATTGTCCTATACCTCCTCCGATAGTAAGTGGTAGTTTTCCATCGACAAGCATAGAATGATAATCAAGCTCGAGCCTTTGCATTTCTCCTGTTTCTTTTAATTGTTTTATCAATGAATCCGGATCTACTCTAATTCCCATTGAACTCATCTCAAGACCTGAGTCGAGTATGGGATTGTAAATTATTAAGTCGCCATTTAATTCCCAATCGTCATAGTCAGGGGATCTGCCGTCATGAGGCTGTCCATTAGATAATTTGCCTCCTATTTGAGTTATAAAGATAGCTCCTTTTTCTTTTACAAAGGCATTCTCTCTCTCTACCGGGTCCAAGTCAGGGTAGAGATCTAAAAGTTCTTGAGAATTAATAAATGTTATCTCATGAGGTAGGAAATGATGATATTGAGGATAATGATATGTTATAAAATCATCTGTCTGCACAAATACATTATATATTTTTTTGACTACCATATGTAGATAGTCTATTGTCCTCATATCTTCTGTTATCACTTTTTCCCAATCCCATTGATCGACATAATAAGAATGTGTATTGTCGCAAATTTCATCTCGCCTAATTGCATTCATATCGGCATATAATCCGGTATTCGGTTCGAATCCATATCTCTTTAATGCGAGTCTCTTCCATTTTGCGAGAGATTGAACTATTTCCAATTCTGTTTCCTTTACTTCTATGGTCTCAAAAGAAACCGGTCTTTCTATTCCGCTTAAATTATCATTTAAACCGGAAGATTTTTTTACAAATAAAGGAGCTGAGACCCTGCTGAGATTTAATGCATAAGCGAGATTTGTCTGAAAAAAATCTTTAATTTCCTTAATTGCTTTTTGCGTCTTAACGACATCTAAACTACTCGTATATCCTTCTGGTATAATTAATTTTTCCATAAAATTCCTTTCCAACTGTAAAGTCAAGATTTACTATTATAGAAATATTATACACAAGTTAGGCTGTAAAAGTAAAGAATTAATTTGTTAAGGACTTTAATTTACTGTATAATAAATTGTATAATATCATTTTAATTAGAATTGATTGTATAGGTGACAGATGAAGTATTTACTTAAAACAGATATAGCTGACTTTTTAATCGAGTCTGAAATTGATTATATTACAAGATTGAGCGTCTATAATGGAGATTTGGATTTTAAAATTGAAAGAAATCCTACGATTGATTTTTGCATACGAGAACTTTTGTCATATCTTGAAGGCGATTTGCGATTTTTTCAAACTAAGATTAAATTTAATGGCACCGACTTTCAGCAAAAGGTGTGGAGAGCTTTGAGTGAAATAGATTATGGAGAAACTAAAAGCTATAAAGAAATTGCAGAGAGTATAGGATTGCCAGGCGCATCAAGAGCTGTTGGAATGGCATGTTCTGCAAATCCGATAATGATAATACTGCCATGCCATAGAATTATCGGCAAAAATGGAAATTTGACAGGTTATAGAGGCGGTTTAAAACTTAAAAAATATTTATTAAATTTAGAAATGGGAGAATATAGATGAATATAAATTGGTTATTTTTACTTCCAGCAGCTTTTATGGCAGCATTTGTCGATGCGGTTGCCGGAGGTGGCGGTATTATAAGCATACCATCATTTATGATAGCAGGTTTTCCAACGCATATAGCACTTGGTACAAATAAATTCTCTATGTCGACGGGAACGATAATAAGCACATATAGATATTATAAAGACGGTAAAGTTGAATTTAAATTACTAAAATATCTTATACCTTTTTCACTTATCGGTTCTGTACTCGGCGTACTCTTAGTCCTTAAATTGAGTACGGAATTTCTACAACCCATGATAATGGTATTACTCATAGTCGTTGGAATTTATTCTTTTTTCTCTAAGTCACAGGGGCTGGTAAATGAGTATAAGGGAATGACCAATAAGAATATAATAAAGGGAATAGTATTCGCCTTTCTACTTGGATTTTACGATGGTTTTTTTGGACCGGGAACCGGTTCTTTTATAATATTCGGTCTAATTAAGATTTTTGGATTCGATTATGTAAGGGCTAGTGGAAATTCGAAGGTACTCAACCTAACGAGCAATTTAGCAGCATTGGTTACATTTGCATTAAATGGGAAAATAATATTTCTATATGCGATACCTACAGCTCTCGTAATGATGGCCGGAGGTTATATCGGATCGACTGTAGCTTTAAAAGGCGGGGTAAAACTCATCAAGCCATTTTTTGTAATCATGGCATTAGCTGCAGCTGCAAAGATATTAATTGAGAGCTTAACTTAGATTACATATTCCCATAGATTTTATAAATGATTTAAAAGATATATCAAGGGTAATACAAAAATAATAGGAGGTGTTTTGATTGGCTAAAGATGCAGAAAACAAATTAGTAAAAGAGATAACGGAATATATCAAGACAGAAAAGCTTACCAATAGAGAAACTCTTTCATTTCTTGACAATTTAAAGATGGAGGTTCTAAACAGCCTTTTAATCGACAAAGATGGTATCTTTGTAATCAAGAGGAGGGGATATCTCGAGTCATTTGACGATGAAAAATTACTAAGAAATATTGCAGCTGCTTCTGATGATGTAAAGCATCCACTTACGAGAGGTGAACTTAATTTCATAGTAAAAAGAGTAAAAGAAAAGATTCATGAAGATTCTAGGAAGATAGTAAACTCAAATGAGATAATCGAATATACTAAAAATGTGCTCGAAAACAATGACTATGATGCGGTTCTCGTTGGATATAGCGGATATAATAGATAATTAAAGTCGGAGGGAATATGCTAGTAAAATTATTGGAGCCTCTCGGTATACCCATTGAAATGGTAGAAGATTTTAAAGATGAATTAAATTCGATGGGCCATGATTTTGAGTATTACGATGAAAAGACGAATGATTATAAAGAGATGGCTGAGAGATGTAAAAATGCTGATATAATAATGATTGCAAATAATCCTTTCCCAAGAGAAGTAGTGGAATCCTTAGAAGATACAAAGCTAATAAATATCGCCTTTACTGGATTCGATCATGTAGCTGTAAAAGAAGCATTTAGTAAAGGAATAGATATATCAAATGCATCCGGCTATTCGGATATTGCAGTTTCAGAAATAGTGATAGGATTGGTACTCGATCTATATAGAAATATTTCGGCTTTAAACTCTGAAATTAGAAAATCAGGAATGCCGATTCCCGGAAGGGAGATAAGAGGCAAAAATGTCGGTATAATAGGCACTGGAAATATAGGAATTGAAACTGCAAAGCTTTTTAAAGCATTCGGTGCAAATTTATATGGTTATGATATAAGTGAAAAAGAGGAATTTTCATCTATAGGAAATTATTTAAATCTCGACGATTTGCTTAAAAAGTCGGATATCTTGTCTATTCACCTTCCTGTCAATGAAAAGACGGAGAGATTTTTAGGAGAGAGAGAATTTCGTCTCATGAAAGATACAGCTCTCCTTATAAATTGTGCAAGAGGAAAGATAATAGATAATGATGCGCTTGCAAATGCTTTAAATGAAGGGATTATCGCCGGAGCCGGAATAGATGTATATGATATGGAGCCGCCGATACCGAAGGATTATCCGATTCTAAAGGCAAAAAATGCGATTCTGACTCCGCATATAGCTTATTTGACAAAAGAAGCTATGATTAGGAGAGCTAAAATCGCCTTTGACAATACCATTTCCTATATCAATGGTGAAGCTAAAAATTTAATAGAGCATAAATAAAAAAAGCCCCCGGGCTTTTTTTATTGTATAAGCGGTTCTCCGGCATTGATTTAGATTGAATTAAAATGATTATTTCGAAAATTCCATTGGAAGACTCTATTAGATATAGAATTTATATTATCAAAGTCTTGATATTGTTTTATCTAGACTTTATTTCGCATAATCGATTATTTCTTTTAAATATGCAGATAATGAAGATATTGATATAGATTCCATCTTGTTTAATTTAGTAATATTAAAGGCGGGGATTTGATCGACTAAATTAATAGATTTGATTTGTCAGCGTATATCAACATAGTAAATCTCTAATAAAATATCTTTGACATATAAATAGATAATGTGGTAAAGTATGTCTGTTAGGGGGAATGTTGATGAAAGTAGGAATTCCAAAAGAAGTTAGAGATCAAGAATATAGAGTTAGTGCGACACCCAATTCGGTAGAAGAATTTGTAAAAGCCGGACATGAAGTTTTTGTCGAAAAAGATGCTGGCATAGGCATAGGCAGAAGCGATGATGACTATAGAAAAGCTGGGGCAAAAATAATAGATAATCCCGAAGAATTATGGAGTTTAAGTGAATTTATATATAAGGTTAAAGATCCGATTGAAAAAGAATTCGGATATCTCCATGAGAATTTGACTGTATTTGCCTATCTTCACTTAGCTGCAAATCAACCCTTAGTCGATGCTTTTATAGAAAGCGGAGCGACGGGAATAGGATTTGAAACGATTGAGGTTGGTGGAAAGCTTCCTTTGTTAAAGCCGATGAGTGAAATCGGGGGCTGTATGGCGATACAAGAAGGGGCATTTTTATTGACGAAAGCCGGTGGAGGAAAGGGAAAACTCCTACAGGGACTACCCGGAGTTGCACCTGCTCATGTTGTAATAGTAGGTGGAGGAGTTGCCGGAACAGGAGCTATAAGGACTGCTGTAGGAATCGGGGCCAGGGTAAGCGTGCTAGATATCGATGTAGAGAGGCTCGCAAGACTGGCAGATATATATGGATCGAGACTTGAAACTGTTTATTCAAATGAATACAATGTCAGAAAAACAGTTCGATCAGCTGATCTCCTAGTCGGGGCAGTGCTTGTACCCGGTGGTAGGACTCCCAAGGTTGTAACCACTGAGATGGTCAAGTCTATGGAAGAAGGATCTGTAATAATAGATATAGCTGTTGACCAGGGGGGCTGTGTTGAGACTATCGATCATGCCACTACACATACAAGACCGACTTATAATAAATACGGGGTAATCCATTATGCTGTATCAAATATACCAGGCACGATTTCTAGATCTGCGACTTATGCACTGAGCAATGTGACGACTAAATTTGCCCTTGAGATAGCAAATAAAGGTTGGAAGAAAGCAGCAAGAGAAAATGAATCGATTGCAAAAGGCGTAAATCTATCTGAAGGAAGATATATTCATCCTGCAGTAGCAAAATCATTTGATAAGGAATACACGCCAATAGAAAAGATCTGGTAAAAAACAGAGCGATTTCCGCTCTGTTTTTAGTTTAAGTCATATGATGATATCTTTTTTATTTTTGATTAAAATATAATAAATATATGAAGAATTTATTTATTTGGTATATAATAAAGAGAGAGCTTTATTTTTATTACGAGGAGGAAAGTATGGTAAAGATTATTACCGATGACGGGGCTGATATACCCAAGCATTATATAGATAAATACGATATCGAAATTCTTCATATGGCCATAAATGATGGAGAAAATGAGTATTATAATGACGTAAATATCACTAAAGAAGAAGTCTATGATGGCATGAGGAAAGGCAAAGTCTACAAGACGGCCCAGGTGACCATGACTGATTTGGTGGATTGTTTTACTAAATACGCCAAGTCGGACGATGAAGCGATATACTTTACATTATCATCTGGGATTTCGGGGACTTATAGCTCTGCATTGATTGCCAGAGATACTGTTATCGGTGATTATCCCGATGCAAAGATTTATGTCGTAGATACGGTTTGCGCTTCATTTGGACAAGGAATGCTCGTCGTTAAAGCGTCAATGATGGCAAAAGATGGATTGTCAGCAAAAGAGATTATAGAAAAATCAAATATTATAAAATTAAATCACGAAGCTTTGTATTCAGTTGGAGATCTCGAATACCTATTCAGAGGAGGTAGAGTTTCCAGAACTTCCAAGGTGTTAGGAGGTTTATTGAATATCAAGCCTATACTTAGCCTTAGCAAGGAAGATGGCAAGCTCAATGCCATAGATAAGGCAAGGGGAACGAAGACCCTTTATAAAAAATTATTCGATCATATGAATGAATTGTCGTCGGGTGGTAAGTTTAATCCAGAGCAGACGATAGCGATATGTCATGGAGATTGGCTTGAAGAAGCTGAGAAGCTTAAAAATGTCCTAAAGGATGAGTTTGACATAAAAGAAGAGAATATAATGATGTCATTTATTGGAACTGTCATCGGAGCACATACGGGTCCAGATATAATATGCATCTTCTTTAATTCAGATCCTCAAGGAGAATATGACTTTATCAATTAATCTCGAAATCTCTTAGTAATAATTAATTTTTCCCGTTAGATATAATCAAAATATTTGCGGAGGTATATATGATTAAAGGTATCGATATAAGTATTTGGAATGGGGAGATTAATTGGGAGAAGGTAAAGAGATCAGGTATTGATTTTGTCATGATAAGATCTTCTTATGGTGACGGGTCTAGGGAATTTATAAATAATGGATATGATCAGAATTTTGAAAAAAATTATATTAATGCCCGCTCGGTAGGATTAGATATAGGAGTTTATCATTATTCTTATGCTAAGAGTATTTCTGAGGCTTTAAGAGAGGCATCTTTTTTCCTTGATACGATTAGAGGTAAAAGATTTGAATATCCAGTCGTTCTCGATATAGAAGACGAGGATGCTCAAGCCGGTTTAAGAGGCGAAGAATTAACTGATATTGCAGATTCATTTTTAAAATATATAGAGTCATATGGTTATTATGTCGCCATATACAGTTCGAGGTATTGGCTTGAGAATTATTTGAATATGAGCAGATTAACCGAATACGATATATGGTTGGCCGAATGGACGCAAAGGCCAAAATATAGTGGTAATTATGGGATTTGGCAATATTCTTCTACCGGATCTGTAGATGGAATAATAGGAAATGTAGATTTAAATATAGCTTATAAGAACTATCCGGAAATAATGAAAGTCAATGGTCTTAATGGATTTGGTATCGAAATCAAAGAGGAAAAATCAATAGTAGTATATTCAAATGAAAGTGATAGAATGGCGGCTGAAATATTAGCAGATAATGAGAATATTCCGATATATTTTAATAAGGGAAAATCATTGAGCGATTATAGTAGGATAATCCATATTGGAAAAAAGCCTGATGATATTAATGCCAATCATATTATATTTGGCAGAAATAGACTTGAGACCGTTGAGAAGGTATTAAAATTTATAAAGAGACGAAAATAGGAGATTTTATGAATACAAATTTGAAAAATATTGTTTTAAGAGTAGTATATGCTATGATAGCAATAGCCTTAGTAGCATTTTTGACTCCCGGCATCTCGGCCAGAGGTGGATTGAAAACTTATTTATTTGCCGGTCTCGCTGTAGGTATTATACATTCTGTGCTGACAGATATGTTGGATATAAGAGATTCAGCGACTAAAAGAGGATGTAGTGGATGTTTGATATCTGCTTTGGTTTTATACTTGACCGGGATGATAGTAAGCGGTTTCAGAGTTACTATATTTGGAGCATTGATAGGTTCTGTGGTTATAGGGATAGTTGAAATGATACTGCCTAAATCACTTTTAAAATAGTTATAAATTAATTGGCTGAGATGAGAGTTTTAATCATCTCGGCCTTTTTAGTTATCTATTTAATGAAAATTTCTACAAATTCTATTATTAATTTAGTATAATTGTTAAGTTGGCATAGTATTTGAATACAAATATGAAATATTCTTTATAATTTTATCTTTTTTAACAAAATATGTTTATTTTTTTGAGTATTAGGATATATAAGATTATGAAAATCAATTAGATTTAATTTAAAAGAATGGAGGAGATTAGTTATGAAAAATGTAGTCGGTTTAATCATCAGAATAGTATTGGCGATGCTGGTTGTTTGGTTGACATCGGTTTTAACACCGGGAATGTCTGTACAAGGTGGATTTGGAACCTTGGCGATAGCAGCGCTTGCAATAGCAATAATTCAACATCTATTAGCGACTTTGACCGGTCTTGAAAGATCAGGATTGGCTAAAGGCATTTCAGGCTTCTTAGTAACTGCATTGATACTATTTTTAGCGGGTAAAGTCGTAAGTGGTTTCAATGTAAGCATAATTGGAGCTTTAATCGGTGGACTTGTACTTGGGGTTGTAGAGATGTTAATCCCAGGTGGATCATTTAAAAAATAATTTGCTAGATTTATAAAGACTCCCTCAGCTATAGCTGAGGGAGTCTTTTGCGATTTATGAAATTGGAATTTATTTTAGTTTTTCAAAAAAGATATTTGTTTCATTTACAAATCTATATAATTCTTCATTTTCATTTGTAAGTGAGAGCCCAAGGTGAACCTTCATATATAGATTTTCCAATGATATATCGTAAACCGGAAAGACGACATTTGATTCTTTAATTTTTTCAACTGATTCATATTTTTCGATTCCGGATGTAAGTTCTCCTATAAAAATTGGGATATCTAGTTTTTCTGCTTTTTCTATTAGTGTATTTATAGATTGATCAATATGTATATCCTGCGAATTGACGGTGCCGGAATGATATACTCCGCAAACTATTGCGTCTATGTCGTCGTCTATCGAATAGTAGTCATATCTCAAGCCGACATATGGGTAGATAAGGATGACTCTACTATTCATATTGATCTTATTTTTATGTTTGTAATGATTATTTTTAATCTCTTCAAAGCTAGGATTTCCAATATTTGAATTGAGATAGAAATCACCATCGGCTATAACTCCGAAATTTAAGTTTTTAAAGCTCTCATAAGAGTCGATGACTTGATTCATCTGCTTTATCCTGGAACCTAAATGGACTTGAAGTATATCATTGTGATTTCTATACATGACATATACTCCGTTTAATCCGACCTTTGCGATAAAGTCGAGAGCAGAAATAAAATTGGCGATTCCATTTGACATGGTGTTTGAAAGAGGATGATTGCTCGATACCATGACTATGGGTATATCTCTGTCGCTAAAAACCATGCTGAGGAGATTCGAGGTGTAAGCTAATGTGTCAGTTCCGTGGATTATAATTATCCCGTCATATTTGCTAAAATCCAAATCATATAAAAAATCTAAAAGTATATTTAAATTTTCAATCGTCATATTTTCAGACAATGTATAAAATGGACTTTTTACAGAGATATTGAAATCGTATTTTTTTATTCTGGTTTTTACTATTTCATAATCGTATATCTTCTTTTCGTCAGGAGCATTTAGTCTCCTGATATCTCCGGTCGCTCCAGTTGCAAATGTGCCCCCTGTTTCAATAACGAGTATTTCTTTCATATAACCACCTCAACTAAAATCTAATTTTTGTCTTTCTACACTTACGGCGAGAACCAAACCGATTGCTATTAAATTAGTCAATTGAAATGTTCCTCCATGGCTCATAAACGGAAGAGGTATTCCTGTTACAGGCATGATTCCGATAGTCATTCCAATATTTTCGAATATATGTGCGAGAAACATTCCCGCAATTCCCATTGTAAGTAGTGTTCCATAAATATCTTTGCTATTTTTAGCCACTATTATCATTCTATAGATCATTATCCCATATAAAATAATTACTGAGAAAGCTCCGAGAAATCCAAATTCCTCAGCTAGGACGGGAAATATATAATCTGTCTGTTTTTCGGGTATAAAATTATTCTGGGTTTGAACTCCTCTGAATAGCCCTCTACCTGTCAGCTGTCCGGATCCGATTGCTATCTTTCCCTGGTGCATTTGAAAACCTGTATCTGTAATATCCCTAGAAGGATCCAAAAAATTTAGGATTCTGTTTTTTTGGAATTCATCTAAGCGAGAGTAGAGTATAGGCGCAGATCCTATCGATAGAATTCCGACAGCGGCGATATATTTATATGAGATTCCGGCCGTAAAGAGCATGACGCCGATTATAAATACGATTACGGCAGCAGAACCAAAATCTTCTTTTACTATTAAAATGACGGGTAAAAATGCAAAAAATAATACTTTTAAAAGCGTAAGTGGTTTATTTAGATTTTTAATATTTATTTCTATATATCTTGACAATGATATAATGAGTCCTATTTTTACAAATTCAGATGGCTGAAATGTCAAAGGTCCGATGCTAAGCCAAATATCAGCACCCCATTCCTCGCCCCCGGTTCCAAAAAAGAATACTAAGACGAGAAGAAATATGCTCACGGCGTATATGGGTTTGTAGAGGCTCTTTATAAAATCATAGTCGATAAGTAGGATTATAATCATAGAGAAAAATCCTAGTATAGTAGCTATAATCTGTGATTTTATTGGATTATAATCTAAGCTCAAACTAGCGCTATAGAGCACTAAAAGTCCAAATAAACAAAGAATGATTATTATTATAGCTAAGGGTAGATCCAATTTTAAAAAATTTTTCTTTCTCAAATTAAACATAAAAGCCTCCAATGGCAGTCAAAAATGAATTTGTTAATTCTGTATTATTTATTATAACAGAGCGAATATAAAAAAGAAACCGGGATTATATTAATGATTAATTAAAAAGCATTACAATTTACGAATAGATAAATAATTGTATTAAATATTTACAAAGTTAAGGATTTTGTATATAATATCCTTAGCGAATGGTTTTCCTAAATGGAAAATAAATCAATAATTTTAATAGGAGGCTAATATGAGTGTTCATGAATTAAAAAATTTACAGAAGCAAGTAGAACAGTTGAAAGAAGATGGTGTATATAGAGTACTTCCTGTTTTGGAAGGGCCAAATAAACCTGAGATTAAACTGGATGGCGCAGAGAATATTATAAATCTTTCTGCCAATAATTACCTTGGATTTGCTACAAATGAGAGAATGAAGGAAGCCGCCATAGATGCAGTCAAAAAGTACGGTGTTGGTGCCGGAGCTGTAAGGACAATTATCGGTAATATGGATATACATGAAAAGCTTGAAAAGAAATTAGCTGAATTTAAAAGAGAAGACAGAGCTTTCGTTTTTCAATCGGGATTCAATTGTAATGCAGGAACTATCCAAGCGATTACAGCTAAAGGCGATCTTATTATTTCAGACGACTTAAATCATGCTTCAATAATAGATGGTGTTAGACTAAGTAGGGCTGACAAGAAAATCTTCAAGCATAGTGATATGGAAGATTTAGAAAGAGTATTAAAAGAAAATAGAGACGAATATGAGAATTGCCTGATAATAACTGATGGCGTATTCTCGATGGACGGAGATTTGGCAAAGCTGCCTGAAATAGTTGAATTAGCCGAGAAATATAATTGTATGACTTATGTTGATGATGCTCATGGGTCAGGGGTTTTAGGTGAAAATGGCAGGGGAACAGTCGACCATTTCGGATTGCATGGAAGAATTGATTTTGTAATAGGAACTCTTTCAAAGGCTATAGGAGTAATAGGTGGATATGTCGCCTGTAATGAAACTGCTTACCAATGGTTGAGTCATAGGGCAAGACCTATACTATTCAGCACTATGTTGACGCCTGCCGATACTGCAGCCGCCACGGAAGCCATAGAAATACTTATGGAGACAGATGAATATCAAAAGAAATTATGGGATAATGCAAAGTATTTTAAAGAAAAGCTAGGTAAATTAGGCTTTAATACCGGAAATAGCGAGACGCCAATCACTCCTGTAATAATAGGAAAAGAATCGGATGCGATGGAATTCTCGAGAAAATTAAAGGATAATGGAGTATTTACATCAGCAATAGTATTCCCAACCGTTCCAAAGGGAACAGGAAGGGTAAGATGTATGTTATCAGCGGCTCATACTCATGAAGAACTGGATAGAGCTGTAGATGCTTTTGAAAAAGTCGGCAAGGAAATGGGATTAATTTAAATACACAAAATGCTGCACTTGATATAAAGTGCGGCATTTTTTTATGCCCAAAAGAGAATAGCTTTAGAAATAAATCGAATATAGAATTTTAATCCTTTTTGATAAAATTATAGAAAATTATATTTCTCTTTGATTGAATTGATTGTAATGATATAATAATCTTGTTTAAAGATTGGAAATTATGAATTGATTGGGATTTAAAGGTGATTTTATGTTTTTTGCTAAATATATTTACAAGATTAGAATTATGGACTCTTTTTCACTAAAAGATAAGAGGATGAGGAGGAGTAGTATTATAAAAAGACTTCAAAATAAGTATAAAATAGCAGTGGCAGAAGTAGGAGATTACGAGATACACAATTCTCTATATATCGCATGTGCCAATGTAAGCAATAATAGAGATATACTGAGAAAGACATTTGACGAAGCCCTTAATATGATTGAAAGAGATGATGTCGAAGTATATGATTCTTTTTATGAGGAATACTAGATGAGAAAAAAATTGATGAAAAAAGAAGCCTTAGAGGTCATAGATATTTTAAAGCGCATTTACCCGGAAGCTAAGCCGGAGCTGAATTTCAAAACACCACTCGACCTTCTTATAGCGACCATATTATCAGCACAATGCACAGATATAAGAGTTAATAAGGTTACGGAGCCATTATTTAAAATTTGTAGGACAGCTGAGGATTATATCGAATTGGGTGAGGAAAAACTTAGTGAGATGATTAAATCTTGCGGTCTATATAAATCTAAAAGTAAAAATATAATCGCAACTTGCAATATACTGAAAGAAGAATTCGGGGGAGAAGTCCCTAAGACCATTCCTCTATTGATGAAGCTTCCTGGCGTAGGAAGAAAAACGGCAAATGTAGTCGCTTCTAATGCATTCGGGATACAGGCGATTGCGGTCGATACTCATGTGTTTAGAGTTTCAAATAGGATAGGATTGGCAAATGCTAAAAATGTTGCAGATACTGAAATGCAGTTGATGAAAATCTTACCTAAAAACGAGTGGACAGATACACATCATAGATTGATATACCATGGCAGAAGGGTTTGTAAGGCAAGAAATCCGCTATGCTTTGAATGTGATATAAATCTTGTATGCCTTGATTATAAATATAGGAGGAATTGATGTACAAAAATAAAAAGCTCTTGATATCTTTGGTTTTATTGATATCGATATCGATTTGTTCTTGCAATTCTAATAATGAGGATATAACCCCTGAAAAAAGTAAGAGTCAGAGCGAACTCACAGATAGGCAATTATTGGACTCTCTTGGAATTTACGAAGGAGTTAAAATAAATGGACAGAGTTTTACAGCTAAGGCAAGATTGGTGGCTGTAGAAGAATTAAAAGCAGCAAATGAGCATCTCTTGGATGAGAAAAAAGTAAATCTTAGCTATGGCGATAAAAATTATGAATACAGCTTTAGACAGCTAGGATTTTATTATGATTATGACGAGGCGACTCAAAAGGCATTTAAATACGGTAGAGAGGGAAGTGACGAACAAAAACTCGAGCTTATAAAGGATTTAGTTGAAAATAATGTAGATATTCCCTTGGAATTAAAACCTAATCCGGACATAATCGACGATATAATAAATTCTATAAACGAAGACATAATGATAGAAGCTCAGCCGGGAGGTTATAAATTTGACTACGATAATAATGAAGTAGTTGCAGTTTCCGGTGAACCCGGTCTGGAAGTAGATAGAGAATTGTTAAAAAATGAATTATTGATTTTAAAAGATAATGCTAAAATAGAGATACCGACAACAGAGATAGCTGTGAGTCCACAACATGACGAGCTTGCAAAGAGGGTTAATGGAGTAATAGGTTCTGCAACTACAGAATTTAACCAATGGTATTGGGAAAGGGCAACGAATATCGAAGTGTCTACCAATGCTGTCGATGGTGTAGTTGTCGCTCCGGGCGAAGTTTTTAGTTTAAATGGTTGGATTGGCGATACGACTTATGATAAGGGCTACCAGGAGGCAATTGTATTGGTAGGTACAAAAGAAGTTCCCGGAATGGGTGGAGGTGTTTGTCAGACATCGACGACGCTTTATCAGGCTGTTCTCAGAGCTGGCTTGGAGATAGTAGACAGACAGGCGCATACATTGATAATGCCATATTCGTTGCCCGGCCTAGACGCGGCTGTAGAATACGGTCTTTGCGACATGTCTTTTAGAAATAATTACGATTTTCCAATATTGATTAGGGGATATTTTTCAGAGGGTCAGGTAAGCTTTGAAGTGCTTGGCGATACAAATGTAAAAAATTATGATATAAGTTTGTTTTCAGAACTAGAATATACGATAGATTATGATACGGTTTATGAATATGACGGAGATATTGAACCCGGAAGTTCATATGTGAAATCTGAAGGAGCAAGTGGAGCCGCTTACAATGCATATAGAAAGAATGAAGCGACAGGAGAGGTCGAGTACTTAGGGACTTCTTATTATCCTGCAGTAAATAGAATAGTTGTTCAGGGACCGTCGGTGGAAAGCGAATCAGATGACAGTGGAGATAATATTGATGAAAGTGAAGAATAATGATTTTTCTATAACTCAAGTTTCTCTGTAATTTAGTTTGAATATAGACTAAATCTAGAAATTATTTATTCTTGATAATATATATTTTCTATGTTACGATTAGCTAACAAGGACAGTTAGGAGGCTGCATAAGAAGGATGATATCAAATATATCCATATGGAAAAAAATGGCGATTATAATTATTGCACTGACTTTACTCGGTGCATGTGTAAATGTTCAGGCGATTCCAAATGGAACAAATTCAAAAATATCCGAAGCAGAGGTATACAATCAATCAAAATTAAATAAATGGGAACTTTTAAATTCTCTTGGAATATACGATGGAGTTAGCATTAAGGGAAATAAACTGTCGGGAAAGAGCAGATTGACTTCTGTTGAGATTTTAAAAGATGAATATGACCATGATTTAGATGAAATGCAAATTGAATTCTACAAAGACGATTTTAACTATAAATACAGCTTGAGGGAACTGGGGTTCGATTATGATTATGACGAAGCAACCAAGAAGGCATTTAATCTTGGAAGGGAATCCGATTCTGAAGAAAATCTCAAAAAGATTGAAGAGCTAAAAGAGAATCCGGTCGATATCGATTTGGATCTAAAGCTAAATGATGATATTCTCGAAGGAATTATAAACAAGATGTCGGATGATATCCATATCGATCCTATAAATGGAAAATTCCAATATGATGCAGAAAATGATAAGGTTTTTGCCCTTCCTGGAGAAGACGGAAGAGATATAGATGTCGATCAGTTAAAGAAATTTATAGATGAAAATAAATTGACAGGAGAGAAGATACAAATTCCTGTCGTGAGCATACCGGTAGATCCCAATTATCTTGCAAAAGCTGATAGAATCAATGGAGTTATCGGATCTGCAGAATCGTATTTTAGAACTGGATTTTGGCAGAGGGTAACCAATATAGAAGTATCTACATCATATCTGAATGGCGTCGTCGTTGGACCCGGTGAGACTTTCAGTGTTAATGATCAGATAGGAGATACTACGGCCGACAAAGGTTATATGGAGGCAGTCGTAATCGTCGACAATAAAGAAGTCCCAGGGATGGGAGGAGGAGTTTGTCAAACTTCTACAGCTTTATATCAAGCGGCTTTAAAGGCTGATCTCGAGATAATCAACAGATCACCTCATTCCATGAAGATGAGCTATGCTGAAGGCGGACTTGATGCGACGATTGAATATGGATCAGCAGATTTGGTCTTTAGAAATCAATATGATTTTCCAATATTAATAAAGAGCTATTATGAACCGGGAAGGATTTATTTTGAAATATGGGGAGATACAGAAGTAAAAAATTACGAAGTTACTTTATATAATGAATTTTTATATTCTATTCCGTATTCGACGACATATATAAATGATTCATCTCTAGCTCCGGGAACTCAGGTTGTAGATAGACCGGGTATAACCGGAAGTGCATATGAAGCATATAAGAGAAATGAGAGTACAGGTGAAGTGACTAGCTTGGGTCTGACCTATTATCCCGCTATCGATCAAGTTATTAGAAAAAACTAGAAGAATTGTTGAAAAGTGAGGAGAATAGATTGAAAATAAAGATTTTTGCTTCCGATTTAGATGGTACATTAATATACGAAAATAGAATATCTGAAGAGAATTTAAAGGCGATAAAAAGAATACAAAAAATAGGAGTTCTTCCCGTATTTATAACGGGAAGGATTCATACATCTGCGAGGTTTTTTGCCGACAGATACGGATTGGATATCCCTATAATCGGCAGCAATGGAGCTGTCGTATTCAATGACAGGGGAGAGCTTATCCATTATGACTCCATAGATGATTCGGTTTCTTTGTATATAGCCGAATTATGCGACGAGAGGAAATTATATTATCAATTTTACGATATAGACACATTTTATTCGAAGAGTTTTTGGTACAAAAGACTCAATCATATGATTACAAATGATGTCGATCCATATGAGTTTCAAGTTTCGCTTCATATATCAAAAAATGCTATCGATGCTGCGATAGAGCGTGGCAAGGGCATAACTAAATTTGTAATCGTCGATCCTTCCGGTGAAGTAGAAGAAATTCTTAAGGGAAAAGGCTTGGCAATTACAAAAAGCGGTCCTGAAACAATTGAGGTCATGAAAGATAATGTGTCAAAGTACAATGGACTTAAAATGCTGGCCGATGATTTAAAGATCGACATAAGTCAAACTGCTACTATAGGAGACTACGATAATGATATAGAGATGATTATGAATTCGGGCTTTGGTATTTCCATGGGCAATGCTTTGGATTCAGTTAAACAAGTCTCAGATTATACGACAGATGATCTTAAATCTGATGGTGTAGCTAAAGCTATCGACTATATGTTTAAGAGAGGGATTTTATGATAAATATCGCATTGCATGAACCCGAAATGCCGGCAAATACCGGTAATATTGGAAGATCATGCCTTTTGACTTCGAGTAGACTTCATCTAATAAGACCATTTCCATTTCATTTAGACGATAAGTCGATAAGGAGATCGGGTTTGGATTATTGGAAGGATGTAGATCTTGTCATACATGATAATTACAGTGAGTTTTTAAAGGCGATTGGCGATGCGAGAATCTTCTTTGCTACTACTAAAGCAGATAAAAGATATGATGAGCTGGAATACAGAGATGGTGATTTCATACTCTTTGGTAAAGAGTCAAAAGGTTTGCCGGAAGAGATTATAAATTCTGACAGGGGAATGAGCATAAGGATTCCCATGATAAAAAGTAGTACCAGATCTTTGAATTTATCTAATTGTGCGAATATAATTTTATTTGAGGCATTAAGACAATTAAATTTTCCTGGGATGAGGTAGGCTCTGAATAATTAATTGAAAGACATTTTAATGCCATTTGAAGATTAAACTTTACTTTTAAAAGGATACAATGTATAATAATTAATGTACGATAAGATTATGCCAATAACGAATTGCTTTAGATAAGCGAAGTATATCCATATTTAATTACAAATTCACAAATTGTTATTTAAATTTATTTATATGGGTAAGAATATATTAGAGTCATAATCATTAAAATAAAGGGGTTTTTTAGATGATTTATGATATAATAATCTTAGGTGCAGCTCCGGCGGGACTGACTGCTGCATTATATGGATCGAGACAGGGCAATAAAGTTCTCGTGATAGAGAAAGAAAAAGAAGGCGGTCAAGCTGCAAGCACAAATTTAATAGAAAATTATCCCGGAACTGAAATTGGAATTAAAGGACCGGAGCTTGTCGATTTAATGGTCAGGCAGGCAGAGGAATTTGGTGCGGAAATCGTAATCGATAGAATTGAAAAAGTCGATTTAAAGCCGGATATTAAGATAATCAAGACTCATAAAAAAGAGTACAAGGCAAAATCTGTGATAATAGCAACAGGGGCTTCGCCTAGAAAATTGGGCATTGTCGGTGAAAAAGAATTTACCGGAAAAGGTATAGCATATTGTGCTACTTGCGATGCGCCATTTTTTGAAGGTCTCGATATATATGTAGTAGGCGGAGGAAATTCCGCTGTAGACGAAGCCATATACCTAACTAAATTTGGTAGAAAAGTAACTATTATACACAGAAGAGATAAATTGAAAGCAGACGCGGTTTCTCAAGAAGCTGCATTTAATAATAAAAAAATTGATTTTATTTGGAATAGTGAGGTAATTGAATTTAGAGGCGAGGGACTTTTAAAATCCTTTGTTTTAAGGGATACGGTTACCGGTGATTTGAGAGAAATCAAAGTAGATCCTGATCAACCGACATTTGGAGTCTTTATCTATGTAGGAAATATTCCCTCAACCGATCTATTCGAAGGTCAGCTTAAACTCGAGGATTCTTATATCGTAACAGATGAAGATATGAGAACTGAAATCAAAGGGGTCTATGCCGCCGGAGATGTTAGGAAAAAGACACTCAGGCAGGTCGTTACCGCTGCTGCAGATGGAGCTATAGCGGCATTTGTTGCAGGTAAAGAACTCAAAGCTGGCGAGTGATTATTTAGTCTTTAATATGGCTAGCCATATTAAATAAAATATTTAGGAGGTGAGTCTATGCGTCTAGAATTAGGAAATATCCTAATTAAAGATGTTCAGTTTGGTGACAGTACCAAGGTTGAAGATCATGTGCTTTATGTCAACAAAGATGAGTTGATTGAGCTCATCAAAGAAGACGAGCATATTACGAATGTAGACGTAGAACTGGCAAGACCAGGTGAGAGTGTAAGAATCACACCGGTCAAAGACGTCATAGAACCCCGTGTTAAAGTTGATGGACCAGGAGCGGTTTTCCCGGGAATGGTTAACAAAGTAGACATGGTTGGTTCAGGAAAGACCCATGTATTAAAGGGTGCATCCGTTATGACTGTTGGTAAAATCGTTGGTTTCCAAGAAGGAATCGTTGATATGTGCGGTCCCGGTGCCGAGTTTACTCCTTTCTCTGCTCTAAACAATGTTGTAATCAATATTGAGAGACAGGAAGGAATTGAAGCGCATGCTCATGAAAAAGCAGTAAGAATGGCAGGGCTAAAAGCTGCAGCTTATCTGGGAGAAGCAGGTAGAGATGTGGAACCTGACGAAGTTGAAGTATTCGAAACAAAGCCTCTTTTTGAGCAGGCAAAAGAACTTGGCGATCTTCCTAAGGTAGCTTATGTTCAGATGATTCAAACACAGGGACTTCTTCATGACACTTATGTTTATGGTGTAGATGGAAAGCAAATCATACCTACAATCCTATATCCAACGGAGACAATGGATGGGGCTATTGTAAGTGGAAACTGTGTATCTGCATGCGATAAGAATACTACTTATCATCACCAAAATAATCCTGTAGTCAAGGCATTATATGGCAGACATGGTAAGGATATCAATTTTGTAGGAGTAATTGTTACAAATGAGAATGTATTCCTTGCAGATAAGGAAAGATCATCTAATATGACCGCAAAACTAGCTGAATTCTTGAATTTAGACGGTGCTGTGGTTTCACAAGAAGGTTTTGGTAATCCTGATACAGACCTAATCATGAACGCAAAGAAACTTGCGGGCAAGAATATTAAAACAGTTATCATTACTGATGAGTACGCAGGTAGAGATGGTGCAAGCCAGTCATTAGCTGATGCTGACCCACTAGCTGACGCTTGTGTAACAGCAGGTAATGCTAACGAAACTATAATACTTCCAAAATTGGATAAAGTAATCGGTTCACTCGATTACACTGATATCATCGCAGGAGGATTCGACGGATCATTAAGAGAAGACGGATCTATAATGGTTGAAATTCAAGCGATCACTGGAGCAACAAATGAGCTTGGATTCAATAAGATGTCAGCTACAGGATATTAATCCTGATTTAAAATTATAAAAAATACGAAAGGAGACGCGAAATGGCAATTTTTCAAGAAGGTAGAAAAGTTATAATCATTGGCGATAGAGATGGCGTACCTGGGCCAGCCATAGAAGAATGCGTAAAGACAACTCCAGCTGAAGTTATTTTCTCAGCTACAGAGTGCTTCGTCTGAACCGCTGCAGGGGCAATGGATCTAGAGAATCAAAAGAGGGTTAAAGAATTAGCAGAGAAACACGGAGCTGAGAACATAGTTGTAGTTCTTGGAGGTTCTGAGGCTGACTCAACTGCATTAGCAGCTGAAACAGTAACTGCTGGCGACCCTACATTCGCTGGTTCATTGTCAGGAGTCCAGTTGGGACTAAGAGCTTATCATGCTGTAGAGCCTGCTTTTAAAGAAGAAGTAGATTCAGATGTATACGATGAGCAAATCGGAATGATGGAAATGGTTCTTGATGTTGATGAAATAGTTAATGCTATTACTGAAATCAGAAAAGAACATTGTAAATACTGCGATTAATTTTCAAAAAAATAAATACCAGAGAGGGGGGAATTGAATGGGTAAATTGAGGATAGTTCATTATATTAACCAGTTCTTTGCCGGTATTGGTGGAGAAGAGAAGGCTCATGTTGAACCCGAAGTTAGAGAAGAAGTAATAGGCCCGGGTCTTGCGATCCAACAAGGATTTAAAGACGAGGGCGAGATTGTCGCTACCATCATATGTGGTGACTCATATTTCGGTGAAAATATGGATGAAGCGAAAGCTAAAATTCTCGAAATGGTTAAGAAATATGAACCTGATTTATTCATTGCAGGACCTGCTTTTAATGCCGGACGTTATGGAGTGGCAGCGGGTTCAATAACCGAAGCAGTGCAAAACGAGCTTGGCATTCCAGCAGTAACGGGTATGTATATTGAAAACCCCGGTGCTGATATGTACAAGAAAGATGTATATATAGTGTCAACTAAAAATAGTGCTGCAGGCATGAGAGATGCAATGTCAAAACTTATTCCACTTGCTAAAAAGTTAGTGAATAAAGAAGAAATCGGATCACCTGAAGAAGAAGGATATATCGCTAGAGGCATTAGAAAGAATATCTGGACTGATAAGGTAGGAGCTGAAAGAGCTGCCGACATGTTGGTTGCTAAACTTAAAGGCGAGGAATTCGTAACAGAATATCCAATGCCAAGTTTTGACAGAGTTGAACCTAATGCACCAATTAAAGATATAACTAAAGCTACTATAGCTATAGTTTCTTCTGGCGGACCGGTACCATACGGTAACCCGGATCATATAGAGGCTTCATCAGCGTCTAAATATGGTAAATACGATATTGACGGAGTTGATGACCTTACAGAAGGAAAATGGGCAACAGCTCATGGTGGATATGACCCGACTTATGCAAATGAAGATTTAGATAGAGTTATTCCGGTTGACGTTTTAAGAAATTACGAAAAAGAAGGAAAGATCGGAAAACTTCATAGATATTTCTACAGTACTGTAGGAAATGGTACTGCAGTTGCAAATGCTAAAGAATTTGCAGAAGAATTTTCTAAAGAATTAAAAGATGACGGTGTAGATGCTGTAATCCTAACCTCGACCTGAGGTACTTGTACACGTTGCGGTGCAACAATGTATAAGGAAATCGAGAGAGCCGGAATTCCGGTTGTTCACGTATGTACAGTAACACCTATCTCTTTAACTGTTGGAGCTAATAGAATTGTTCCTGCAGTAGCTATTCCTCATCCACTTGGCGATCCAAAGCTTAATAAGGGTGAAGAATATCATCTAAGAGAAAAAATCGTCGATGAAGCTCTTAAAGCGCTTCAGACAGAAGTAACAGAACAAACTGTATTTGATTCAGTATTTTAATAATCAATAAAATCAATATATAAAAGGGTGATCGGATAAATTATCACCCTTTTATTGAAGATAAATAAACGGAGGTGTTTAGTTAATGACTAAACCTGTAATTAGGGGTGCTTCATATGTTCTCGTTCATACTCCTGATATGATTATGAACAATGGAACAACACAAACAACGGAAATGGTAGTAAATCCAAACTCAGAGTACCTCAAAGAAGCTCCAAAACATTTGAGAAGCTTTGAGCAAGTTGTAAACTATCTTCCAAACCAAGTCTATATAGGAAATGAAAGATATGAGAAGTTGAGAGAGACTCCTCAGCCATGGACTGACGAAGATAAATATCTTAAAGGTGCCGATAAATCCGGTAAAATAGGAGAAATTCTACCACAAGAAGAATTTATAGGATTAATAAAAATATGTGATGTATTTGATTTGGTACATTTAAGTAAAGAGTTTACTGAAGAAACTAAAGCAAAACTTACGGAGCATCCTTTAATAGGTGAAAATTTAGTAGAAAAACTAGGTGAAGGTGACGATCAGGAGTATATCGAAAAGCTTATGGACGATCATGCTGAAGGCTTATATCATAATGATAAGCTTGTAGGATGCGTAAAGAGAGCTCATGATGTCGATCCAAATCTTACAGCTCATGTTATTTTTGAAAATCTTGTAGCTAAGGCATCAGGACTTTTGGCGGCATTAAATCTAGTTGCTAAAAATAATATAGATCCTAAAGATGTAGAATATGTTATCGAGTGTTCAGAAGAAGCATGTGGAGATATGAACCAAAGAGGTGGCGGAAACTTTGCTAAAGCGATAGCTGAATTAGCTGGATTTGAAAAAGCTTCTGGTTCTGACGTAAGAGGATTCTGTGCGGCTCCAACTCATGCATTGATTACAGCTGCATCACTTGTCGGCGCAGGAACTTTCAAGAATGTCGTAATCCTTGCAGGAGGATCTACAGCAAAACTTGGAATGAATGGTAAAGACCATGTCAAAAAAGGCCTTCCAATCATCGAAGACGTAGTTGGCGGTTTCGCAGCATTGATTTCTGAAAATGATGGAGAACATCCAATATTGAGAACTGACGCAGTAGGAAGACATACTGTCGGTACGGGATCATCACCTCAGGCTGTAATGAGCTCATTAGTTACTGAACCACTTGAAAAAGTTGGTCTTACAGTAAGTGATGTTGACAGATATTCTGTTGAGATGCAGAACCCGGATATTACAAAGCCTGCAGGAGCTGGAGATGTTCCAACTGCTAATATGAAGATGATAGGCGCCCTTGGAGTAATGAAAAAACAACTCGAGAAAGCTGAAATGCCGGAATTCATAAAAGAACATGGTATGGAAGGTTGGGCTCCAACACAAGGACATATACCATCGGGAGTTCCTTATCTAGGATTTGCCGTTGAAGATATGACGACTGGAGATTTAAATAGAGCTCAGATAGTCGGAAAGGGATCACTTTTCTTAGGAAGAATGACTAATCTATTCGACGGAGTTTCTATTGTAATCGAGAGAAATAGTGGAGAAAGCGATGAAGAAGGCGGAGTATCCAAAGATGAAGTCAAGAAATTAGTTGCAGAAGCTATGAGAGATTTCGCAGCCAGTCTAATCGAAGAGTAGGGGTGATAAAATGACTGACGTTAAAAAGATGATTGGTCAAGTCTTTGAAGATATCGCTACCGGACTTGAGACCGGCGCATTTGGATCTAAAGCTGTCGTAGCTGTTACTACCCTTGGAAGTGAACATGGTATTGAAAATGTCGTAAAAGGTGCTGAAGAGGCTCAAAGAAGAGATAGCTCTCTTGAAGTCGTACTGATTGGACCTAAAGTAGACAGTGATTTAAAGCAATATCATGTAGAAACTGACGAAGAGGGATACAAGGTGATGGAAGAGCTCCTCGATAAAGGTGAAATAGGCGCTTGTGTTACAATGCACTATAATTTCCCGATAGGAGTTTCTACTGTTGGTAGAGCTGTTACACCTGCTCTTGCAAAAGAGATGATTATAGCAACCACAACCGGTACATCTTCAGCTCATAGAGTCGAAGGTATGGTTAAAAATGGTATCTATGGCATAATAGCTGCAAAAGCAATCGGAATAGAAAATCCAAGTGTAGGAATACTAAATGTCGATGGTGCCGTTCAAGTTGAAAGAGCATTTAAACAATTAAAAGAAAACGGATACGATATCAATTTCGCTACTTCAAATAGAGCAGATGGCGGAGTATTGATGAGAGGTAATGACTTGCTTCAAGGTGTACCCGATGTCATGGTAAATGATACTTTGACAGGTAATATTCTTATGAAAGTTTTCTCATCTTATACTACTGGTGGCGGATTTGAGGCTAATGGATATGGATATGGACCGGGAATCGGAGAAGGATACGACAGAACCGTACTTATTATCTCGAGAGCATCCGGCTATCCTGTAATTGCAAATGCACTTAGCTATGCAGGTGACCTTGTAAAAGGAAATATCAAGAAAGTAGCTAAAGAAGAGTTTGAAAAAGCTAATAAAGCGGGCCTCAAAGATATTTTAGCAGGACTTGTTCAAAGCAATAAAAAAGAGTCATCAGATGATGAAGAAGTTAAAGCTCCACCAAAAGAGCTTGTTACAGCTCAAATTTCAGGTATAGATATTCTCGAGCTTGAAGATGCTGTTCGCGCTCTTTGGAAGAATGAGATTTATGCTGAAAGTGGAATGGGATGTACAGGACCAATCGTATTAGTTAATGAAGAAAAATTTGATTTTTGTAAAGATATCTTATTAAAAGAAGGATATATTCAAGAATAAAAATATTATAGTCCCAAAGAAGTATACTTCTTTGGGACTAATTTTAATTAGATATATAGTATAATGGACATATAAGTTTAATTCAGTTATAATTATTACATAAAGAAATTGAGATGCCCTGAACTTTGTTAGAGTGGTGTCTTTATTCGAAATAAATTAATTCAATCGCGATATCTGTTTTCAAGCATTAAACGAGATCGTAGAAAGAGGTAATTATGAGAAAAATATTGCTAATTCTTGTACTATTGATGGCAACGGGTTGTGGTCAAAGTATAGAGAGAAATGATACTGTAGAAGTTGACAATTCCGATGGCGATGTCTTTAAGGAGGAGAATGACGAAGGAAGCAAGGAAATAGTCGAATTACCCGAGAAAAAAGAAGAGGTAGTCGAAGAGAATAAAAGTTTGGAAAATCCCGAACCTAATCCTAAACCTGAAGAAACTCCAAAAAAAGAGCCACCAGAAATAGTTAAGATAACGATAGAAGACAATGAAGAGAGTTCTGAAAAGCCCGAGAAACCAATTCAACAGGATGGATTCATAAAGAATCCCAATTATGAAATAGCAGATCCGGATAATGAAAAAGAAAATTATATGGACATATATTATTTTGGCACCACGATAGATGATGCCAAATTAAGAAATTATAATATGAATACGACTATTATAAATGAAGATGGCGAATCCTTATTATTTGTTCCTCAAGTTTATGGAGGCTCATTTAAAATCAATTATATTGAGTACGACCCTGACAAGGGTGGATTTTGGATGAAGGATACTATAGTCAACGGAATAGAATTACAACAAGACGATGCGGTCTTGTTAAAGATGGTTTTGCCGGAAACTTCACCCAATATAATAATTACTTATGAAAAAAAGGGAGAATTTTTAATTCAAACCATACCTGTATATGAAGGACTGACAGGCGATATAAGGTCTGACAAGGGATTTAAGATAATAAATCAATGATTTTAAAATAGAAGGAAGCAAATCGATGCCTCCAAGAAGGTCACTCTACCAAGAGAGGCGTCTTGGAGGTTTTTATTTGAATATTTCGGCATTTATAATCAGATATAGAAAGGAAGGAGATTATGAAGATTAAATTAGACAAATTGATTTTGGGAACTTGGAAGATGGGAGATATTAAATCGGAGTATAATAGAGAAATTGAATCAGTTCAGTATGCTGTGGAATCTGGAATTAACTATATTGACACTGCTGAAATGTATGGAGATGGAAGGTCGGAAGCTCTGATAGGAGAAGCTTTGAAGGGATATGACAGGAGTAGATTATTTCTTATTTCTAAAGTATTGCCCGGAAATGCAAATAAAAGATCGATATATAGATCTGTGGAAAATAGTTTGAAAAATATGAAAACTGATTATCTTGATTTATATTTGCTTCATTGGATAGGATTTGATACAAATCTAGAAGAAGTAGTTATATTGATGGAGGACTTAAAAAGGCAAAATCTAATAAGGAATTGGGGCGTGTCAAATTTTGATACTAATGATATGAAAGAGCTATTCAAGATAGATAATGGAGATAGATGTGTTACAAATCAGGTATTGTATAATCTTGATTCGAGAGGAATCGAATACGATTTACTTCCATATCATAATAAAATGGGCATTGCCACCATGGCTTATTGCCCTATGGCTCATGGATTAGAATTGAATTACAAATTAAATGAAAATGAATTATTGATTAGTCTTTCAAAAAAATACGAAATTAGCATCCCTCAGATTTTATTGAATTTTGTATTGAGTAAAGAGGGAGTTTCGGCTGTAGCTAAGTCGTCGAGAAAAGAACATATAAATCAGATGTTAGAGTCGAGAAAGATTGAGATATCAAAGGGAGATTTTGATAAAATAGATCTTCAATTTCCGGCTCCGAGAACAAAACAGCCATTGGAAGTCGTTTGATATTAAAAATCGCCTGAATTATCGAAATAATTTCGAATTCAAGGCGATTTTTTTGATTAAATTTTCGGCAACTAAATAAAATTAATGAGCTGATTTTGCGATTTTTCTATTTTTCTGTTTTATTTTTAAGTATATCCAAATTATAAGGCTAAGAGGATATACTATCATATTTAGAATCGCATTGACTAAAAATATTCCATGAAACTCACTGGGATTTAAGAATACGTCTATATATATCAATAATACATGTAGGTGAATCAAGATCCAAAATGGATAAGCCAACTTTTGAATCTTTTTCCAAGACCTTGGATTTATCTTCTTTCTTACAGTCCTAAATGATGTGATAAATAATGGAATCAGTAAAATTATTGCCATTGCTGATGATAAAGTAAATACAAAATATCGTTTTCCGTATACAAATGGATTGCTAAAGACTTCTATAAATAAATGATGATCGATAAAACCGTAGAAAAGATTATGCACTAAAGTCAGTATTGAAGCGATAATAGATAATTCTGTTCTATTTTTTCTCGACAATTTAGTGACTTTCCATTTACTTGGTAATACAGGGCAGTACATGACGAAGAAAAATAATGACATCGCCAGAGCTCCTGAATATAGAGGATGCATAAAGAATTCAAATATGAAAAATCCATATCTTTTCTGCATGGCTTCTGGGTCAATCGTTACCGCAAAAAATGCAATTACAATTGTTATTAAATAGGTTATGATCGGTTTCTTACCTATATATTTCCCCAGGATTCTAATAAATAAAAAAGAGTAAATTAATGTGACAATATAAACCATATTGACCTCCTCATATAAAATTAGTTAGTTGTGATTTACTAACTTAATTTATTATACATAAAAAAATTAAAAATGTAAACTTATACATTTTATTTATTTGTTAAATATCCAAGATATACGATGTATTAATAAAAAAACAAACAGTAAACAGCCTGTTTATCGAAATTATCAAGATGCGAATAAATGATTAGTATAATGATAAGAATCTATCAAGGAATATAAATATAATAATTGATTTATTAGTAATATAAAGAAAATCGGCATCATAATTATGATGCCGATTCAGATTTAATTAGATTTTAAAATTTGTGCTACTTCTTCAGCTATTTCTAACATTCTTTCGTCGGAGATTGAAATATCTGAATTATATTCTTTTCCTTCATAATTGTAGTTTTGAACTTGTTTGTTTTCCAAAATCCTATTTTCTGAAAGTTTTACTTTTCCTATGATTTCAGAGCCTACTTTTTCAGGTAATAAGTCTGGATTTAGGACTTTAAGTTTTATTATGACAATATCTGCTTTTTCATTATAAATGAATTCTCCTATATTATTATCAGTAAATTCTTTAAATCCATTATAGTTTTCGAAATGAGAGATATATTTAGGTCCTTCTCTTTTTACATTAAGAGTTTTGACTTCTTCTTTTTGTTGACTGTCCTCATCAGATTCTGTAGAATCTTCGCTTTTTTCTGTATCTTCAGCTTCTTTCTCTATTTCCTCTTCAGATATTTCATTTTTAGCTTCTTCTGCTTTTTTGTCTCCTTTATTTTCTTCTGATTTATCCTCTAATTTATCATCTTCTATTTCTTCTTTGGAATTGTCCTTTTCCGCATCTGAAATCTCCACTTCCTGGACTGTAGATTTTTCCTCTTGCTTACCGGAACCTGAACAGGCCGTTAGCATTAGAGATGCTGTTAGCATTAACAATAGTATTTTTTTCATAAAATCCTCCTTATATTCTTAATAATTGTAACAGTTTAATAAAAAAGATTCAATCATTTTTTTAAAAAACAGATTAGACTTTGTGTAGAGAGGGTACAAATAATATGTCAGCTTGGAGTAAATTAGATGAAAGGATGTTTATATGAATATATATAATTTAATTTTGGGAATATTCACTTTTTTGATTATAGGTCTATTTCATCCTATAGTTATAAAGGCAGAATATTATTTTGGTACTAAGGTATGGCCTGTATTTGCTGTATTGGGAATAGGATTTATAATAGCGGCTATCAGCATTGAAAGCCTGTTTATAGGTGGATTATTAAGCGTAACAGGATTCTCATGTCTCTGGAGTATATTGGAACTTTTTGATCAGGAAAAGAGAGTTGAGAAAGGTTGGTTCCCTGCAAATCCAAATAAGATAAAAAAGGAAAATATTGAAGACAAGGCATATGAAAAATAAATTATACATAGGAGAATAGGATGAATTTAAGAAAGTATATTGAGATTATCGACGACTTTCCCAAAAAAGGAATTAGTTTTAAAAATATAACTACATTGCTTAGAGATAGGGATGCCTTTCGAGAGACGATAGACAGCATGGTCGAGAAATTGAAGGACAGGGATATAGATTATATAATCGGTCCTGAGGCTAGGGGTTTTGTTCTCGGTTCAGCAGTGGCATATGCGATGAATATTGGCTTTATTCCCGTTAGAAAAAAAGGTAAATTACCGGGAAATACAGTTGAATATGAATACGAATTAGAATATGGTATAGATAGTTTAGAGATTCAGGAAGGAGCTGTCGAGAAAGATGCAAAGGTTGCGATTATCGATGATTTGTTAGCAACTGGAGGTACTGTCAATGCTACGGCTAAATTAGTAGAGATGATGGGTGGCAAGGTAGATACAATGCTTTTTCTAATTGAATTAACAGATTTAAATGGTCGAGAAAAGAATGGAGATTATAATGTAGAATCTCTAATCAAATATAATATTTAGGAAAATGGTGAATTAAATGAATAAGATTTACAAGATTATGGCTGTAGTCTTAGTGTCTATTTTTGCTATTCAGGGATGTTCGTCTGATGTCGATAAGAAAAGCAAGGAAGATGCTAATATAATCGAATTTGAAGAAAAAAATGAAGTAAAAGAAGAGCTGACAAAAAAAGATGAAGTAAAAGAAGAATCCAATGATTTGGAGGAAGGCCGAGACAAGGCATTGAAAGTCGCTTTAAAAGATGCAGGCGTCGAAAAATCGGAAATCATAATTGAGAAAAATAAGTATAAGAAAAAGGATAATGAGGAGTATTTCGATATCGAGTTTACTGTGGGTAATAAGGAATACGAGTATGAGATTTATACAGATGGAAGTATCAAGAGCAAAGAAATAGATACTGATGATGATGCAAAGATCTTAGAAGCAAATCCTGATCTATTAAGCCAAGATGAATTAAAGAAGATAGTTTTAGATGAGGCGGGCGTCAAGGAATCCGATATAAATGAGTATGAATTTGAATATGATGAAGATGACGGAAGAGTAGTTTATGAAGTTGAATTTATCTATCAAAATAAAGAATACGAATATAAAGTAGATGCTTCGACCGGAGAAATAATCGAGATGGAAATAGAATAGAAATAAATACTCGGGAACTACTAAAATCAGTAGTTCCTTTACTTTAAAATAAAATCCTCAAAGTATGAAAACCATATCCATTATGTTATAATTATTATTTGGAGGGTGAAATGAAGAGGAGAAAGCTTAGAAGAAAAAAGAATAAGAAGAAAAATACTTTTTTATTATTAGTTTTATTATCGATAATTATAATTTTGTATTTTAAAATCTTTAAAACTGAAAAGCGTAGGATTGCAATTGAAGGTTTTGGTATGCTTGAAGAAAATCTATCGTCTAAAGCTGTTGGAGTTTACAATTTAAATAGCGGTGAGATTATATTTGAAAAGTCGCCCGATTTAAAAGTTGCTCCGGCAAGCTTGGCTAAGCTTTTTGTTATAGATTATGCTCTCACGATTTTGGATATGGATGAGATTGTCTATATTGGAGAAGAGATATATTTGGTACAAGAGGATTCTTCATTAGCATATATACAGCCGGGTGAGATGAAGGTCGAGGATATAATAAAGGCTATGCTCATACCATCCGGTAATGACGCAGCAAATGCATTAGCAGCGGCTTCGGGAAGGAGAATTGCCGGTGAGGAAACTTTAAATCCTCAAGATGCGATTGATCTTTTTATAGATAGATTAGGAGAATATCTTTTGCAAGAGGGGTATCAAAATACGAATATTACAGTACCTAGCGGATATAATGATGAAAATTATACTAATATAATTGATTTGAAGAAAGTATCTTTTAAACTGCTTGAAAATCCCGTCATTTCAAATATAGTGAGCAGCCCTTATTATATATATACTGATGATAATGGTAATACTTTGAAATGGGAGAATACTAATGAGATGTTAAATACTTCTTCAAGATATTATAATCCTGATATTACGGGAGTTAAGACGGGATCGCTAGACAATAATTACAATCTAATAAGTAGATATAGCAGGGATGAAGATTATTTGATAATAGTTATCGGAGCGGGTCATGCCAGCACGAGATATTATGAAACAGATGAGATAATAAGTATTTTGGAAGCTAATAGATAGGAGTAGAGATGCTGGAAAAAGATTATATCGATCAGTTGAATGGAGAAAGAGAGCATAGTAATCAAAGAGATTTATGGAATAAAAGAGCTCAGGAATTTTACGAATATACTAAGGAAAATCCTGATAGAGTAGTTCTGGACTTTATTGAGGATAGAATTGACCTCGAAGGCTGCAATATACTTGATATAGGCTGTGGGGCGGGAAGATTTTTAATCCCCTTCGTAAAAGCAGGAGCGAATGTTATCGGAATAGATATTGCGGATGAGATGTTAAAATACGCTGAAATAGCTTGCGATGAAGAGGGTATACCCAAAGACAGATACGAATTGATAAGATGTGATTGGAAAGAAATAAAACTGGAGGATATGGGCTGGAATAAGAAATTCGATTTAGTTTTTGCGTCGATGAGCCCTGGGATAAGGGAATGGGACACTGTTGAAAAACTGATTGGCGCCTCGAAATCATATGTATATATCTCGAGTTTTATATTTAGAAAAGAAAGAGTATATGATTTAATAAAAAAAGATTATCCCGATAAAGAAGAAACTGATTGGAAGATAAGATTTAGGGCAATTTTAAATTTATTATTGATAAAGGGATATTATCCAGATCTTAAATTTCAAAGGAGACTCGGAGAAAAAGATTTTGATCCTGAAGCTTCTTCTTTGAGATATGCACATAGATTCTTAGATGATCCCGAAGATGATACAGAAATAAATGAATTGAGAGATCGATTGGAAAAAATAGCGATGGATATTGGATATAAGAATACTATTGATAGAGTAGTTGGGATGATGCTATTTCACATTTAATTTTGACCGCAAGATGGCGGTCTTTTTTAATGAGATAATAATTTCGATATGACTATTTTACAATAATTTCATTTAAATATATAATTAAATATAGATATTATAATCACGAAAATAGATCTATTGATGAGATTAGCGATTTCCGACGAGGTGTTTTATGAATATGATAAAAGATAGATTTCAAATCGAGGTCAAAAATTTAATTTATGGGATTTGCCTTCTTGCTCTCGGATTATTAATGCCTATTATTATCACAGAAAAGACTTTTGACATATATGGGAAATTCAGTTTAATAGTTGACGACAAATCTATAACGATGCTTATAGATGCTGCGATTTCTCTTGTCATACTGAATAGTATTCGGGCATTGCCACATTATTTAGGCGCTTATTTAATAGCCGACTCACTTAGGCAAAAAGTAGAGAGCAAATTTTTTATCATAATGAAATGCTCTCTGACCTTTATTATGATTTACTTAGTTTATATTTTTATAGACTTTGCTTATGATATAAAATACGATTTTTCAATGGTTGCAATAAGCATTATCCTCGTGATTCTTATATTAATTAGTAAGGAATTACATACGGTATCAATGCCAAAGAGATTGATCGATATCAGTATATTTTTAATAGGGCTTCAGTTTTTGGATCTGATACCATTTTTGACTGATTATAAGATAGGCCATGGCGAAATATCACTCGATATAAAAAATCTGGGAATTTTATTCGGGTTGTCAGAATTTATGGACTATTTTTTTATAACCATGACCTTTATATTTTTGTTTTTTGGAATCATCTATATGATTCAATTGAGTAAGGAGAATAAGATTAATTTGCTTTCGAGTATGAATATGAGGGCGAAAAATAAGATATACAAATCTCATCTTGAAGCGCTGGAACTTAGAAATTACAGGGAAATTAATAATATAGCACATGATATTAAGACTCCTCTTACCACCATACAGGGTCTTTCGAATTTAGCTGAGCTTAGATCGGACGACTTTAAGATTAAAGAATATATGGGGAAAATATCTTCATCTGTCGATTTGATAATCGATATGGTAAATGAACTTAAAGATCAGGATAATAAAAATATGACATCTACAGAGAATTTGATGGAAGGAGTATTATCTTATATATACTCCAATTATTCAGATATTGATATAAATTACAGAAATAATGTCAAGGATTCGAAGGTTTATGTCAATCGCATAAGGATGACGAGAGCTTTCATTAATTTGATAGAGAATTCTATAAATGCAATTGAAAAAGTCGATGGGAAGGGTCCGATAGAGATTTCTGTATTTAAAGGCGAGGATGGGATATATTTTATATTTAAAGATTATGGAATAGGAATAAATGACAAGATGCTAAGTAAGATTTGGACGATAGGGTATTCTGAAAGTGAGTCGACTGGATTGGGATTGGCATTTATTAAAAAAGTAATTCAGAACCACGATGGTAGCATAAATATTGAGAGCAGAGAGGGAGAATATACAAAGGCCACTATAATTCTAAATGACGAGGGAGATGTATATGACTAATATTCTTGCAATTGATGATGATAAGGACATTCTTTACACTATTTCTGAAATATGCGACTATTCAAATTGGAATAGCATAACTGCGAGAACTTTGGATGAGGTGAAGAAGGCATTAGATAATGAAAAAATAGATTTAGTTTTAATAGATTATAATATGCCGGAGATGAATGGAGTAGAATTGACAAAATCAATAAGAAAAAGGCTTCCTTATATTCCTATAATCGCATTGACTATAGAAGAGGACCCTAAGGTTTTGAAAGCTTTTTTTGAAGCGGGAGTCAATGACTTTTCTGTTAAGCCTATAAAGGCTCTCGACTTGATTTCTAGGATAAGAGTTCATTTGAAATATAAAGGTATAGATAATTATTTGATGAATTATGAGAAGGGGATAAGCAATCAGACATTGAAGATAGTAATAGATTTTTTAGCTTCATGTGAAGATCCGGTTGATGTTGAAACAATTGCAGAAAATACAAAACTAAATCCAAAAACCATTTACAGGTATTTAAATTATTTGGAAAAGGAAAAAGCCATTGAAATAGATTTAAATTACCAAGATAAGGGAAGGCCAAGGAATCTTTACAGATTGAAATTATAGTTGCAACAAATCTTTAAAGGCCCTGTGTTTTCAAATGCAGAGCCTTTAAATTATGGATTTATTTTTTCTTTTATAAGATATTACTATAATCATGAATATCGCAATGATTAGAGAAAAAGAGATGAGGAATTTATCGTAGACATAAACTATATTCCTATAATCTGAGTCTATTCTTGGAATTGGAATCGGGTCAATAGGGATGTCGTATCTATGAGCGAGATCTTTTATATTTAATATATTTAATACTTTTATATTGTCCTTTAAAAATTTTTGAGACAATCCATTTGAATCATCATTGATTGGCAGTCTATCCAGTACTCCCGATTTATTTATAGGAATTTTAGAATTCAATCCAAATGAGACTAAATTTCCGCCTATATTTATAAAAGCCTTAGGATCATATGAGCGGTAAATAGAATATCTATAATCAATATTTTCATCTAAGTCTTCGATATATATATAATCGACATCTATTCTGTCGACAATCTTTTTCAGCATTTTAGAATCCATATTTAGACCTAGATCTCTATCGCCTCCACTGCTAATGGCTATGCTTTTGTGATTGATAAGGGCCTTTTCGTAGAGGAGATTCTCCATATCAAAATAAACTAATTCAGGATCATTTGCACCATAATTACTCGAACCGATAGATGATATTATCACCGGTTTTAAATTCATATCCTCAATTGCTATAATCGTCATTATATTTATAGTTGGAAATGAACCCGACATATTTATCGCTACATGATCCCCTTCTTTCAGATTTAGTTTCTCTATCTCCTTGATTATGGCTATGACTAATTCAGGATTTGTAGCCGTCCTTTTAGACTCGAGACTTCCAAGAGTTGTCGTCAATCCATTAAACTCAGGACCCAAGATGCCGGTTTCATTTATATCGATTGATTTGTCGATTATTATTCCATTAGATAATTTATAGTTTTTTATCTCTTCAAAAGCCTCTTCAACTCTTTTCAAAGAATGGATATAATCTGATTCAGTATAAATTTCTTTTTTAGTCATCTCGACTAATGACAGGCTGATAATCAAAAAAATCAGCAGCAATATGAGATATCTATTTAAATTTTTCATAATACCACCAAAGAAACTAATTTGATTATAATGCTAACGACTCCCAAACTGATCAGTGTTGGGATTATTCCCTGTCTGTCAAAATCTTTGGCGACTAGTCCGGGTATTATAAAGCCTATGCTTTCAGCATTAATGGAGAAGATACTTGAGCTAAAAAATAATTTTGAAAAAGAGATTTTCAATATTATTGCTATTAAAAGAAAAGTCACAAAACGCCTCTTTCCGTACAATATCATAATATTATCCAATAATCTTACAAGGAAAAATGCCAAAAAAGATATGATGATTGTAAATCCAATCCTCTTGTGATCATATAGGAAAAGGCCGAAATACATGGGCGTTATTATACCGCCAGGTGAAAGATTTACTAATTCATAGTAGATTAATGAGATTAATAGACTGTAAAAATAATAAATACTCATGAATTTCCTCCTTTCGCTAATTTTAAGATTTTTTCGCCTGCTCCCTTAATATTTCCCAAACCTATAAAAAGAGTATCCTCTTTTTTCAGAAAGTCGTAATTATTTTCTATTACCAATCGAAAATCTTTTAAAATTCTTTTTGCAAGAAATTTATTTTCTCCGACTATATGGATTTTTATTTCTTTATGCGCATTGAAAAAATATTCTTTAAAAGCTAAAATTCTGTCAGGTCTGTCTCTTCTATTATTAAATACAAATTCCATATCTTTTAAATCAAATTTCTGATTTTTTAAGATTTTATTTGCCGATATCGGGTCATTGACAGAAAATAAATTGAAGAGATTGATTTTATTGCCTTCGGATATCGTATATAAATTTAATGAGCCATAATCAGGCAAATAAGATTTTATACCATTTTTTAATTCTGAAATCTCATAGTCAACACCGTCATTGTCAAATACAAATTCGGACACGGCTATTGCCAGTTTTTCATTTAAATCAAAAATTGATTCCTCATCAAATTTAATTTTGTGAATATTAGATTTTTCTTTATATTTGTTTTCGAGAGATATAAAATCATCTGACTCGGGTAAAAAAAGATCTCCTCCTATTGGAATGGTTGCCGATAGTGAATTGGCTATATCTTCTATGCTCTTACCCATTTCAAATATATGGTCATATCTAGCATTGGTTATAATACCGATATCTGATTTTACAATTTTGCTTTGTAGGACTTTTTGATATTCCGGATTGACCGCCATACATTCAATTATAATTATTTCAGCTCTTTCTTTATATGCTTTTCTTATGATTTTAAACTGCTCGCTTATATTCGGTCTTCCTATCCTCTTAATAGGAATCTCTTGACCATTAGTATCGATTACAAAGGGCTTGGTTCCGGTCGTCTTGGTGAATACCTTATATCCTTTGCTTCTCAAAATAGAGTCGATAAGCCTGCATACATGAGTCTTTCCTCTAATGCCATTGACCATGATGACATGTTTAAAACTTTTTAGAGCTATTTCATTATAGTATTTTTCCCATATAAAATATATATAAATGCTTGAGATTGCAAATAATAAAATCATGTCGACCTCCACTATAAAATATAACATATTTGGATTGATTTATGAAAAACTTTTTTAAGACTAATTATCGTTTGAATTGAGAATAATAAGAAAAAGAGAATAATAAGTAATTTTTTGATATAATGTAATAAAGGGATATTTATGTCCTAATTTAAAGGGGGAGAGAATTGTGAAAAAGAGGAGAATAGCTTTGCTTTTGGCTTTCATGCTTGTTTTCGTATCGGCCTGTAGCCCTGCAACAAAAGCTCCTGAGAAAGAAACCGAGATAAAGGAAGAAATCTCAGAAGAGAAAAAAGATATTGCAGAGGAAAAAGAAGAGACGATAGAGCAAGAAGTCGAAAAAGAAGAAGAGGAAGAAGAGGAAG
>JAUNVF010000051.1 GCA_030537815.1 Tissierellia bacterium | reverse complement strand
GTAATTCATTATTCAAGATATATACCATAATAAGGATTAACTAAAATATTTAGAAAATAAAAAGCGAAAACCCGCTTATGCGGGTTAGGCAAAATATTTATTCTGAAATAACATCTGTCCATATCTTATCGTAAATAATTACAGTTTCTCCTGGATTATTAAATACCTCCATATCATTTAATTCATCCAGATTAGGAAATGCTACTTCAGATTCCCTCATCTCTGGTTCGAGAAGATCTTTACACTCTAGATTTGGAGTTGAGTATCCAACATAATCGGCAAGCTTTGCTGCAACTTCAGGCTTGCAAATATAGTCAATAAATTTGTATGCATTATCTATATTCTTCGCATTTGAAGGAATGACCATTGAGTCAAACCAAAGATTAGATCCCTCTTTTGGAATTATATATTCTAGATTATCATTTTGTCTTATCGCATCATAAGCGTCTCCGGAATACATTACAGCAATCGAAGCCTCTTCTCCAACCATTATATCTTTAGTTTGGTCTACTTGATATGCCAAGACCAATGGCTTTTGTTCTACAAGTAAATTTCTAGCTTCTTCAAGCTCTTTTTCGTCTTTTGTATTCATCGAATATCCGAGCCTTTTTAATGCGATTCCTATTGAATCTCTCGAGCTGTCGAGCATTACAATTTCATTTTCATACTTTTTATCCCATAAAATATCCCAGCTTTCTACTTCGCCATCGACTTTGTTTTTATTGTAAACAATTCCGAGAGTGCCCCATAAATAAGGTATCGAGTACTCTGAATCAGGATCATAATCCATATTTAAAAGCTTAGGGTCTATATTATGGAGATTCTCTAGTTTTTCTTTGTCGAGTTTTTGGAGCATATCTTCTCCAATCATTCTCTCTATCATATATTCTGAAGGTATTATTACATCATAAGAGTCGCCGCCTTTTTTCATCTTAACATAAAGATCTTCATTTGTAACAAAGGTATCGTATTTAACTTTTATACCCGTTTCAGCTTCGAAATCCTTTAGTATATCCTTGTCCATATACTCTCCCCAATTATATACATTAACTACATTTTCAGAATCTGAACCTGCACAACCGGTTAAAAGAATTAGCATCAAAACTAAAATTATTTTTTTCATAGAATCACTCCTCTTCCCTAGTATTTTTATTTATTATTATCAGTAAAGCTAACATCGCTACAAACATAAGAGTTGACAATGCATTTATTATCGGATTGATGCCCCTCCTAGCCATAGAAAATACAGTTGTAGAAATATTTGCAACTCCATGACCTGTCGTGAAAAAAGATATGACGAAATCATCAATCGACAATGTAAATGCTAGCATAGCTCCCGTTACAATCCCCGGCTTGATTTCTGGCAGCACGACCTTTGTAAATGCCTCGAATGGAGTGGCCCCTAAATCCATCGCCGCCTCTGGTAGGAATTTATTCATCTGCTTTAATTTCGGTAGCACAGATAAAACTACATATGGAACTGTAAATGCAATATGCGATAAAAGCATGGTAAATAGTCCAAATTTAAATTTAAATACTCCATACAAAACCATCAAGGCGACCGCCGTTACTATATCGGGATTTAAAACGGGAATATAATTTAAATTAAGCACGACTGCCTTTGTTTTTTTTCTAAAATTCGATATTCCCATCGCAGCGAAAACGCCGATAATAGTAGATACGATCGTAGTTATAAATGCGACCAATAATGTGTGATATAAAGCAGCCAAAACCTCTCTGTCCTTAAATAATTCAATATACCATTTAAGAGTAAATCCTCCCCATTCGCCTCTTATTCTCGAATTATTAAATGAATACACAATCAATACGATTATCGGAGCATATAAAAAGGCAAATGCAAGTATTAAGTAAAAATTCCTAAATTTATTTTTTACCATAATTCACCCCCGCTATCTTCTCCAAATCTATTTGTTATCAACATGGATAAGACGATTAGTATCATTAGAATCATGCTCATCGACGACCCAAAATGCCAATCACCGGTAACTCTAAATTGCTGTTCAATGACATTGCCTATAAGATTTACTTTATTGCCTCCTAAAAGAGATGAAATCTCAAATGTTGAGACAGCAGGTATAAAAACCATAGTTATTCCCGTAATTACTCCTGGCAAACTCATCGGGAAAATTATTCTCCAAAAAGTTTGATTTTTATTTGCTCCCAAATCCCATGCCGCCTCCTCTAAATCCATATCCATCTTAGCCAGAACAGAATATATCGGAAGAACCATGAAAGGCAGAAAATTATATACCATACCTATCATAACTGCCTTTTCAGTAAAAATTAAATCGAGGGGAGCAATGCCAAATATATTTAAAAATTTATTTATAATTCCATTTTTACTCAGTATAGTAAGCCATGCATATGTCCTCAATAAAAAATTCATCCACATCGGTATAATCACCAATAAAATCATCGTGCTTTGAATCTTAGTTTTAAGTCTTGATATATAATATGCCATCGGATATCCGATCAATAAACAGATAATAGTAGTGTATAATGCTATTCTAAGAGACTTTAGCAGTATTGATAAATATTGGGATGTCATAAATCGCTTAAAGCTCGCTATGCTAAAACTCATATCTCTAAAAGAATCTATGCTACCGGATGTTATCGAATAGTAAAAAACCAATAATAATGGCACGACGATAAATATCAATTGCCAAATTAAATAAGGATACGACATCTTTTTAAATTTCATCTGCAGCCTCTTTCATTATATGGATATTGTCCGGCTCTACAATCAAGCCTACTTGATCACCTTTTTTAGCGAATTTAGTCGAGTGAACCAAATACTTAAATCCATCGACCTCAACATCTATCTCATAATGCACACCCATGAATATTACAGACTTTACCTCTCCTTTAAGCATTCCCTTTTCGGGCGAGCTTATCTCAATATCCTCTGGCCTTATTACGACTTCTACAGGTTCATTAATCTCAAAACCTTTATCTACACATATAAAGTCGATACCGGAAAAATTGACCAGATAGTCCTTTTTCATTATCCCATTAATTATATTTGACTCACCTATAAAATCTGCAACAAAAGAATTTATAGGCTCATTATAAATATCTACCGGACTTCCAATCTGCTGGATTTCTCCCTTATCCATTACGACGATTAAATCCGACATAGTAAGGGCTTCTTCCTGATCATGAGTAACGTAAATAAAAGTAATTCCAACTCTCTTTTGAATGGCTTTTAATTCTATTTGCATTTCCTTTCTAAGCTTTAAATCCAAAGCGCCTAGGGGCTCGTCCAATAGGAGTAATTTCGGTTCATTTACCAATGCTCTTGCAATAGCTATCCTCTGCTGCTGACCACCGCTCAGCCTCTCGATCTTCCTATTTTCAAAACCAGATAAATTCACTAATTTTAATATATCTTTAACCTTTTTTTCAATTAAATCATTTGCCGTCTTTTTCAATTTCAAACCGAATGCTATATTCTCAAATACATTCATATGTGGAAAAAGAGCGTATTTCTGAAATACCGTATTTAATTGCCTCTCATATGGAGCTTTGTCACTGATATCTTCACCATTAAAGATAACTCTACCCTCATCGGGAGTTTCAAAGCCTCCTATTATCCTTAAAGTTGTGGTCTTGCCACATCCAGAAGGGCCTAATAAAGTCATAAAATCTCCCTGTTCCACAGAAAGATTTATATTATCCAAAATTTTATCGTCACCAAATGACTTTGATATTCCTAATAATTCAATTATTTTTGTCATTTTTCCTCCTAAAAGCCCGGCGGAGAAGATATCCATAAAAACTCTGTAATCCCCTCTGAGCTATTTTTTATTTTTCTAGTTTTATCTGCAGGATTATAGAAACATTCACCTTCAGACACATTATAAATATTATCGCCTATTATAAATTCTAATGAACCCTTTAATACATATCCAAATTCTTCACCTTCATAAGGCTGATAAATCTTTGTTCTTCCTTTTTTATCGAGCTTTACTCTGATTGGCTCCATATCGTTTTTTTGTGCATTTGGAACTATCCAAGAGATTTCAACTCCCAGCTCATCATCTTTAGATACAAAAAAATCTTCTTCTTTAAATACGATCTGAGTTTTCGACTCCTCTTTAAAAAAATCACTTAAATTTGTTCCGAGAGCCTCTAATATATCGTCAAGAGAATCTACAGAAGGAGAAGTTAAATCTCTTTCAATCTGCGAAATAAATCCCTTTGTAAGCTCAGATCTTTCAGCCAGCTCTTCTTGTGTCAGACCTAGCTGAATCCTAATTTGTCTTAACCTATCTCCTATTTCCATGATATCTCCAATCTCGTCTTTGCGAAGTATATTAAACTTTAAGTATATTATATTAAACCAGCAAGATAGATTATAACCCAGTAAAATCTAAATGTCCACAAAAAAAATATATTAATTTGAAATTTATATTTAATATAAAAATCCCCTATAATACCGATAAAATTTTCTATGTCGATAATATAAGGGAAAATATGATTATAATTATTTTTTTGTTGCTGCAGTCAATATATATTTAAAACTTCTTTTATCTATATCGAAATAATCACGTATATCCATAAATCTCTTAATACTCCTAGGGCTGATTTCTTTTTTTACAATTCGCATTAAGCTTTTAAAAGCCTCATCAGTTAATAAATCTGCCTTGTTAAATAAAATTAAATTACCAAGCTTTTGTTCTATTCTAAAAAATCCGGCTTTTTTAAAAATCTCAATCCATCTTTTTCTATCTATTGGATATAAGTAGAGATTTGTAATCGCTCTCATTTTATTTAATTGCAATTCATCTAATTTTTCTACTACGAGATCATGAACGAGTAAAATCCCACCCGGTTTTAATATCCTAAAACATTCCTTTAAAATTTTCTCCTTATCTAAATTCACAAAATAAATCAATACTGATTCACAAAAAACTATGTCAAAACTCTCATCATCAAAGGGAATTTCTCTGTAATCAGCTGTCTTAGTACAAATCAAATCCGACAAGCCATATTTATTTATATTCTTATTTGCTCTCTCTATCAATTCTCGATTCATATCGATTCCATATATATTAGATCCATTCTTTTGAGCAAGTTTTATAGCATTTAATCCCGTATTGCAAGATATCTCTAAAATATTTTTGTTTTTGTCGATTCCCGATTTTGATATCAGCCAATTACTGCCATCAACACCGCCAGGCTTGAATTTAATCTTAGACAATTTCTCAAATAATTCATCATTTATTAACATCAAAATCCTCCTCTTATTTAAATACGTCTCCTTATATTATACTATACTGAAAATTAATATCATTTATTTTATCGAAGTAATTAAATAATCAAAAAAATACTAAGATAAACTTGATTATGAATTTAATACAGTATAGTATATTAGTGTGAGGTGATAATATGGAAGAAACTATAAATATGGGGATACTATCTTTAATCCCTATCATAATTACAATACTCCTATCCATAAAAACAAAGAATGTACTTTTATCATTGGCCGTAGGAGTGTTTTCAGGAGTACTTTTGTATGTAGGTGGAAATCCTGTAAAAGCAACTACTACAATGGTGAGCGAGCTGTTATTTCTTCAATTGCAAGACAGTTATAATGCAGGTGTAATCATTCTTTTAGTATTCATTGGAGGCTTTGTGAGCTTGATTGAAGAGTCCGGAGGAGCGGGAGGCTTCGCTAAAATGCTGGCAAAAAAAGTCAACACCGCTGCAAAAGCTCAGATTGCTGCATGGGTTGCTGGAATCGCAGTATTTTTTTCAGAATTAGGCACGCCGCTAATTGTCGGTCCAATATTCAGTCCGCTTTTTAAAAAGCTCGGAGTGTCAAAAGAAAAGCTCGCATGGATACTCGATACAACCGGTAGTCCCGTATGTATATTGATACCATTTATAGGATGGGGAGTTTATTCTATGGGATTGATTCAAAAAGAATTCGAACTATTAAATATCACAGGTATAACAGATTTTCAAGCATTTATTCAGGCAATCCCATTTCAATTTTATGCAATATTCTGCCTAATCCTAGTGCCGACAATGGTAATTACTAAAAAAGAAATCGGGCCTATGAAAAAAGCTGAAGAGGAAGCCGAAAAAGAAGTATATGAAATCGAAGAAGGTAAAGAAGATATAAAAGAGACAAATCCACTAGTAGTATTGATTCCTTTATTGATATTATTTGTAACCTTGTTCTCTCTTTTGATACCGCATGGATTCCCGTTCAAGAAAGTTCCGGGATCTCTATTCAGAGTAGCTTTGATAACAGCCTATTTTTATGGTTCAATCGCAATTATACTCTTGATGGCTTATTATAAAGTATTCAGCATAAAAGAATCTATACCAATATATATAAAAGGACTTAGTAAAATGACAAATACAATCATGATTCTAGTCCTTGCATGGTCGCTGGGAGCTGTTGGAAAGAGCATAGGCACAGCGGAGTATATAATAGGACTTGCAAAAGGAAATGTAGCACCCTCATTTGTCCCGGCATTGATTTTCTTAATCGGTGCGACAATCTCATTTTCAACCGGAACCTCTTGGGGAACTTTTGCTATAATGATGCCCATTGCCTTACCTATGGCTGCAAGACTCGATGCTTCAATGATAGTTACGATTGCAGCAGTCCTATCGGGTGGACTTTTTGGAGATCACTGCTCTCCAATATCCGATACGACAATACTTTCATCTGCCGGAGCAGGTTGCGAAACATATGATCATGTCAAAACTCAAATACCCTATGCTCTGATCGCAGGAGTAATAAGTTTTATCGCATATATAGTTGCCGGTATCATGCCTCTATCTTGGATGGTAGTAGCATTTAGTGCAATTCTGGTTATCTCTATTCTGGTAATGACCAAAGTCTTTGGAGAAAGAGTTCATTAAGCAAATTAAATATAAAATTAGAAAGTGGCTATATG
>JAUNVF010000013.1 GCA_030537815.1 Tissierellia bacterium | reverse complement strand
AAAAGAGTTTAGTTAATAATATTGCGATATTTGTAATAATTTACAATAAAGTATTATGCATAAGTTTTTTCAAAATATATGAAAAAAATATTTGTTTAAGGCAATTTGTTTATAATCTATTGCTTTTAAATACGTGAATAATGCTTTTGATTCTCAAAGTCTATCTAGAAATCATCTTACAAACAAGTTCTATTTTGATGAGTTTTTATCTATTCAATCTGCTTATGAAGCCGGGAGTTTTGTATATTGATTATGTTGGAAAAAGGTTTTAATGTTCGAGAGATTGTAAAATTAAATGCGGCAATAGTAAAAATAAAACTCATATCAAAATCAATCCATGTAAATGTAATTACCAAGAAATATAAATATGAAGGAGATTGCTATGAGTCATAAATATTACAATATATGATAGAAATAAATTAGAGGAAATAAATTCGCCTGCTATGAAGAAGTGGGAAACAAATTAGGATAGATTTATTTTTCAGATGCATAGCTCTTGGCAAAGGGGTAAATTGAAAATAACAATGATTTACTAAGGGGATTTTTTACTAAGAATCGATTTAGCACAGGTAAATAATCAAGACTTGATTGATGCTATCTATAAAATAAACTCTAGACCAAGTAGATGTCTAGAGTTTTATACACCATTTAAAACTTTTATAAAAGAATTGAATTTGCTATCAGAACTATCGCAATAATTATTGCAATTCAGCTAATATATTATAAATAAGTTTAATAGAATATTTAGCAAAATCAAATCCCATAAGAGCTTATTAAAAATCAAAGTCTTGCTTTAGAATAGAAATACTTCTATATTAGAAAAATTAAAGAACAAAAATCAATTTTCTCTTTGGATGATATTCTGGCAATTATTTTATATTCTCAATAAAATCTTCTACCAAATTTATTGCAACCTGTCTTCTGTAATCCTCAGTAGATCTCTTATCGTCAATAGGACTGATTATACTGTCATAATATGATGATATCGCCTTTGATTTTGATTTGATTTCTTCAATACTCATACCTTTTAATTTTTCCTCAAATTTTTTATCCCTAACAATCTTATTTTTAACGGCACCGATTGCGATTCTAATATCTTTAACAATATTATTTTCTGTATTTGCAATGGCAACGATGTCTACTTTTGATATCGAACAGGCGGATCTCGGACCGACTTTCTGGTAATATTCATTATTGTATCTCAAATTTTGAAATACGATTGCCCTTACTAGCTCATCATCCCTCAAATCAGTTTTTCTCGCATCCACAATAAAATCAGAAATTTCCAATTCTCTTGAAGAGGATTTGCTCTCGAGCTGAATGATGGCATCATAAATATAAAAATAAGGTATGGTATCTCCTACAGGTGAAGCATTACATATATTTCCAATGACTGAAGCCATATTTCTTAGGGCGGGAGACGCAATTTGTCGAACTATCTTCCTCAACAATTTCGGTGTATTCTCTTCATCCAATATGCTTTTATAGTTTACACCTGCACCGATTTTTATCTCATCAGCTATAATGTAATCTTGAATTTCGGAAATTTTATTTAAGAATAAAAAGTTTTTGGTCCTATTTCCTCTGACCATAAGATCTGTTCCACCAAAATAAGGAATGACATCTTCTTTAAATCTGATGTCCAGAGCATCTTTCCATGATATTGGAATTCTATTTTCTACCATAATCCCGCACCTTCTTTCGATGCTCTTTTGACTGCATCAACTATCATATTATATCCGGTACATCTGCATAGATTCCCCGAAAGACCCATTCTAATTTCATATTCATTTGGATTTGGATTTTCACATAAAAGCGCTTCTGTCGCCATGACCATTCCCGGTATGCATATTCCACATTGAACAGCTCCACATTTCGAATAGGATTCGCTGATCATTTCAAATCTATCTCTTCTCATCTCTTTAAATCCCTCTATCGTGATAATTTCACTACCTTCGATAGATCCCAATGCAACCAGACATGAATCAAATAATTTTCCATCAACAAGTACGGCACATGCTCCACATTCTCCTTCTCCACAGCCTTCCTTGGTACCGGTGAGTCCAAATTCTTCTCTCAATACATCTAAAAGTCTAAGTCCGGAAGGTGAATGGGATTCAACTTTCTTGCCATTTAAAATGAATTTTATCATCATTCTTCCCCCCTCAGTCTTTCTATTATATATTCTGGCGTAATCGGTATTTTACATATATCCATTCCAATTGCCGATTCAATCGCCATAGCATAAGCAGGCGCTCCTCCGTCCAAGGGTATTTCACCGGCCCCTTTTCCACCGAAAGGTCCGAATTCATAAGGATTATCTATAAATTCTATATCAAAATTTACTGTATCGAGGCATGTTGGAATCATATAATTTGACATCGATTTTTGCTGTAAAATTCCATCCTTTGATTCCATCTTTTCCATAGATCCATATCCTATTCCCTGCAATAGTCCACCTTCCATCTGACCTTTCAATATAAGATAGTCCGCCGGAGTTCCCACATCGTATATTCCCCAAACATTTAAGAGCTTATTCATACCTGTCAATATATCCAATTCAAGTTCCACAATATTAATTCCCCATGAATATGTCGGATAAGCATCTCCGCAAAATCTATCCATATCCCATGGTATGACTTCTGCTTCATCTCTATACCTTTCCTCAATCAGGACTTCTTCTTCATCCCATCTGCTCTTTAGCTTCTGACATGCCCTTTCTATTAGCCTTCCGACAACCATCAATGATCTCGATGCGACCGTCGGTCCTGAGTCGGGAACAATAGATGTATCTGCAGGCACTACTTCGATTCTATCTAATGGTATTTCCAAAACATTTGCGGCTATTTTACTAAATGTGGTCTTTAAACCTTGACCGATATCTGTATTGCTGACTCTTATCTCGATATTTCCATCTCTATTCTTGTATACATGAATTATGGATTTTATGATATCTCTTTCAGCACTCCCCGTAAATCCACATCCATGTAAAAATATTGAAGTTCCTATTCCCTTTCTATATCTGCCTTTTTGATTTCTATATTCTCGGTATTTCTCATAATAATTAGATTTAGCGGTTATCTTCCTAAGCATATCGCTTATCATTACCGGCTCTCGAAATTTTCCGCCGGTAGAAGTTTGATCGCCAGTCTTTACAAAATGCCTCTGTTTAAATGTCACAGGTTCCTCTCCAAGTTTTTTTGCAATATGTGCCATATGAGATTCTATCGCATATAATGCCTGAGGCGCTCCAAAGCCTCTAAAAGCTCCCGTTGGAACCGTATTTGAAAGGACTATTGCTCCTCTGACCTTAAGATTCGGTATATTATAAACTCCTCCGGCGCATATCAGTCCCCTTTGAAGAACTACACTTGAAAGCCCCGGATAAGCTCCCCCATTCATTATTAAATCTATATCCATCCCCAAAATCTCGCCATCATTTGACATTGCCGTCTTTATTATCGTTCTCGATGGATGTCTTTTTGTCGTTACAGTCATATCTTCTCTTCTTCTAAATACGACTTTCACTTTTTTCTTAGTTTTATGAGCTGCAATTGCGGTTTGGCAAGCGAGTACCGATGGATAATCTTCTTTTCCTCCAAATCCTCCTCCCGTATACATCTGCCTAATTCTAACCTGATCATCTTCTAAGCCGAATGCGTATTTTATTGCATTTTGAACATAGTAAGGACATTGCATAGATCCGTCTATGCATAATTTATCGCCTTCATAATAAGCTATCATTCCCTGGGGCTCAATATAAGCCTGTTCCTGATATCCCGTCCTAAAGACTTCTTCGATTATGTAATCAGCTTTCGAAAAAGCTGAATCCGGATTTCCAAATTTATATGAGTATTCATGTGCGATTATATCGCTTTTTTCAAAATCAGTAATCGCATCTAATTCTTCGTATTCCACTATTATTTGTTCTGCTATATCAGTTGCCATATAATAATCCGGCGCAACCACCATCATTATAGCCTCGCCAACATAATTTACTATCTCCTCGGCAAATATAGGCTGGTCATCCATTATCACCTTGGTTCTATTTATGGCGGCCGTATCATTATAATCTATATAATAACAATCCTCCGGCAATTCCGGTTTTTTTATATTGATTATCCTCGCTTTAGCTTTCTCAGATCTCACAATCTTGCCATAGAGCATCCCCTCATCTTTTATATCATCAGTATAAAGAGCTTCTCCACTTATTTTTTCGTCATGATCTTTCTTTTTAACCGGTTTCGAAATTTCATGCATATTTGTCTCCTTTCAATTAGCATCTGTGTTTATCTGATAAAAACTCCACTTCATCTATATTATTTCTACATGCCAATAATTCTGCGCATATTGAAATTGCTATTTCCTGAGGCGTTCCCGTAGCTATATTTATTCCAATGGGCATTCTCACCTTATCTATATTTTCTTGAGACACGCCATCTTCATTTAGCTTTCTCTTAACTGAATTGACTTTCTTTCCACTCCCCATGAGACCAAGATATTTGTAATTTTTCTCTACAACCGCTCTCAATACTTCGTAATCATATGAATGTGAAGGAGTCATGATGACTATATAGGAATTATCATAATCTATATCATCTGATAATCGATCGAAAGGACAACAGATTTTATTTGCATTTTCAAATGATTTATCTGACAAATATTCTTGTCTATCATCGACAATGCTTATATTAAAATCCAGTTCTTTTGCAGCTTTGTTTAAAGCTTTGGCTACATGTCCGGCACCAAATATTATAAGTTTGGATGAAGGTTTAAAAAATTTAACATATCCTTCTACATCTCCGCCGCATAACATCCCTATATCTCCACCTTCAGCTAAATCGTATTTGAAGTTGAAGTTTTCGCAACTTTCCATATTTTCCATTACCTTTTTTATGACATTGTATTCCAAGGATCCACCACCAATTGTTCCCAGGCTCTTTCCGTCAGGATACACCAACATTATCTCCCCTTCCACCCCAGGTGATGAACCTGTATTTTTAGTAAGAATAACCAATGCCGTCTTTTTGTTTTCATCTATTCTCTTGCTGAGTTCTCTTATTATACTACTCATATTTCCTCCATAAATTTAAATTCTTCAACATCGAACAGGCCCCTATCCGTAAGCTTTATACTCGGTATTACAGGAAGAGCCATGAAACTTAGAGTCATAAATGGATCTATCTCCTTATTTACTCCCATATTAAAAGATATTTCTTTCATATTTTGAATTTTTTTATCGACATATCTAATATCTTGAGATGACATTATGCCTGCAATCTCAAGAGGTAATTTCTCGACAAACTCACCTCTCACGACTGCCAATCCACCCTCTATTTCTTCTATAGTTTGGATTGCCTTTAGTATATCTTCGTCGTTATTTCCGACAACTATTATATTATGAGAATCATGTGCTATAGTCGATGCTATGGCTCCATTGATCTTTCCAAATCCAGCTATGGCAGAAATGCCAATATTTTTATCTCCGGTATGCCTATTTATAACGACTAATTTATTGAATCCATTGTCGTAAATTAAATCCTCATCTATTATTGGATCTTTAACCAATATCTTTTCTGTTATAAGACTTTCAGGAACGACGCCGATTGCAAATAATTTTCCTTTATTTTTCTTTGGATTCATCTTTAAATCGCTTATATCAATACTGGGTATATTTACTGTATTGGATACTTTTTCTATGCTCGTCTCTCTTATATCTGATATAATCTCGCCATCCTTAGCTGTCAAAACCCCTTCGATATATACAGAATCTACATCAAAACTCTCCAATTCATTTAATACTATAAAATTTGCCTTATAATTTGGAGCTATCGCTCCTATGCCCTTCAAATTATATGCAGAAGCTGCATTAAAAGATCCCAGTTTAATTGCATCTATCGGTTCTACACCTTCAGATATAGCAATCCTTATATTATTATCTATACTCCCCTCTGATAAAAGAGATTCCGGATGTCTATCATCTGTACAGAAAAAACATCTGCTCATATTGTCTTTATTCAATCCCTTTATCAATGCTCTCAAATTTTTCGCACCGGTTCCTTCTCGCATCTGTACATACATTCCTAAACGCAATCTCTCCCTCATCTCTTCCAGAGTAGAGCATTCATGGTCTGTAGTTATGCCGGCAGCTATATAGGCATTTAAATCTCTTCCGCTTAGCATGGGTCCATGACCATCTATCTTCTCATTGCTAAAAGCCTTTATTTTATTGATTACATCTTCGTCCTGATATATAACGCCTGGAAAATTCATCATCTCGCCGAGACCTAAAACCCTTTCCCTGCCCTTATATTCTAATAAATCGCTTGAGTTCAATCTTGCACCGGATGTTTCAAAATCCGTTGCAGGTACACATGAAGGCATCATAAAATAAACTTTGAGAGGCAGGCCCTCTGTCGCCTCGAGCATATAGTCTATACCTTCTTTTCCTTTAACATTCGCTATCTCATGTGGATCGGCGATTACTGTCGCAATCCCCCTCGGAAGGACCGCCCTAGTAAATTCAGCCGGTGATACCATAGAAGATTCTATATGCACATGACCATCAATCAGTGTCGGACAAATGATTTTTCCTTCCAAGTCGATTTCTTCTTTGCCTTCATATTGCCCAATGGCTATTATATAATCTTCTTCAACGGCTATATCGGCTTTGATGAATTCGCCTGTGAATACGTTTGCTATGACTCCATTTTTAAAAACTTTTTCAGCCTTAACAATTCCATTTGCAATGCTGATTTTTTTATTTAAACTAATCATATCATCACCCGATTCATTTTATTCCCGAGAGCCGATTACGGCTCTCGGGACCGGACTATGTCAATATAACTCTCAATATAAATATGGCCGCTAAAATATACATAAGTAGTGAAATATCTTTGAATTTCCTCGTCAACATCTTAAGTACTACATAAGAAATCATACCAAAAACTATCCCTTCAGCTATACTATAGGCAAAAGGCATCATTATGATTGTAAGAAAAGCTGGAATAGATTCGGTGTAATCGGAAAAGTCGATATCTTTAATTGGACTCATCATAAATAAGCCGACTATTACAAGTGCCGGAGCCGTTGCACATGCTGGCACGATTTTAAATAATGGGAAAAAGAACAGGGAAATAAAGAAGAAAAATGCAGTCGATAATGCTGTAAGTCCCGTTCTTCCACCATCAGCGACGCCGGAAGCAGATTCTACAAATGTGGTTATAGTACTTGTTCCCAAAAGAGCACCGGCAGTAGTTCCAACAGCATCAGCAAATAAAGCCCTGCCCGATCTGGGTAATTCACCTTTTTCATCGAGCAAATCAGCTTTTGTCGCCACGCCGATTAAAGTTCCTATCGTATCGAATATATCGACGAATAGGAAAGTGAATACAACTATGAGCATATCGAGAGTGAAGATATTGTTGAATTCAAGTTTCATAGCCACTGTCGATATTGATGGCGGCATCGATATGATGCTCGTTGGAATTTCAGTCACTCCAAGTATTATTCCAAGTATTGTTGATGCGATGATTCCTACTAGTATCGCACCTTTAAGATTCACAGCCAATAGAAGACCGGTCAATACCAATCCGAAAATAGTTACGATTGAAGTTGGACTTTTAAGATTTCCCAATGAAATAATCGTAGCATCTGATGCCACTATAACTCCGGAATTTGTCAATCCAATCAATGCTATAAATAACCCAATCCCAACAGACACTGCTTTTTTCATCGTATGGGGAATTGCATTGAAAATAGCTTGTCGGATTTTAAATAATGACATCAATAAAAATATTATACCCTCGATAAATACTGCCGTTAAAGCGAATTGCCAAGTATTTCCTCCGCCCAAAACAACGGAATAAGCGAAGAAGGCATTCAGACCCATGCCTGCAGATAATGCAAATGGATAATTCGCCCCAAAAGCCATTATCACTGTTGAAAGCACGGAAGCTAAAATCGTAGCAGTAAATACACCGCCTGCATCCATCCCAGCATCGCCTAGAATTAAAGGATTCACTGCCAATATATATGACATCGTCATAAATGTAGTGATTCCGGCCATAATTTCTCTACTGATGCTGGTATTATGCTCGCTTAATTTAAATCTCTTTTCGAAAAAATTGCTCTCAGACATCTTGACCTCCTTTTGAAATTATTCAGTTTTTAAACTCCTACCCTCTAAATACCTATCGATTATATTCCTATCATCCCCCCTATAAATAAACATCTCCAGTCTCTCTGTAATAGAAGCGTCAGGCTTTAAATTATAAGATGAATCATCTATTACAAGCGCATCGAAGAAAGATCCATATTCAAAAGAACCGCAATTTCCAAAAAACTTTCCCCCACCTCTTGTAGACATATAGAAAGCTTCCTCAATGCTTAAAGTATCGGATTCATCATGCGTGAATAAACTGAGTAATTTAGACGCTTTTATTGCATCTACTATTATATCATTCATCTTTAATGAATCGCCAGCCGAAATATCTGAACCAAGACCGATATTTATTCCCATCTCCAGCATCTTTTTAGCCTTCATTATGCCACTCGTTAAATTCATATTCGATGAAGGGCAATGAGCTATAAATACCGATTCTTTTTTCATTAATTCAAGTTCATCATCAGTATTGTAGATTGCATGAGCCATTATAGTATTCAATCGCCTTACAAGACCTCTGATATCATATGCATCCAGATAATTTTTTGATTCAGGTACAAGTTTTCTAACCCATTCAATCTCACTTAAATTCTCGTTTAGATGTGACTGCACTGCTATATCTCGATCCTCTGCTATCTGTCCTAATTTAATTAGCAATTCATCAGAACATGATGGGATGAATCTAGGGGTTATTATAGGTCTGATTCGACTGCTGAATTTTGGAATTTCATCGAGTATATCGATTGTCCATTTGAGAGAATCCCTAGTATTTTCAAATAGATTTTCATTTGAATTCCTATCCATATTGGTCTTTCCGATATATGCAGATAGACCTCTTTCATCCATCATTTTCATAAGTAGAATCGTAGCATCTTTATGTAATGATGAAAAGATGCAGGATCTTAGAGTTCCAAAATCATATAAATCTCTTATTAAAAATTTAAAAACCTTTTTTGCATATTCTAAATTTCCAAATTTTTGTTCTTCAGGATATGTGTATTTTTCGAGCCAAGGGAGTAGGGGAAGATCCATTCCAATTCCTATATTTGCATATTGGACTGCATGAAGGTGCAAGTCTACAAAGCTTGGAATTATCAAATTGTCTTTGTAATCGATGATTTCATAATCAAAAGATTCTTCGTTCAAATGTCTTTCTATTGATTTGACTTTGCCATTTTCAATTAACAAATAAGAATTTTCAAAAACTTCGAACTTTTGGGGAAGAATTGTGAATATTATATTTCCTTTGATAGCTTTCATATATTCACTTCCTTAAAATAATGAAATAAAATAGTTTTCTATCTGTCTATATTATATCATTTTATCTCGGAATTTTCACTTAAATATTAAAGGACTTACCCAAAGGTAAGCCCTATAAATTAATTGTTTTCAAATTTGTCTCTTTCCATCTGCTCCTCTGCGAGCGATTTTTTAGGCATAAGTATATTTAAAAAGAATACTAAGGTCGTAGCTATAACTACCGGAGATGCACCAAAAACCATCTTGAACCATTCTGGGAATTGAGATATAGACTCGCTTACACCTGTCATTCCAACTCCAAGTGCAACCGATAATCCCACTATGGTCAAATTCCTCGTGGAAAGTTCTCCCTGAGTAATTAATCTCATACCCGTCATAGTTATCATCGCAAATACCGAGATTGTTGCTCCTCCCAATACCGGGTATGGAATCGTTGTCATGATGGCTCCGAACTTCGGTATAAGTCCAGCTATAAGTATTATAACTACTGCTACTTTAAATACATATAAACTGACTACCTTTGTCATTGAAACTATTCCGACATTCTGGCTATAAGAAGCTGTGGGCAAACCACCAAAAGCTGATGCTATAGCGGAACAGATACCATTTCCCTTAATGGCTCCAGACAATTCTTCGTCTGTCGCTTCTCTATTTAGACCTCCCATGGTAGTTGCAGAGAAGTCTCCAACCGCCTGTACCGAGTTGACTATATACATCACGACCATCGATATGACGGCTGTCGGCTGAAATTTATATCCGAAATAAAATGGTCTAGGCAGGGCAAACCATCCCGCATTGCTTATATTTTCAAATGAAACCATATTTAGCGCCAATGAAACTATATAACCAGCTACCATTCCTATCAATATGGCGGCTAGTTTTATCATTCCTTTTCCGAACATATTACAAACTAAAACTACAAGCAAAGTAAATAATGCTACTCCCCAGTATTTTAAATTTCCATAGTCGGGAGCTCCTACTCCTCCTGCCATATAATTTATGCCCACGGGATATAGTGACAATCCTATGGTAAATACAACAGTTCCGGCCACTATCGGAGGGAAATAACTACGTATTTGTTTAATAAATACTCCTACGAAAATAGATACTATGGCTCCAATCAACTGAGCTCCAAATACAGCCTGAATTCCATAAGCTTTTCCAATAGCTGTCAGTACCGGGATATATGAGAAACTCACCCCCATAATTACAGGCAATCTCGCGCCGAATCCCAAAACAGGAACTAATTGAATAAATGTGGACAATGCAGCTATAATCATACCGACCTGTATCATAGCAACTTTTTCTTCAGGAGTAAGTCCCGTTACTCCTGCTATAATTATCGAAGGCACAATATTTCCAACTAGCATAGCGAGTACATGCTGTAAAGCTAGAGGTAAAGCTTTCCCAAACGAGGGCCTTCCGTCTAAATCAAATACTGATGTGTTGGATTTTTCCATATCATTCTCCTAACTTGGATTGGACGGGATGTCCAATCCACATTATAATTACTCAGCCTACATCTTTGGCCAAATAGCAGCCGCACCTTCTCTAGACTTGGCGACTATCTCTTCTTCGTCAATTTCAACAAATTTTCTATCCTTAAGTATCAATTTTCCATTTATTACTACATCATTTGTCAATCTTCCCGTCATACCGAATAGAGCATGACCGTAGAAATTATCTCCGCTAAATGGAGTTATTGGATTATATTCCATAGTAATAATATCGGCCGCTGCACCTTCTTTAATTATTCCAAGCTGCGGCGAATCAAGAACATTTTGTGCGATAATGGGATTATTCACAAATTGCATGGTCATAGTTTCCATAAATCCTACTGTCGGATTGCATAGATGATGTCTATGAAGTATATTGGCGACCTTCATCGACTCAAACATATCATGTGTATAAGCATCTGTGCCAAGTCCTAGTCTAAGTCCCATCTCAATCATTTTTATAGCCGGAGTACATCCTACTGCATTACCCATATTTGACTCAGGATTATGAACGCAATTTGTGTCGGTGTCCCTTAGTATCTCAAGCTCTCTGATATTAGTATGAACACAGTGAACTGCCAAACTCTTTTTGCCCAGTAGACCCCAGTCATAAAATCTTTCGACTATTCTCCTGCCATATGTCTGCACGCAATGCATTTGGTCTTTTATTCCTTCAGCTACATGCACATGATAACCTGAATCCAGTCCCTGCATAGCTTTCACAGATTTTTCAAGAGTTTTGTCTGATACTGTAAATGATGCGTGAAGTCCAAACAGACCTTTAATCATGCTCTGATCATCGCCCTGATAGGCTTTGATAAAATCGACATTCTCTTTTATCTGTTGATCCGTTATCTCCTCTCCATCCCTATCTGAAACTTCATAACATAGAGATGTCCTAATACCTATTTTCTTGGCAACTTCTGCAATTTTAAATAGAGAACCCTCGGTGTGATATGGACTCGCATGATGGTCTATGACAGTAGTTGTACCATTCCTTATAGATTCCATATAAGTGGTATACGCATTCAATTCGGTATCTTTTAATGTTAGTTTTTTGTCGAGATTCCACCATAGATTCTCTAGAATTTCATTGAAATCCCTCTGAGGTTTATCTACTGACATCCCCCTAGCATAAGAGCTGTAGATATGCGTATGCGCATTGATCATACCCGGCATTATGAGTCTTCCATCTGCATCTAATAATTCTTCATTCGGATATTTTGCTTTTATGTCTTCAAATTTCCCCACTTCTTTGACAAGTCCACCCTCTATATAGACAGCTCCATTTTCTATATAAAGATTGTCAGGATCATTCGTGTAAAGCCTTCCGTTTCCTATAATCATCTTATTCTCCTTTCGCTCATTTATATTTCTCGTAGAGATTTATGAATATCTTAATGTTTAAAATAATATGGATATTCAGCTAATAATGTGTTCAAAAAGATATTTAAGTCTTTATCTAGTTTTCCATCACCTAGTTTATGTTCAAAGATATTCTTGTCCGCATCTCTGACCATAAATCTATCTTCTGCTATCCTCAAAAAACCAACATTTGTAGAGTCTATGAAATCCGCTTCAGTCCAAAATACAGTGATCTTATCTTTGTATGGATTTCCAGCAGTTGGACAGAATACTCCACAGTTTCCACATTCATTACACATTCCGTCTATGTGTACAATCTGATGTATATTTTTATAGCCGTCTATCTTGATATAGACATTTGCTCTATTGGGGCATACTTCAGTACACATTTCACAAATTTGATCGCATTTTAGACATCTGTTTCCTTCATCTTCCCCCTGTAGAGGCAATTCTAAGTCTGCACGTCTTGCATATATTACTTCCTTAGCCTCTTCTACATTAATCTTGACGAAGTCATTTTCCATTGATTCTTTTTTGAGAATATCCATAGTTACAGCCTTTGCATCTGCTAAAGCCCTTACTATAGTTGACGGTCCCGCTTTACAATCGCCTATTACATATACATCTTCGACAGAAGATTCTCTGGATTCGTTGAGCTTGACTCTTCCTCTCTCATCCATTACAATATTATTTCTTGCTAAATCGCTAGTGTCAACTTTAGCTCCTGTAGCTCCAATAACAGTATCGAATTCCATCTCAACGAGTTCACCGGTGCCGAGTACTGACTTTCTTCCACTCTGATCGAAATCACCGAGTTTCATCTTTTCACAGACCAGTTTTTTATCTAAATAAGATTTTGGTCCCAATAATTCGAGTATATTAATTCCCTCTTCCTTGACTTCATTTACATCTTCTTGCATCGCCGGCATATAGGATTCAGTTCTCCTATAAACGACCGAAACTTCTTCAACTCCATCTTGCCTATCAGCTAATCTTGCACAGTCCATGGCAACGTCCCCGGCGCCGACTATCGCAACTTTCTTTCCTAGATCCATTCCAGATTCATTTTTAGTAGCCCATAAGAATTCAAGAGCATCGACTATATTTTCCTGACCTTCTCTTACAGGAGAATTTCCCTTCTTCCATGCACCTGTAGCGATTACGATATAATCGTATTCTTTTTTGAGTTCTTCAATATCGTAATTTGGATCTTGATTGAATCTGAATTCTACTCCATGCGCCACGGCCATCCTATAATCTCTATCTATTACATCATAAGGAATTCTAAATTCAGGAATTATATAATTAACTATTCCGAATGGCTTATCTCTCTTTTCCAAGATTACGGTTTTGATTCCATTTCTTCTCAGATATAGAGCGACCCCTATCCCGGCAGGACCTCCACCTATTACAGCCACTTTTTTATTTGTTTTAATTTCAACCGGTTTGATATTTTGAATAAATTTATTTTGCGCATTTTCTGTGGCTATCTTCTTCATTTTTCTAATTTGAAGAGGCTTTTCGTAATCAACTCTTGTACATTTGTCTTGACAACTATGACTACATAATAAACCTAAGATAGAAGGAGTTGCATTGTCGACAGCTATAACTTTCATAGCTTCATCGTATTTCTTATCTGATACTAGCTTCAAATACTCTGGTATCTGTTGATTTATAGGACATCCTCCGTCTTTACAAGGTGCTTTAAAGCAGTCGACTAATGGAAGAGCTGAGTCCGTCTTTCTCGATGCGACTTTTTCTCTATATAATTTATGAGTTCTATCAGCATTCAAGATATGCTCTTTAACTTCTTTAAGCTTTTCAACATTTATTCCCTCATAATCCTTCAGTACGGATTCACAGACTTTAGCAAGCTGATTAAATCTCTCATATCCACCCGGCTTTAATATAGTAGTTGCCATTGTAATTGGTTGGATACCGGCTTCAATTAGACCTCTGATATTCAAAGAATCGATACCACCAGAATAAGAAATCGGAACTATTCCATTAAATTCTTTTGAAATCTTATAAGCTAAACTTATCGAAAGAGGTAAAAGAGATCTTCCGGACATATACATCTCTTCAGATGGAAGTTCATTTCTCTTTACATCAACCGGACAGGTATTAGTTATCTTTAATCCGAAAATTAAATTATTATTTTTAGCTTGCTCCATAAGTCTCTTTACCATGGCAACAGCATCCTCAAACTGAAGGTCATGAGTAAAGTGGTGATCAGTAAAAGATATATAATCATATCCAAGCGAATCTAATGTCTTTCTTGCGTATTCATATCCCAGCATTGTAGGATTGAATTTGACAAAAGTATTTAATTTCTTTTCATTTATAAGATAATTAGCTATTTTTTCTATTTCATCTTTTGGACAACCATGCAATGTCGACAGAGTTATCGAATTTGATATCTGGGGTGAAATAGCTTTTAAATGCTTTTCGTTAAATCTCTCAAATTTATCTAAATTTTCTTTTAAATAATCATAACATTCATTAAAAATTTCGGTATTTGAAGCATCTTTTAATCCTTCTATATAGTCGTCTACCTTTTTGCTTTTTATCCCTTCGAGATCGTAACCAACACTCATATTATAGGTAAAATCTCTCTCGTCTGCTATGCCTAGCTCTGTAGCCAATAAATGTATAGCAAAGTAAGCTTTTATGTATTCAGTAAATGCTTCTTGTACTCTTAATTCCGTTGACCACTCACAGTTATAACATTCATCTTCGGCAAATATACATGGTCTAGAAACTGCCTGTTGTATTTGTTCTCCGTCCATGATTTGGACTGTTTTAATCTCAATAAATCTAGCTCCTCCGAGATAGGATGCTATAATATTTTGAGCAAGTTGGGATTGAGGCCCTGCAGCCGGGCCTACCGGAGTTGAAAGCCTTTCACCGAATACCGACATAAAGGATGTTTTGTTTTCGTAAAAATCTTCTTTTTTAATACCAAATATGGTTCCGTATTTTTTATATTCTTCTAGAGTCCATTCGATTATATGTCCAAATGAAATCGGTCTCATAAATTCGCTCATATTGTCCTCCTTGATTTTTATTGTCTTGCTTTACTTAACTATCCAAGTGCCGGTCTTGCCTTTCAAGCCATCTCCCGCTTTTTCTAAAGATGTGATTAGAGTCTTTCTTCCCTCTTTTGATTCAGCAAAGTCCACGGCAGCTTTGATTTTTGGTAACATCGATCCTTCTGCAAATTCTTTGCTCTGTATATAATTTCTGGCTTCGTCTACAGTCAATTTGTCAAGCCACTTTTCATCGGGTTTCCCAAAATTTATCGCAACTTTATCGACAGCTGTCAAAATTATCAATTTATCTGCATCTATGGTCTGTGCGATTCTAACAGAAGTCGAATCTTTGTCTATAACAGCATCAACACCTACAAGAGCTCCATCCTGGTATACAACGGGGATACCACCGCCACCGCCTGCTATAACCACGACTCCGCTCTCAACTAATTTCTTTATAGCCTGACCCTCTATTATATCTACCGGCATAGGTGATGCGACTACCTGTCTATATCCTCTACCTGAATCTTCGACAACTGAAATTCCTTTTTCAGCTAATTTATCAGCTTCTTCTTTGCTCATAAAATTTCCAATAGGCTTAGTTGGATTATTAAAAGACTGATCATTAGCATCAACTAAGACTTGAGTTACAAGTGATACGACATTTATATCTAAATTCCTAGACTTTAATTCATTATGTAGAGCAGATTGAAGATGATAGCCGATATATCCTTCACTCATAGCTCCACATTCCGGAAAAGGCATCATCGGAATAGATTCATCAGCATTTGTCGCTGTATCCATAGCTTTCTTTATCATACCGACCTGAGGTCCATTTCCATGACAAATAGTTACTCTCGCTCCACTTTCAACTAAGTCTGCAATAGACTTGGATGTGTATACTACTGCTGCTCTCTGCTCTTCGGGACTATGTCCTAAAGCATTTCCCCCAAGAGCGATTACTACCTTCTCTTCCATATCTATTCTCCTTATCTATGGCAAGGGGAGTAAACTCCCCTTCGCCAAATTATATTACTTATCCTTTGTGTAGATTGTTGGCAATGCCGCATATACTGCTGCACATCTAACCAAGTCATCTTTCCATGTCACTTCATTCGGAGCATGCGCTTGATCTTCAGCACCAGGTCCAAATCCGATGACAGGGATATCATGTCTACCCATTATAGCAACACCATTTGTTGAAAAAGTCCATTTATCTGTAAGTGGTCTAACTTCTCTTTTCTTTTGTTCTTTTTCTACTTTTGGAGATAGCCTTTCTTCGCCATACAATCCCTTATGAGCATCTTCCAATGCTTTAGTCACTGCATGGTCCTCGGGAATTACCCAAGTTGGGAAATAACATTCCTGCTCATAAGAAAGTCCGGTCCATGATGGTCTTGCGTATTTATACATGGTAACTTTAGCTCCATGTTTCTTAGCGGAAGGTAGATTTTCTATCTCTTCAATACATGATTGCCAAGTCTCTCCGGCAGTCATTCTCCTATCTAAAGAGATGCTACATGAATCTGCTACGGCACATCTAGAAGGTGAAGTGAAGTATATTTGTGATGTCGTAACAGTTCCTCTTCCTAAGAAATTAGCTTCCTTCCACTCCGGATTATATTTCTCATCGAGCATTTTAACAAGGCCTTTAATCTCAACGCCTTCAGCAGGATTTTCATTTAATTGCTCGACTTCTTTTAATATATCGGCCATCTTGTAAATAGCATTCTCTCCTCTTTCCGGAGCAGAGCCATGACATGAAACTCCCTGTACATCTACTCTTATTTCCATCCTACCTCTTTGACCTCTATAGATTCCGCCATCGGTAGGTTCGGTAGATACTACGAATTCAGGTCTTATTCCCTCTTGCTCAATCATATAAAGCCAGCAGTTTCCGTCACAGTCTTCTTCCTGAACAGTACCGGTTACCAAAGCTCTATACTTATCATTTAATAGGCCGAGATCTTTCATTATTTTTGCGCCATATACGGCAGAAACTATTCCACCTAATTGATCTGAACCGCCTCTACCGCCAATAGTTGTTTCATTTTCAAATCCATCATATGGATCGAATTCCCAATTGTCTCTATTTCCTATCCCAACTGTATCTATATGAGCGTCAAAACCTACTTGAACTGCTCCCGTACCCATTTCGCCGAGAACATTGCCCTGCTTGTCTATCCAAGCCTTATTGAAGCCGACTTTCTCCATCTCTTCTTTTATTCTCTTAGCTTTGTCGCCTTCTTCACAGCTCTCGCCTTTTAATTTGATTAAATCCCTCAAAAACTTTGTCATATCTTCTCTATAAGCTTCAGCTTTATCTCTTATAGCAGCAAAATCTAAATTAATATCTGGCATTTTATCTTCTCCTTCTCATTGCAGTTTAATACTTTTTTTACAATCTGTAAACTTTAATTTAATACTATTTTTTAAGTCTTGGTTTAGCTTCTTCTTTTAGCTCTTTTAATGCCTCTTCAGCATTTTTCATCTTTTGCAAGAAAATCATTGCCGCTATTATATAAGGTTTAAAGCTAGCCTCTTTGTATAGTGGAACTCTATATCTGTCGAATACACTCTCATCGACTTCTCCATCTTCACAGCTTAGCCCTGTAATATCCGCAGGTAGACAGTGTAAATAGAGAGCTTTTCCATCTTTAGTGGTCTTCATTAATTCTTCTGTACAAGCCCAATCTTTATGGCTTGCATTCTGCTCGAGTAATTCCTGCTCGAGAACATCTATTTCGTCAAATTTTCCATCGCCATATAGTTCAGTTCTCTTTTCCATAGCGGCAAATGGCGCCCAGCTCTTAGGATAAACTATATCGGCATCTTTAAATGCCTCTTCCATTGAATTGGTTTTAGTAAATTTACCGCCGTATTTCTCAGCATTCTTCTTAGCTATCTCTTCGACTTCCAGCATGACTTCGTATCCTTCGGGATGAGCTAATACTACATCCATTCCAAATCTCGTCATAAGTCCAATAATACCCTGTGGAACTGAGAGAGGTTTGCCATATGAAGGAGAATATGCCCAAGTCATAGCTATCTTCTTGCCCTTTAAGTTTTCAGCTCCTCCGAATTCGTGGATTATATGGAGCATGTCTGCCATAGTCTGAGTTGGGTGGTCGATATCGCATTGTAAGTTTACAATAGTTGGTCTTTGCTCTAATACTCCATCATCATATCCTTCTTTTACATATGAAGATACATCTTTCATATATGTATATCCCTTACCTATATACATATCATCTCTAATTCCAATTACATCGGCCATAAATGATATCATATTAGATGTTTCTTTAACTGTTTCTCCATGAGCTATTTGCGACTTACCTTCATCTAAATCCTGTATTTCAAGTCCAAGCATATTACAAGCAGATGAGAACGAAAATCTAGTTCTAGTTGAATTATCTCTAAAAAGTGATATTCCAAGTCCCGAATCGAATATTTTTGTAGAAATATTCTGTTCTCTTAAATATCTCAAGCTATCCGCCACTAAGAATACAGCTTCTATTTCCTCTTGAGTCTTATCCCATGTGTGAAAGAAATCTTCGTGGTATAAATTTGAGTAATCAATTGAACCAAGCCTATCAACAAGTTTTTCAAAATTCATTTTTACATTTCTCCTTTTCAATTATAAATTAGGGTTTTTCCCATTCCATACAATTTCTCTATAGTGCTCAGCATCAGTATCTCCCTCGGTACTTATAACTAGCACTACCGAGTTCTCATCAAGACCGAGTTCTTTTTTGAATTCTGCGAGTTCAGGTTTTTCCATAATCTGTGCAACTACTCCAAGAGGTGCAGCTCCACTTTCTCCTGAAATTACTCTTTGATCGTCGTCGATAGGATTGCCCAATACTCTCATACCATGAGCTGCTGAATCGTCCGGTACTGACATGAAATGTTCACTATAAGAAGATAGTACATCCCATCCGATTGTACATGGTTCACCGCAAGCAAGTCCCGCCATTATAGTATCCATATCTCCGGTTACAAAATGCAATTCCCCGTCATCTGCTTCTGCAGTCTTAAATATACAATTCGCTTTTTCCGGTTCCACTATGGTTATTATTGGCTTGTCATCCTTATATACTGATGAAAAGAAACCTGTTACCGCCGATGCCATAGATCCGACTCCTGCCTGTAGGAAAATATGTGTAGGTTTTACTTCCATTTCCTTAAGCCTTAAATAAGCTTCATAAGCCATGGTAGTATAGCCTTGCATTATCCATGTCGGTATATCTTCATATCCTTCCCATGCAGTATCCTGAACCATTATATAGCCATTTTTTTCAGCTTCGCTATTCGCAAGTCTAACACATTCATCATAGTTCATTTCTTTTATTTCAGCCTTAGAACCACATGCCCTTATATTCTCAAGCCTTTCTTTCGAGCTTCCTTTGGGCATATATACGATTGAATTCTGTTGTAATTCATTTGCAGTCCATGCCACTCCACGACCGTGGTTTCCATCTGTTGCAGTAATAAATGTCAGTTCACCAAGCTTTTCTTTAACTTCATTTGATATCAGCTTGGAATAAGGTAGATCATCAAGTTCACTGCCTAGTTTTTCCGCAATATACTTACCGATAGCATAGCTTCCTCCAAGTACCTTAAAGGCATTTAGTCCGAATCTAAAAGATTCATCTTTTACAAAGATATCTTTTAGCCCTAAATAACCTGCAAGATTTTTTAATTCCACAAGAGGAGTTTCTTCGTACTGATCAAAACTTGAATGAAAAGCAAGTGTTGATTTTGCTACATCTTCATTTAAAAAATCTAAAGATGCTTTTTCTCTTTTGCTTAAATCATGACTGACTATTTGATATTTCTCTTCCATTAGACCAACCCTTTCATTTTTATAATTCTTATCTACTGTAATATTATGCAATAACAATGCCAATTTCATGCCAGACAATAATTATTGACTTTCATTGAATTTAAGGACCTTATATCGATAATTATTATACTTATTACTTAAATTATAATTATTCGTATACTTATTGATTTATATTATCAAATATAATTATCAATCTGATAAAATTTCTCATTCTGATAAAATTGCAGAACTATGCTGTTTGAGATATCATTTTCCCAGCTAGGCTTTAAATATGCGAATTATCATTTTGATAATTTATTTTTGATAAATTCAGTCCAATCATTATAGCTTCAAGAGTACCTCCGCCTATATTCCTAGCTTTATCGGATATTGAAAAACAGTAATCCATAGCATCTGGCCTTGGATCTATATCAGCTATTTTTACATTTTTATCCACTTTCGTGCCATCTCTGACCATGCCCCTTACGATTCCATCGACCTTTGCGACGATTTTGATATCGTTTGCCAATGCTATTATTTCTCCGGTCTTTACTTTTGATCTTATATCCTTTTTTACCCTTATTATAGATTCTACCGGACTGTAATAAACCCTGTCTTGAGTATAGCCGTGGATATTCCCAGGCATATGCGTATTAGGTTGCGCTGATCCTTCAAATATAATTCTGCCAAGATCATGTCCTCTATTTGTCTCTATAACAAAATTAACATCTTTTCCGGCTTCATAACCAGGTCCTAAAGCTATCGTCAATTCTGCCATATCCATAGACATTCCAATATTCCTCTTAGATAAAGTAGCATCGATTACTGCAAAAGGCTTTATCTCTGTTATTGATTTGCCATCCGGATCAATCAATATCGGAATCTTATCGCTATCTAAAACAGAATTTATTTGATTCAATGACTCGACCTTGACAGCCTCTATATCTTCGACTATGAAACTGCCCTCGTATACTGCCTCTGATAAGGCTACGCTCCTCCTTATACAAAGAGGTCTTTCCATCTCCAAAACTATGACTTTAAATCCTGCTCTATATAGTTTTTGTATCGAACCGGTGGCTACATCTCCACCTCCACGAACTACTATCTTTTTCATAGGCAATACCTTTCATAATCGGAATAGGTGTCTATATCTATACCCTGCTTCCTATCTCCAATTTCTATAAATTCCACATCATCTCGATATTTTTGAACGACAATTCTTCCGTTTTCATCGCCTTTTAATTTATTTAGTTCAGATTTATATTTCTTGTCAAATAATCCCGGACTGGCTCTCATGCCGCAGTATAATGGTAGCAAGATACCCTTTTGGGAATTTTTAAATCTATCGATCATGATATTTATAGTCTCGGCTTTTAAAAATGGCTGATCGGCTACCATAAATAGATATGCGTCAAAATCTTGAGCAAATTCAAGAGCCTTGATAATTGAACGACTCTGACCCTTTTCGCTCTCCTCATTTAATATGCTCTTGGCACCTTTTTTATCGGCATAATCGAGAATTTTATTTTCATTTGATACGACAATTACTTGATTTAATTTTGTATCCAAAGCTTCATCGACAATGTACTGATACATCGGTTTACCCCTAATATCTAAATACAATTTGTTTTTACCCATTCTCTTGGAAAGGCCTGAAGCTTGAATTATCCCAATTATTTTCATTTTTTCTTCTTTTTGTAATAAGTGTCCTCCATAGGTAATTTTGTTCTAAATATGCCATCTTTTTTATAATAGGCATTTTGAATTGCTGGAGCCATCGGAATGGCTGCAATTTCTCCTATTCCCTTAGCGCCATATGCAAGGTCATTTTCACTATTATCTTTAAAAATAACTTTTATATCGGGAATATCCGTCGCTTTTAGAAGTCCCAATGTAGCGTATTTCACCTGAGGAATTCCGTCTTTTAAAGGAAAATCTTCAGTGACCGCATATCCCATACACATGACGACTCCGCCTTCTACCTGTCCCTCGCAAGAAGTTGGATTTATTATTCTACCCGAATCATGAGAAGCTAGAACTTCTATCACCTTTCCAGCATCATCTATTACCGCGACTTGTGTTGCGTATCCATAAGCGACATGGCTGACGGGATGTGGTTTATCAGATCCTATTGGATCTGAATCAAATGAGAATTCACCGTAAAATATCTCTCCCTCAAGTTCTTTGAGAGACTTTTCTTTTAATGCCTCTCGGAGTTTTAAACCCGCTACTTTTACAGCCTCTCCTGTAAATACAGTCTGCCTTGAAGCCGTCGTCGTACCTGAATCCGGAGTCAATAGTGAATCTGGATGTTCTACTACGATTAAGTCCTTGCTCAATCCAGTCGAACTTACAGCCATTTGATAGATAACCGTTTGTAATCCTTGGCCTATCGCTCCTGCAGATGTCCTTATATGGACTTTGCCATCTATTACCGCCAATTTACATCTTCCTATATCAGGCACTCCAACTCCAAGCCCGGCATTTTTAATACCACAAGCGATTCCTACATGAACTCCTTCTTTTTTGTCCATTTCTTCATAATAGTCTTTTACGGCCATAAGCGTTTCGTACATAGAAGTTCCGGCGTCAGCAATTTGACCATTCGGCAATGACTCGCCAGGTCTCACTACATTTCTCTCCCTTATTTCCCATTCGCTAATGCCTATTTGATGAGCCAAGTCATTCATACAGCTTTCTATAGCAAAGCAGGATTGAGTGACTCCAAATCCTCTAAATGCTCCAGCAGGAGGATTATTGGTAAATAGCGCCCTTCCTTCGATTTCTATATCATCAAAGCTATAAGGTCCTCCAGCATGTGTACATGCCCTTTGAAGTACAGGACCTCCGAGGGATGAATAAGCCCCAGTATCTGAGATTATATCTGCCTTCATTCCTTGAATTTTTCCATTTTCATCACAACCCACCTTCATATCTATCCACATAGCATGTCTTTTAGGATGGACATTTATACTTTCCTGCCTCGAGAACAGTACTTTAACAGGCTTTTTGGTAATATATGCCATCAATGCCGCATGATGCTGACATGACATATCTTCTTTACCTCCAAAACCACCTCCTACATATGCAGATTGGATTCTGACTTTACCTTCTTCAACTCCTAACATCTCGGTAATTTCCCTGTATTCATCGTATATTCCCTGCCCACCGGTAATAACCCTCACTCCGCCGTCTTCGGGAATTCCTATAGCAGCTTCCGGTTCCATAAATGCATGTTCAGTGAAGGGAACTTGAAATTTATGTTCCGAGATATACTTAGACCTTTTAAATGCAGCTTCAACATCGCCTCTTTTCATCACCTGATGGCTCATGATATTATTTTCAGGGACATAAAATTTACCGAATTGCATAAAGCCTTGACTATGTATTTGTGGTGCATCCTCTTCTAATGCTTCAAAAGGATTATTGATCGGTTTAAGTTCTTCGTAAACTATTTCTACAGCTTTAGCCGCCTCTTCTAATTGATCTTTTCCTTCAGTAACTACCAATGCGACAGCATCGCCGATAAATCTCGTCTCTTCTCCAACAGCTATCATGACAGGATAATCTTTTTGAAGGTGACCTATATATCTATTACCCGGAATATCGTCGGCAGTCAATACATCGATTACGCCGTCCATTTCGAGCGCCTTTGACTTATCGATCGAAATAACCTTGCATCTCGCATAGGGAGGTCTTATCGCCTTGCCATATACCATACCTTCAAATTCAAAATCATCCACGTATTTTGCAGTACCCAATGTCTTAGGTGGAGCATCGACTCTCATAGTTCTTTCCCCAACCTGACCTGTATCAGTATCTTCAGGTATATCTTTATTTTCTCTGATTAGCTCTGCAGCCATAATTATGGCATCTATGATCTTCACATAGCCCGTACATCTACAGATATTACCTCTTATAGCTTTTTTTACCTCATCTCTGCTCGGATCGTCATTCTTGTCTATTAAAGCTTTCGCCGACATTACCATTCCCGGGATACAGAATCCGCATTGTACTGCACCTGCCTTTGCAAAAGAATATGCAAATACTTCTTTTTCCCTATCGCTTAGACCCTCTATGGTAATTATCTCTTTCCCTTCCAATCTCGAGAGCTTTTGAACACATGCTCTCATCGCCCTTCCATCGATAATTACGGTACATGCTCCGCAAGCACCGATCGAACAACCGTCTTTGACACCTTTTAATTTCAATACATCTCTCAAGTATTCGATTAATTTTATATCTTTATCGTAACTTGATTCAACTCCATTAATGTTTAAATTATACATCGGTATCCCCTTTCTTAATTTGGTTTCGTCAATTATACCAGTTGCAATTTATGTGCCAAACGGGCTCGACTGTGTCTAATTTTAGACAATTAAATTTATACTAATATATTTTTCCTCCAATCTAAAAATTGTCAGTTTAATCCATATTCATGTATTTTTCTATACAATGTCGCAATTCCTATACCCAAATCCTTCGCCATCATGGATTTGCCCTCTGTGGTATTGGGATAAAATTTCATCGCCCTCTCGATCTCGTTCATCTCTAGGACTTTAAGATTTGTCACCATTCCCTCGTCGACATAATCCTTTTTCATTTCCTTATCAAAGCTCTTTGGAAGAGTCTCATCATCTAGAATTCCGTCTTCCATCATATTTACCATAAATTCGACGACATTTTCCAATTCTCTAACATTTCCATACCAATTATACCTCTTCAATCTCTCCATGGTTTCAGGCATTATCTTAATAATCGTCTTTTCCATCAGTCTCGAATACCTCAATGCAAATTCTGTGACGAGTATTTCAATATCCTGTCTTCTTTCTCTCAATGGAGGAATCGTAATCGGTATTACATTTAATCTGTAATATAAATCCTCTCTGAATTTCTTCTCATCTATCATCTGTCTCAGGTCCTTATTTGTAGCGGCTATAATCCTTATATCGAGTGGTATTACCCTATTAGAACCTATTCTAGTTATCGTCCTCTCCTGTATAACTCTGAGGATCTTCGTCTGAAGATAAAGAGGCATATCACCGATCTCATCCAAAAAGATTATCCCCTTATTGGCAAGTTCAAATTTTCCAATCCTTCCATTTGGATCCGCACCTGTAAAAGCTCCTTTTACATATCCAAATAGCTCACTTTCAAGCAATGCTTCAGGAATTGATGCACAGTTAATAGCCACAAATCTTTCTTCACTTCTATTAGAGCTCTTCCATATAGCAGTAGCCACCATCTCCTTACCCGTACCGCTCTCACCTGTTATCAATACTGTCGACTTAGAATTTGCGATTTTATTTATCCCGGCTTTTAGCCTTTTGACCTCTTTACTGTCTCCTAATATCAATTCAGTTCCGCCGGCATGAACAGTGCTCGTCATTGAGTAAATATCAGAGGATATCTGCTTATTTCCTCTAAAGAGCAGCATCTTACTGTATCTTTGATTATTTCTTATATCGTATATATCACCATATACTAGGTATTTCTTCCCTTTTATTACGAGACTGTACTCCTTATAATTGTTAACGGTATCTCCCGTCTCATTTAATTGTATTTTTTCATTTCCTATTATTCTATTTATTCCTAATTGTTTTTTTGCACTGGGATTTATCATATCGATATTGCCTTGATTGTCTATGATGACGGCGCCTTGATTCATATTCTTCATTATGAGTTCAAGCATATTTACAATTGCTTTTTCGTTTTCTTCTTCCATCATCTCTATGACTTTTGCTGAAATAAAATCTGCAATCTGATCCAGATATTCGAGATATGAATTTAGATTGGATAAGACATTCTTTTTAGATTCTTCATTGGTACATACCATTCCGATAACTCCTAAGATTTCGTCATGAACCTTAATCGGAGTTGAAATTTCTAGTGTTTCGTGACATTGCTTTTTATTTGGGCATTTTTTACATAGATCATTCTCTCGTGGATTTGTGATTATCTGCCTCTTGCCAGTCCTGAGTACATATTTATAGACCTCGCCCCAATTCGAGATATCATCTCCGACAAAATCTTCAAAAAAACCGGTTCCGGCCACTCTTTTTAAATCTGCATTGACAACTTCTACATGTACTTTAGCAATCTCCGCTGTTATATTTGCATATTTAGTTATCAAATCTTTTATATCGACTAAATCAAACATATCATCACCTTATTAGAACAATAACAATTCCAGCTCTATTTTCTTAATTATATCACTTATTTTTGGATATGAAAATAGTTTAAAAAAATAGTTTTTCTTCATTTTTCTGTATAATCTGTACATTTTCTCAATAGTATTATAAAATGTAAAGGGATTTGTGATAAAATACTATTTGATTATATAAATTATCAAAGGGTATAATTGTATATGTATATTTAAACGCAATTATAGTATAAGGATGTGAATATATAAAAGTTTTAATCGACAATTTCAAGAAAGGCGACCTGGTAAGCTCGGGAGCCATGCTGGCTTATTTTTTATTATTCAGTTTATTTCCATTTTTAATATTCTTTCTGAATCTATTAGCTCTTATAGCAGCAGGAAAGCAGACGACGATTATAGAGGCCATGAAATACCTGCCCGAAAATGTAAATTCTATGGTAAAACCAGTGGTTATAAGTCTTATCAATTCGAGTAGTGGTACTTTACTATCGGCTTCTTTTATTCTTGCCGTCTGGTCAGGATCAAATGGAATTATAAAGCTAATGAGAGAAATTAATTTAGCTTTCGGAAATAATACGAGAAGGGGATTTTTTAAAGAAAGATTACTTGGAATAGTCTTTACACTGGCTCTTGCAGCTCTTTTGATACTTTTAATTTCGAGCAGAGTCTTTGGAAATGTAATCATAAATGCAGTTTATTCTATACTGGGCGAAAATGAATTTATAGGCGTAATTTGGGGCTATTTCAGATCACTTGTACCCTTGCTCTTCATGATATTGGTCTTCACCTTGCTTTATAAATTTTCCGCTTCAAATAAAGATAAGAGGAATTTGAGATTCAGAGATGTGCTTCCAGGAGCGATATTTACGACCATCACATGGATAGCATTGACTATTGCCTTTGCATTTTATGTAGATAATTTCGGAAATTACGATAAGACATATGGAAGCCTTGGAGGAATAATCGTCTTGATGACTTGGCTCTTCCTATCGTCAATAATAATGATAGTCGGAGCATATGTCGCATCGGCATATGTAGATATAAAAAATAGAAAGAATTATAAAAATACCATATACGCAAATATAAAAAAATATCAGGAAGAAAATTAAAATCGAAGCTCCGAGGAGCTTCGATTTGATTTATTTCTTGATCTTAGTACTGTATAATTTGTCTACAAATACAGCGATGGCATTATCACCAGATACATTGGCAGCTGTTCCAAAACTATCTTGCGTGATATATAAAGTTATCATCAACTGCTGTAATACTTCTGAAGTGATGCCAACCATCGGTAAAAATGGCAGTGCAGCCATTATTGCTCCACCTGGTGCTCCTGGCGCCGCAACCATAGCGATACCAAGCATAGCTATAAATCCCATAATCATACCCAATCCATGAGGCATATCGTACATAAGAAGTACAGCAGTGGCACATGAAGTTATTGTTATCATACTGCCCGCCAAGTGGATTGTAGCTCCAAGCGGAACGACAAAGTTTCTTATATCTTCTGAAACTCCATTATTCTCAGCGCATTTTAAGTTTACAGGTATCGTCGCTGCAGATGATTGAGTACCTATGGCAGTCATATAGCCAGGCACCTGATTTTTGATCAGTTTAAATGGATTTTTACCTGCATATGAACCCGAAACTATGAACATCAATGAAACATACAATAAATGCATTATTATTACGATTATGAATACTTTCCAGAATACTGACAACACGCTGAAAACAGATCCGGAATAAGACATATTCGCAAAATTGCCTGCAATGTAAAAAGGAAGTAATGGAATTATAATAGTATTTAAAACTTTTACTATTATCTCTCCGAAATCAGAAAATGCCTCGTATAATACGGCTCCCTGACCTCTTCCTCTCAACCAAGAGATACTTAGTCCCATCATAAATGCAAATACTATCGCAGCAGTTACATCGAGCATAGGTTGCAATGGAATCGTAAAGAAAGGCTCCAAACCCTCGCCTGCTTCAGATATCTTTTGAACTAATTCATCTGTAATAAATGCAGGGAATACATTTGATGCAACTAGATAAGCGATAGTTCCGGCGATTAAAGTGGAAGCATAAGCAGTCAATGCCGTAATTCCCAATAATTTACCGGCTCCTTCTGTCAGCTCAGCTATCCCTTTAACTACAAATCCAACAATCATCAGCGGTATTACGAAATTCAGGAATCCGCTGAAAAGGCTTGAGAACGTTACCAGAACTCTCAATAAAGCGGGTGGTAAGAATTCGAGCTGGCCCAAAATAATACCTACTATGATCGCAATGATTAATTTGGTTACCAATCCAATTCTAGGTTTCTTTTCAGTCATTCTAACTCTCCTTTTCTATTATTTCGTATACTATTATACCATATATATAAGAATTGTTAAATAAAATATACTAAATTTATTATTTTTGATATATTTTTAGTCAATAATTCTCAATAATATGTTTTTCCTGATGATAGAACCAATGCTTTTGCCGATTTAATACCCATATCTTTGAGAGGATTATATAGAGATTTTATCGTTTCACCTGTGGTTATAAAATCATCTATTATCAAAATATCTTTCCCAACTATATTTTTATCGATTATCTTTATGCTATTCTTTAAATTTCTTTTTCTTCGCTCATAATTTAATTTATTTTGTTCAGGAGTGTTTTTTACTTTTACAGCGGCATCTATACAAATTTTTATCCCTGAAAGCTCCGATATCTTTTTCGCCAATAATTCAGACTGATTGTATCCTCTCGCTTTTTTTCTATCCTTGTGAAGAGGAACGGGCATGATTAAATCTATATTTCTGAGGAAATTATTTTTATCGGCATAAAAAAACATCAATTCACCCAGTGAATTATAAAGATATGGCTCTGATAAAAATTTAAATCTCCTTATTATCGATTTTGCAAATCTATTGTAAAATAATATACTATTTACCTCTATTTCCAATTCGCTGTTAAAATATAATTCGTTGATAATATCCAGCCTTTCAAGGCAATCCTCACATATTCCAAAGGATTTTGACTCGTTTTCTTTGCATATGCTGCATTCTCTTTCTGAGATAAATAAAATTTCATCTATCAAGCTCATTATAATACTCCTTTAAACAGCTCCTCCTTGACCTTCATCCTATATGCAAGAGATGAATTTCTCTTAGCGATCGTATTATTTTGAATCATCTTTCTCAGAATATTTAAATCTCCCACTAAAACTACTAATGATTTTGCCCTCGTGATTGCAGTATAGAGAATATTTCTAGTCAAGAGCAAATACGGCCCTTGAAAAATTGGCAATACGACAGCCTTAAATTCAGAGCCTTGCGACTTATGGATGGTTATTGCATAGCTCAAAATCAGTTCATCTAAATTTCCTTTATCGTAAAAAGATTTCCTATTGTCATCAAATTTTACCCTCAGGCTATTTTCTTCTTTGTCGACTTCTTCAATTATTCCCATATCGCCATTAAAGACACCTTCCTGAATATTTCCATATTCATCTTCGTATTCAAGAGAATAATTGTTTACAGACTGCATGATTTTGTCTCCAATCTTAAAAATTTCATCTCTATATTCAATATTATTGGCATTTTCATTTAAAATCTTCTGTAATTTTCTATTAAGCTCTACAACCCCTAGTTCCCCCTTTTTCATCATGGAGAGAACTTGTATGTCTTTGATCGGATCAAATCCGTAGTATTGTGGCAATCTCCTGTTTACCAAATCTAAGATAGTATCTGATATTAATTTCTGATTTTTACATTCGAGGAAAAAGAAATCATTTCCCTCTTCATTGAGAATCGGCATTTGTCCATTATTTATCTTATGGGCATTTAATACTATATTGCTATTTTTACTTTGCCTATAAATAGTTTTCAATACTATAGTTTTTCCAAAACCCGATAATATTATATCTTTAAGTACATTTCCCGGACCGACCGAAGGCAATTGATCGACATCTCCCACAAAAACTATCGAGGAAGATATAGGTACAGCCTCGACCAATCTCTGAGTAAGTTCTATATCCATCATAGAAGCCTCATCGATTATAAGTATATCTGATTTGATTGGATTGTCGCTATTGTGTTCAAAACTTAAATATCCGTCGTCCTGCTTTTGATATTTTAATAGTCTATGTATAGTCGAAGCCTTCATATCGGTACTTTCTTCGAGCCTTTTTGCAGCTCTTCCGGTAGGTGCAGCAAGCATTATATCAAGATCATTCTCTTGTGCAATTTCAACTATTTTCTTTACTATCGTAGTCTTCCCCGTGCCCGGCCCTCCGGTTATAATGCATAATTTATTTTTAAAAACTTCTCTGACGGCTTCTTCTTGAGTAGAGTCGAGATCTTCAAATTTAGATTTGTATCTATCGATATCTATATCAAATTGGGATATACCAGTTAAAATTAACTGCATAAGCCTTGTCGCAACTATATCTTCAGCCCTATAAAGATATTCATTGTATATTATATCGACCCCGTCAATCTCATCTTTTATAAGTCTTCCTTCAATAACTTTAATATCTAGAACCCTTTTTACATGAGAACTGTCTATATTTAATATATCTGAACTCTTTTCAACAAGTTCTTCAAAGCTAAGAAAGCAGTCTCCATTATTTATGGAAGCTAAATTTAATATATATTTTATGCCTGCAAAGATTCTGAATTCAGAAATTTGTGATAGTCCATTCTTTAAAGCAATCCTATCGGCAATTATAAATCCTATTCCTCTAAAGTCATCTATCAATTGATATGGATCTTCTGATATCCTATTTATGGTATCTTCTTTGTATTTTAAGTAAATTTTAGATGCCTGACTCAATCCAAAACCGAGAGATTGCAAGTAAATTATAGTATCTCTACTATTTTTTTGATCTTCTATAGCCTCTTTGATCTTTTCTATTTTTTTATCTCCAATACCCTTTACTCTCTTTAATTTATATGGATCTTCCTCTATTATTTCAAGAGTGTCTTCTCCAAAGATATCAACTATCCTTTTCGCTGTTACCTTTCCAATATGGGGAATTACTCCGGAGCTTAAATACCGGATAATCGCCGTCTCAGTTTTGGGCATAGAAATATGAGCAGTTTCAATTTTGAACTGCTCTCCATACTTATCATGATATACCATATATCCTTTTAAATTAAATCCCAGATTTTCTTCTGCTGACGGTAGATGCCCGACAATGGTAATCTCGCCATCGTCGGTATCAAATCTGGCAACGGTATATCCGTTCTCATCATTTCTAAAGACAATATTCGTGATTATACCATTGAGCTCTAACATATTATCCCCTTAAATTAATCTTCAATCCTATCTATATTTGCACCTAAATTTCTAAGCTTGCCTACTATATTATTATAACCTCTATCTATATGGTAAATATCGTTGATAGCTGTAGTTCCTTCTGCGACAAGACCCGCAAGTATTAAAGCCGCTCCCGCTCTCAAATCTGTGGCTCTGACATTAGCTCCCTTTAAAGAAGGCACTCCGGCTATCCTCGCTTCCTTACCCTCTGTGACAATGAGAGCCCCCATCTTCAAGAGTTCATCTACATGCATAAATCTATTTTCAAATACCGTCTCCTCAACCTTTGATATACCTTCGCAAATCGTCATGAGCGCCATAAATTGCGCCTGTACATCAGTCGGGAATCCTGGGTAAGGAAGAGTTTTAATCTTGGTGCCCTTAGGTTTATCCGGCCCTATTACCCTGACCCTATCCTCATTTTCGAATTCTGTGATAGTACATCCTATCTCTCTTAACTTTGCGATAACCGGTCTTATATGGCTTGTGATGATATTGTCTATGTAGACATCTCCCTTGCTTATAGCTGCTGCAACCATAAATGTAGAAGCTTCTATCCTATCCGGTATTATCTGATGTGTGCATCCGTATAATTTATTTACGCCCTTTATCCTTATGGATGAAGTACCCGCTCCTTTAATATCTGCACCCATCTTATTTAAAAAATTAGCCAAGTCTACAATCTCTGGCTCCTTGGCGGCATTTTCTATAATCGTCTCGCCCTTCGCATGAGTTGCTGCCATCATTATATTTTGTGTCGCACCCACCGAAGGAAAGTCGAGGTAGATTACCTGACCGATGAGGCCCTTTTCAGCTTTGGCACCAATATAATCGGTATTCTCTAAAATTATAGCTCCAAGAGCTTTAAATCCTTTCAAATGGAGATCTATGGGCCTCGTACCTATAGCACATCCACCCGGCATATGCGTCTCAGTTCTGCCCAATCTCGCCAATAATGGCCCCATTACTAAAAAAGAAGCTCTCATTTGTGCCATCAATTTAGCTGGCGTTTGATAACTATTGAGTTTTGATGAATTTATTTTAACTGTTTCATTATCTAAATACTCTATTTCAGATCCCAATTTCTCAAGCACTTTTAAAATTACTTTAACATCTGCCAAATCGGGGACATCTTCTAAAATTATATCTTCAGTACCTAAAAGAGAGGCTGCAATAATAGGTAATGCCGAATTCTTAGCACCATCTATTTTTACATGCCCTTTTAAAGGATTACTCTTTCTAACTAAGATTTTCTCCAAAATTAACCTCCGAATTTTATATTCACGTTTATAATTATAACATATTTGACAAAAGTCTGCTCGCAGAATTTCTTTATCGAAAAAACAGAATTCTACTCCGATTTCTACCTTCGCTCTGATTATATTTTTCTATACAAAAAATCATATGATAAATATTCTTTATACTAATGCATATTTAGATAGTTTTTATAAATTTTATGCTATAATAATTCTGATAATCAGAAATGAGATAATGGTATAGAAAGGGATGAAATAATTGAAAAGAATTGCTAGATTTATAGCTTTATCTATAATTATTCTTTCTGTTTCGATATTTACCGGATGTGGAAATACAAATCCCAATAAAAATAATCTTTCCGCAGAAAATCCCGTAGATTCGAAATCAGATGATCTCAATATTAAGCTAGACAATCTTGAGGGGAAAACTGTAAACTTTTACGGCTGGGGCGGTTCTCAACAGACAAATTCATGGATCGATGGTTTCTTATCAGATATGGCTGAAGAAAAATACGGTATAAAAATAAATAGAGTAGGCATGGATATCGATGCGATACTTAACCTCATGTTGGGAGAAAAAGAGGCCGGAAAAGAAGACGGGAGCATAGACCTTGTCTGGATTAATGGAGAGAATTTTTTCACAGCTAAAAATGAAGATTTATTATATGGCCCATTTGTAGAAAAAGTTCCAAATTACGAAAAATATATAGATAAAAAAAGCATGGATAATATCATTGATTTCGGTTATCCGATAGAGGGATTTGAGTCTCCATATGGCAAGGCGCAATTCGTGTTTATCTACGATTCTGCGGTCATAGATCAAGAGCCAAAAGATCATGAGGAATTATTAAAATGGTGTAAAGATAATCCAGGTAAGTTTACATATGCAGCATTACCCGACTTCACCGGCTCAGCATTTGTAAGAAATATAATTAGCGATATCATAGGATATGAGAAATTAATGGATATCGATCCTGATGAAGAGGAAATTAAAGAAATCATAAAGCCGGCTATTGACTATTTAAATGAGATTAAGCCCTATCTTTGGAATGAAGGCAGATCTTATCCTGCCGATAATCCTACACTGTCGAATATGTATGCCGACGGAGAAATCTCGATGTCGATGTCCTATAATCCCAATGAAGCTTCTGGCAAAATAGAGACCGGAGAATTTCCAGATACAACTAGAACCTTCCTATTTGAAAAAGGTAATATAGGCAATACACATTTCGTTGCAATACCTAAAAACTCTCCCAATAAAGCAGCCGCAATTGCATTAGTAGATTGCATATTAAGCCCTGAGGCGCAAGCCAGCAAGCTTGATCCTACAGTCTGGGGAGATTCACCTGTAATTGATTTCAACAAGCTAAACGAAGAAGAGAAGGCTATATTCGATTCAGTTCCCATTGGTAAAGCAACTCTATCTGCTGAGGAATTGGCAAGCAAGAGAATTCCCGAATTGCCTGCAGATATCATTCCTATAATAGAGAAAATATGGTTGGAAAATGTCGCAAATGATTGATTCAAAGAAAACCTATTATCTTCAGATATTGCCTCTTTTCATATACTTGGCATTTATTTTAATTGGGGGAATCGCCCTGGCTTTGCTAGAAAGCCTGGGCTGTTTTTCATCTTCAGGTTCGGAAGGACCCACTCTCTTATATTATAGGGACGTGATTATGAGCAAGACATTTCTAGACAGTTTAAAGTTCAGCCTCTACACCTCGATAAGCTCATCTGTACTTTCCGTAGTATTTGGACTTGCCTTAGCTATACTGAATTTAAATCTCAAATCTAAAAGAGATTTTGTAGCAGGCCTTTATAAAATTCCAATCGCCATTCCGCATATAGTAGCTGTGCTTATGATAAGCTCCGTATTTGCTAAAACCGGAATTATTGCAAGATTTATAAATTTATTTAATGAAGATTTTAATTTTGGTATTTTTTCCCATCTCCTATACAATAAAAGCGGATTAGGTCTGATTTTGGTTTATATATGGAAGCAGACTCCCTTTGTCGCCATGACGACTTATGCTGTCCTTTCAAATCTAGATTCTACTTTGGGAGAAGCAGCCATAAATCTAGGAGCTTCTAGATATCAAGTCATCAGGCATATATTAATTCCTCTATCTTTGCCTACGGTATTTTCTTCATTTATTATAATTTTAGCTTTTTCATTTGGGGCATATGAGGTTCCTTTTTTGATTGGTCCGACAACCCCAAAAGCACTTCCCGTTCAGGCATTTATAGAATACACAAATCCATTGCTGAGCAATAGACCTTATGCAATGGTTTATAATATCTTGATATCGGCGATTAATATAATGATGATATGCCTGCTTATTTATGTATTTAATAAATTAAAAGAAAAGAGGTAGATATGAATAAATTTAAAATTTCAAATCTGATACTTTATCTGATGCTATTTATAATATTCATGCCTCTATTGATATTAATTATTTGGAGCTTTGCAAAGAATTGGCCTTGGCCTTATATATTTCCTAAGAGCATGGGGCTTAGAGGTTGGGAATATCTTTTCGACAATAAAACAAAATCTGCTACAATATTGATTAGGTCAATTCTAATATCTTTAATTGTAACAGTATTCGTTTTTATACTTACAATACCTTCATCTAAAGCTTTAGCATTTGGAGATTTCAAGGCAAAAAAATATATTGAACTATTATTTTTTTCGCCCATGATTATACCTTCGATAAGCATTGCCATGGGAATCCATATACAATTCATAAGATTGGGACTGGCGGGTAGATATTCCGGAGTGGTTTTAATACAGGCCTTGCCCTGTATTCCCTATGCAATAAGGATTCTGAAGACGGGATTTGAAATAATGGGAAGGGATATAGAATATCAGGCAAAGGTCTTAGGTGCCAACAACTTTCAAACATTTATCCATATCAGCCTTCCACTTCTTTACCCATCTATATTGACTAGTGGTTCATTAGTTTTTATCGTATCATTTAGTCAATACTTTTTAACTGCGCTTATCGGTTCTGGAAAAATAAAGACATTTCCGATGCTTATGATTCCGCTAATTCAAAGCGGAGACAGAAATACAGGATCAGTATTCAGCATAAGTTTTGTAATTATAGCATTGGCAGTGCTCATGATATCGGAAAGTCTATTAAAAATATACTATAAGAAGAGATTTGGAGAAATAAATAATGTCATCGATAAAAATTGAAAATATATCTAAAAATTTTGATAATACTTCTGTTCTCGAAAATTTCAGTTTATATATAAAAGATAAAGAACTGATATCACTCATCGGGCCTTCGGGATCTGGGAAGACGACGATATTGAAAATAATATCGGGAATCTTAAATCAGGATTCGGGGAGGATACTATTAGATGGTCGGGATATTAGCTCTCTCAAGCCAGAAGACAGAGACGCCGTCATAGTATTTCAAGACTATCTCTTATTTCCTCATATGACAGTATTTGACAATATCGCATTTGGTTTGAAGATGAGGGGAAGATCTAAAAAAGAGATTCAAAATAAAGTAAATAAATTATTGGATATGGTAAAGCTTAAAGAATATGGAAAAGCCTATCCAAAGGAATTATCGGGTGGTCAAAAACAAAGAGTGGCATTGGCAAGAGCTTTGGCAGTTAAACCAAAGGTATTACTACTGGACGAGCCCTTTTCTAATTTAGATCCTACTCTAAGGTCGGATATGAGAAATCTTTTACTTGAACTCCAAAGAAAGACTGAAATAACTACTATACTCGTCACACATGACAAAGACGAAGCCATGATAGTTTCAGATAGAATAGCTCTTTTAATGGACAAAAATGTAGAGCAATTCGACACAGCTCACAATATCTACTCAAATCCTTCTTCAAAAAAAGTAGCAGATTTTTTTGGTCAAACGAATTATATAGAAGGCGAAATTAAATCCGGTTCTTTCAAAAGCAAGAATATCAATTTAAAAGTAAATCATATAGATTGCATAAATGCATCTCTCATGCTTAGACCCGAGGATATTATTCCGGGAAATAGTGGAATAAATGCAATCATAACTAAAAAAGAATATCGAGGCGATCGAACATTATATCAGGTAAAGGTAGATTCGGAAACTCTGTATATGCTGACAGATCCATATGACAATTACTCGATAGGAGAAAGTTTGAAGATAAATATCAAACAGAAATCTCCCATAATATTTTGCGATTAGGAGGTTTTATGCTTAAAGACAGACTATTGCCTGACTTGAGATTATATATAGATAAAAGAAAATTAGAGATTTTCAAAAATAAAAACCAGGATTATAATATAGAATTTCTCGCTCAAGGCGAATACAATATAAATTATATAATTGAAGCCGATAAAAAGATGGTCCTCAGGATAAATACCGGAAGTCAATTAGAAATTGAAGATCAGATTTCTTATGAATATAAAGCTCTGAAATTTCTATCCTCTTCCGGCGTCACGCCAAAGGTTTCATATCTGGACAATACAAAATCAGAAATCCCTTATGGGCTACTATTGATGGAATTTCTAGAGGGAAGACAGCTCGATTACAATCTTGATTTGAAAAGAGCAGCATGGATATTTTCTCGCATACATTCAATGGATATTTCAAGAGAAAATGACTTTATAGTCGAATCAAATCCCCTTAGTTCAAGGGTCATAGAGGGAAAATACTGGCTTAGGGATATACTAGACAGAGATTATCTGAATAAAGAACAAAATTATTTTTTTAAAAAATTTATATCATTGGCAGAAAAAAATTTATATAAAGAGCAATTCTTTAACGAGAATCGATTATATGTCGTCAATAATACAGAAGTAAATTCTTCCAATTTTATAATAGGAGATAGAGATTATCTTATAGACTGGGAAAAACCTGTAATAAGCGATCCAACCCAAGATATAACACAATTCTTAGCTCCGACTACCACATTATGGAAGACAGATATAATTTTGAGCGATCAACAAAGAGAGGAATTCTTTAAAGAATATACAACAAAAATGGATTGTAAATTTAAAGATATAAGGCTTAGAGTTGAATTATACCTACCATATCTTTATCTCAGAGCATTAACTTGGTGTGCCTATGCTTATATTGCATACAAAAATTCGGATAAAGAAATACTAAATCCCGATACCAAAGAAAAACTTGATATCTATATGGATGAGGAATTTAGATATTCGCTAATCGGCCCTCTTGGAACAGAATGGAGAATTTTATGAGAAAGATAATAGTAGATTTTGATAATACTTTTACGATAGAAGGAAGAGATATAGATGATTTGATAGCATTTTTATATCTATATGAAAAAGAAGATATTGAAATTCCATTTGTGACGACTACTTTTGGCAATTCAAATCAGGATGAAATTTATAATTCTACTCTCCAATGCTTCAAAGATTTAGGAATTGATATTCCGGTCTACAGAGGAGCCTCACAAAATGATAATTGTAAAATTGCGGCTGAAAATATAAGAGATTATATTAAAGATAATCCTGGCGAAGTAGAAATTCTCGCTCTCGGAGCTTTGAGAAATTTCAAGATCTTAGTCGACATAGATCCCGGCATTGAAAATTCAGTAAAATCATTTACTGCAATGGGAGGGATAAGCTCACCACTATTTTTTGGCGGAAAGAAAATGGATGAATTAAATTTCTCAATAGATTGTAAATCCGCATATAAAGTAATAAATAAATTTAAAATACCAAATATAATAACAGGAAATAATTGCATAGATAATGTCTGCTCTTACGATATCATAAGTAAGCTCAAATTTTCTAAATATCCAATCCTCAAATCTCCAATAAAGAGATGGCTGGATTTCTTTTCAGATAAATACGAATTTTCTGGTGTCGTCCTTTGGGATTTGATAGCAGCCCTATATCTGTATCGACCCGATTTATTTGAAGATCATATCGATAGATACGATATAAGCGAAGAAAATTTAAAGGGAGGGTATTTAAAGGCAGATTCCTCGGGTAAGAAACTGAATCTACCGTCTCCCAAAAAGGGCATAGACTATTTGAAAGCTCTAGACTTTCTATAAAAAAAGAGTGCCTGCATAATAATTATTTTGCAGCACTCCAATCTTTTTCAAATAATTCAACGATAATCTTTTTTGTATTTTCGCCAATATTATCAAAATCTTTTATTTTATCAAGGTCTTCTTCCCTGTCAAAATCAGTCAATTCATCTACCAAATCTATTTTAAGCTCATTAGATTTAGCAATCTTTTTGCTTTGGTCTAATACTCTACCACTTCCCCATACTATCGATATTTTAAATATATCCCGACTCAAATTTGCTTCTTTTAGAGCGATTAAATAATATCCACCATCGGCTGAAGGGCCAAAAACTATATCGGATTTATCTAATTTTGACATCGAATCTTCAACCTGTCTCCTGCCAAGCTCCGGAATATCCGATCCTATCAGAGTCACCTTTTCATATCCCATTTCAAAAGCCATTTTCATGGCATAGTACATCCTGGACCCAAGATCTCCATCTATCTGTGGAAAGGCCTTGTATTCGGAGATATACTCCTCAATCATATACAATTTGTCTTCTGGAGTATAAAATAGCAAAATATCGTAATCTATATCAGACTCAAATCTCCTCAATAAATCTTTTAACATCGCCTCTGCCAAATCTCTAGCTCTAGCTTCTCCTATCGATTCTATTAATCTGGTTTTAACAAATCCCTCTATCGGAATTTTTGTAAATATAATGAGAGCATTCATCATCTTACCTCTCTATAAATTTTAGCTATATCTTGAGGAGATTTCCCCATGATATATTGAAATTTTATCTTATGCATTTTTAATAGAGTTTTTAAGACTCCACCTTTTTTGAACCTCCTTGCTGAGGTTCCTATTTTTTTATCTAAGACTATCACATTCCCATTTTCGTAAATCCTTTTTGAAATATCCCAATCTTCCATAATCGGAATTTCTTTATAGCCATTCAATTCTCTGAAATAATCATTTCTGATAAAAAGGCCCTGATCTCCAAAAATCAATTTCAAATACTTTGCCCGATAATTAGATGTCTTAGCTATAAATTTTAAAAGTTTATCGTCGTGGTCGTAAAAATAAAGAGAAAAACAGCCGGCATGAAATCCGCTATCCACCGCATATTTTATAGCCGATAAACTGTCTTTTTCTACCTTTGAGTCGCTGTGAACAAACCATAATACACTACCCTTCGCTATCTTAGCTGCCGAATTCATTTGAATTGCTCGTCCGGGTTTCGATATTATAACTTTAGCATATCTCTCAGCGATTTCTACAGTCCTGTCTTTGCTACCTCCATCGCTAACTATTATTTCATAATCTCCCTCTATTTCCTTGATATTTTTCAGGCTTTTTTCTATCGTCTTTTCTTCATTTAATACCGGAATTATTATAGAAATCATATTTCCTCCGGTTTTGAGAATTTTTCAGGCATTTTTTTGTCATACCATTTCTTAAATATATAAAATAATGCAGTCATCAGAACTAAAATTAAGATTGCCATATAAAATTCACTGCTGCCAATATTATTTGATTTATCTCCCAGATTCACATAAACTAAAATGCCCGGCATTGAACCTATAAATGTGGCGAGAGAGAATTCCTTTATGTCGACCTCAGCAAGACCCGCACTATAGCTAACTAATTTAAAAGGAAATAAAGGAATAAGTCTTAAAATTAATATTAATATGAATCCGGATTTCCCAGATTTGATCATTACAGGATCTTTTTTTATAAATTTCTCGACGGCATCTCTTCCCAAGTATTTAGCTATATAATAGGCGATTAATGCCCCTATTAGAGAGCCAATAGAAGTCAATATACTTCCCCATTTTAATCCAAAAACCATTCCACCAGCTATAACGAGTACAGAATCTGGGAATAAGAGCAGAGGCAATAATGTCAAGATTATGATATAAAAAACAGCCGATAATTTGCCCATGGATCTAATCTTATCGCTAAATATTGAAGGACTTAGATTTTTGAAATCAAATTTAATATATACAAATACAGATAAGGATATTATGGCGATCATTAATAGGATTTTCTTTAGAATCCCTTTTTTATTCATCTTCTATCTCCTTAAATATTTTTCTTATCTTTAATCTATTATTCCAAGACTGTAACAAACCGACTTTTCTCTTAAATCTGTCTTCATAATTTTCAGTAAATATCATATCGAGTATATGTATCGAATCTTTTTTTGAAGCTCTCATAGCAGATACACATTGCTGACAATAAGAAACTACAATCTCGTCCTCAACCTCGCCGGCAACTCTTTTCCTATGAGATTCACTGATAGCAGGAGAGGTCTTAGAAATCATACCACCCATGCCACAACAAAGAGTTTTATTTCTAGTATATTTCATATCATTCGTTTTTATTCCTAGATCTTTGAGTAAATTTCTAATACTGTCATGTATTTGCGGAAATGATCTTGTAGGGCATGGGTCATGAACTGTAACTTCCATATTTAATTTAGAGTATTTTTTCTTTGCATGCTGCGGAATCCCAATCCTGTCGAGTTCCTCGTATACCGATACAATTTCCATATCCGGTATATTTCTCACAAAACTCATATAGCAATTTTGGCAACCAGTAATTATTTTCTTTACATTTTTCCTCTTGAATTCCTCTTTCAATTCCGAAAGATATAAATTAAATTTATCTTTTTTACCTAAGAAATCCGTTGGTTTGCCACAACATTTATTGCAAAAACCAATTTCAATATTATCGCTTAAATATCTATATATTTCAATCACCATATCGGGATCATAAGACATAAGAGAACATCCGGGAAAGAATATGGTCTCACCATATCCCTTTATATCATCAGTAAAAATCTTGGAGAAACTAAAATACTGATGTAAATCAACATTCTTAGTTCCAAGATGAGATGGAAGATCACCTCCATTTTGTTCTACTGTGATCTGCCTAAATCTGTAAAATAAATCCCTGAAACTAATATCTGCTGGACAAACTTCCTGACAATATCCACAGATCATGCATGAATAGGGCAAATCAATATCAAATTCCCCCTCGTCATTTAAATCCCTCAGTAGATTTTTGGGATTATCTGAAAAGATATCGAGCATCGGGCAGCCTTTTGTACATAATTTACATCCAATACATTTTTGATATTCTCTTTCTACCCTTTCAATTAGATCTTCGCTTCCGATGCTGAACTTTTCTCTTTTCATTCTATATTAACACCCTCGATTTCCGCTTTATTTTTCTCAGTCCATATTTTCTTTACTGTATAAACTAATGCAGATATGCCGAATAATATTAAAAGTCCCTTTACAAATGTCGATGGATTTGAAGACTTAGCTGCAGCATAAGAATATACTATGGTCGCGGGAATCTGCCCCAATCCGGTAGCTATAAAGAAATCCCTAAATGTCATTGCAGTGAGTCCGGCAGCATAGCTTATCGGGTCAAAAGGTACAAAAGGAAGTAGTCTCGCAACTAAAATTGCATTTTTCCCGTATTTTTTAAAGAAAATATCCACATCTTCAATCGCCATCTTCGTTGCAAATTTCTCGGCAGCACTGCGTCCGTATACCCTTGATATCATAAAGCAGATAGCCGCACCAGCCATAGCCGATGTCCACGAGAGGATCGCCCCTCTCCACCATCCCCATACAACTGCATTTGCGAATGTGATAAAGAATGCAGGGATTGGAGCGGCAATCGACTGCAATATCATCATTAGAAATGAAATTGCTACAGCCCATGCTCCAAAAGATTGTATATAATTTCTTACCGATTCCACCGATTTAAAGGAGCCGACCATATTTTTTAAACCTGTATTTAATTGCGGTATAAATAGAAAAGAGGCTATGACCGCTAATAAAACCACTAGTTTAACTAGGGTTTTCTTTTTTATTTTCAAATCGTCACCGGACCTTTCTCGTCAGCCTATTGCTGCAATTTGATTTTACAATTTTATTTAATCTAAATAATGGTAAATATCAATTCAGATTCTTATTTAACTAAATCAAAATCGTATTCTTTAACTCCTTCAATTGAATTAAATACATTTTCATATCCTAATTTTGTTAATTCATCAGCAGCTAAAGCACTCTTTGTACCCGTATTGCAATACAATAATATCTTAGCATCTTTAGGTAATTTATCTAAATTATCTGTTATTTCATCTAATTCGATATTTATAGCTCCTTTGATATGCCCCTTATCATATAAATCTTTTGGTCTGTAATCAACCAAGACTATTCCATCCTCATTCATCATATCCAATAAATCAGAAGCTAGTATATCAGTATAATTTACGAGTTTATATTCATACTCCTTAACCCCTTGTGCATTGTAAACATCCTTAAATCCATTATCGACCAATACCTTAGCCGCCTTGGCAGATCTATTTCCGGTATTGCAATAAACTATGATTTTATTCTCCTTATAGTCTTTTATCTTTTCTATATTCTTATCGATATCATCTGATAATATATTTATAGAATTCGGAATATTCCCCGCTAAATACTCTTCTTCCGGACGTACATCTATAATCAATATTGAATCTTTTTCCTTGCCTTCATTTAGGCTTTCAAGTTCTTCACCTTTCATTTCCTTAAATCCATCAGCAGTCTCTGTAGCATCTCCTGATTTTCCCCCTGAACAAGCCATCATAAACGATGATACTACGAAAATCAATGTTAGAATTTTAAAAATCTTATTTTTCATTTTTCCCTCCTATTTTTAAATAAAATATTAAATTCTATACTAGAGTAAATCATGACAATAATATTGTCATAAGTATATAATTAATATTCTGGAATGATCAATGAATTTATAGCCGATATAAAACCAATATTAGCTCTTTCTAATGAGATTTAAAATACAATCAAATTAAAAATAACTAAATAAATCTTTAATCAAAAAGATTTTATATCCTATAAATAGATTACCATTCAATATTGATATTATCATCTTTATCAATATATCTCCAATAAGAAAAAGTTATTGAACTTATATCTTAATAAATTATCTTTATGTAAATTATAATTTCTTAATTTTAATATAAAAATTAAAAACTATCTTGTCTTGAAATTAATAATTAAGGCTTCTCGAGCTCTTATCCATTTCTAATGTCGACCTTTAATGCTATCGTGGATTTTTTTTAGCTGGAAACAAAAAAGACAGAGATGAGAATCTCATTTCTGTCTTTTCTATATTGGAATCCGCTTAAACGGATTATTTAATTCTCTTTAGCTATTATATCTTTAACCTTCATGAGTCTTGTGATGGTCGCTCTTTCATTTTCATCGAGCTTCATTCTGATATATTTAATAGTTTCTTCCAAATCAGGTATAGTCCTATACTCCAATGCATTTACACGACGCCTTGTCTTCTCAATTTCATCTGCCATAAGTTGACATGCTTTTTCAACTTCTGCAAGTTCAAGCAATTTATCCATGATTTCATTGAGTTTAAAAATTGCATCGTCCAATTCTGCTGAAGTATGGGCATATCCGTATGGATATATATTGCTCTCTTCACTGTCACCTTTGTCAAATGTCATGACCGGTATATTGACGCTCATAACATTTTTCTTTTTAATATCGACAGTTAAATTCTGCTTTGGGAAAGATACGGCTTCTTCAAGCATTTCAGGACTCATTACGGCACTGGCTAAGAGAAAATCTTTAAATGAATCTCCCAGCTCCTTTTCGACATCCTCACGTAGATTTTTATTATGTCTTATCATCTCTATAAATCTTCTCATGAGTTCGTCTTGCTTGTCCTTTAGGAGCTTGTGTCCACGAACCGATGTCTTGAGCCTGTTTTTAAGCAGGGTCATTTGCATCCTCGTGGGATTGACATTGAGCTTCGCCATTTAATCAGCTCCTTTAAGCTTTATTATCCATATATTTCTCAATATATTCATCCCTAATTCTCTTGAGTTCTGTTCTAGGAATGATTTCAAGTAATTTCCATCCAAGATCCAATGTATCATATATAGTTCTATTGGTATAGTAACCTTGATCTACATATTCCTCGTCGAATGCCGTAGCGAATTTTGCAAAAGCTTTGTCGGCATCTGACAATGCTGAATCCCCGAGTATTACTGCTAATTCTCTCGCTTGTATACCCGATGTATAGCCGGCGTAGATCTGGTTCATCGTGTCGGCATGATCTTCTCTGGTTTTACCGTCACCGATACCTTTATCCTTCAATCTTGATAGGGACGGAACTATATTTATAGGAGGTTCGATTCCCCTCTTATACAGCTCTCTGGATAGGATTATCTGTCCCTCAGTTATATATCCTGTAAGGTCTGGAATCGGGTGAGTTATATCATCCTCCGGCATGGTAAGAATAGGTATCTGAGTTATAGATCCTTTTCTTCCTTTGATTCTTCCCGCTCTTTCATATAGTGAAGCTAAGTCAGTATATAGATAACCGGGATATCCTCTTCTACCGGGAACTTCTTTTCTCGCTGCTGAAACCTCTCTCAATGCCTCTGCATAATTTGTCAAGTCAGTCAAAATTATAAGGACATGCATATCCTGCTCAAATGCCAAGTATTCAGCACAAGTAAGCGCCATTCTCGGAGTTGCAATCCTCTCAATCGCAGGGTCATCAGCAAGATTCATAAATAATACAGCTCTATCTATAGCTCCTGTCTTTGTAAAGTCATCTATAAAGAATTGAGCTTCCTCAAATGTAATACCCATGGCTGCGAATACTACGGCAAATTTTTCACCTTCCCCGAGTACTCTTGCCTGTCTAGCGATTTGAGCTGCAACATTATTATGTGGAAGGCCTGAACCCGAGAATATAGGTAATTTTTGACCTCTTACGAGGGTATTTAAACCGTCTATACAGGAGATTCCCGTCTGGATAAATTCCTCAGGATAATCTCTTGAAGCGGGATTTATAGGCGCTCCATTTATATCGAGTCTCTTTTCAGGTATTATCGCAGGGCCATCGTCTATCGGAGTTCCCAAACCGTCGAATACTCTACCGATCATATCCGCCGAAACTCCTAATTCTAGAGGTTTTCCTAGAAATCTAACCGAAGTATCTCTGAGGTTTATTCCTGATGATCCTTCAAATAACTGAATCATGGCTTTATCTTCATTTATCTCAAGAACTCTACCTCTTCTCTTTTCACCGGTCTGCATTCTAACTTCAACCAGTTCTTCGTATTTAATTCCTTCTACCCCTTCAACTACCATAAGAGGTCCAACTATTTCGGTTATGCTTCTATAATCTTTAAGCATCTGGGATACCTCCCTTATCTATCAAGTCTTTTACTTCGGATTCAAGCTGTGCAACTATATCATCAATCTCATTTAGACTGTCTTCATGCACATTTTTAACTCTCGTAATCTTTTCTCTGACAGGTAAGTCTAAAATCTCTTTTAAATATACTCCCTTATCTAGAGCCATTTTTGCCTGATCTCCAAATTCCAGAATAAGTTGTATCATCTTATTTTGTTTTTCCAGTGAACAATATGTGTCAGTTTCGTGGAAAGCATTTTGCTGTAAAAAGTCCTCTCTTATAGATTTTGCAATCTCGAGCTTTAATTGGTCTTCTTCTGAAAGTGCATCTCTACCTACCAGTCTGACTATTTCTTGTAAGCCTGACTCCTCTGATAATAGTGCCATGGCCTTGATTCTATTCTTGGAAAAACTTCCATCTATATTCTTATCAAAGAATTCGTCCATCTTAGTTTGGTATAGCGAATAAGAGTTTAACCAGTTGATAGCAGGGAAATGTCTCGCATACGATAATGCATAATCAAGGCCCCAGAATACTTTTACTATTCTAAGTGTAGCCTGAGAAACCGGTTCAGATATATCTCCACCCGGTGGCGATACTGCACCTATGGCTGTAAGCGCTCCCTCTCTGTCATCTGTTCCACATGCCAATACCTTACCAGCTCTCTCATAGAAGTCAGCTACACGAGAAGCTAGGTATGCCGGATAACCTTCGTCACCGGGCATCTCCTCAAGTCGACCTGACATCTCTCTAAGCGCCTCGGCCCATCTCGATGTAGAGTCAGCCATCAATGCGACAGAATAGCCCATATCTCTAAAGTATTCTGCAATTGTTATTCCAGTATATATTGATGCCTCACGAGCGGCAACAGGCATATTTGATGTATTCGCTATCAATACAGTTCTCTTCATTAGAGACTCGCCGGTTTGCGGGTCAATAAGTTCAGGGAACTCCATCAAAACGTCGGTCATCTCATTACCACGCTCACCGCAACCTACATAAACTACTATATCTGCATCTGCCCATTTAGCAAGCTGATGCTGAACTACTGTCTTTCCTGATCCAAAAGGTCCGGGAATAGCTGCAGTTCCACCTTTTGCTACTGGGAAGAATGTATCTATTATCCTCTGTCCTGTAACCAATGGTATATCCGGGTCTAATTTTCTCTTATACGGTCTACCTTGTCTTACAGGCCATTTTTGCATCATCTTAACTTTATATTCTCCGTCATCGCCTTTAATCGTAGCGACATCTTCATCGACAGTGTACTCACCGGATTTGATATCTGTAATTTTGCCGGAAACGCCGTGCGGAACCATTATCATATGTTTTACAACTACATTCTCCTGTACTTCTCCGATAATATCACCCGGCAATACTTCATCGCCGACTTTTTTAACAGGTTCAAATTTCCATTTCTTTTTCCTGCTCAATCTCGGTACTTCTATTCCCCTCACTAGGAAATCGCCGGCTGCTTTTCTCAACTCATCAAGAGGTCTTTGAATTCCGTCAAACATCTCTTCAATTAGACCAGGACCAAGTTCAATCGACAATGGAGAACCTGTAGTATAAACGACTTCACCGGGCCCAATGCCGGTAGTTTCTTCATATACCTGGATGGAGGCTCTGTCGCCTCTCATTTCTATAATTTCACCGATGAGCTTATTCTCTGAGACTTCTACTACGTCGTAGACGTTGGCCTCTTCCATCCCCTCTGCTACTACGAGCGGACCAGAGACTTTAATTATTTTTCCAACTTTCAATATAAGCCCTCTCCTTTATAAAATATTTGACCCAACCGCTTTTTCGACATTT
>JAUNVF010000012.1 GCA_030537815.1 Tissierellia bacterium | reverse complement strand
AATTATTTTGAGAATCCGTCTTTTTCGGAATTTCATTATTTTCTTTATTCATTTCCTCAGGAAAACAAGATGTTAAAAAGAAAGTAATTATAAGACAGATTAATATTTTTCTTTTCATTTTATCCTCCATTAATAAATAGACATGCCCGGGCATGTCTATTATTTTATTGGTTGAAATATTTATCTCTTGTTAAACTTTTTACGGCATCCACTCGCCAGAAACTCGAAGTGGAGATATCCTTATTACTTCAGGATTGGAATATAGTCTGTAATAATTTCCATACACTCCCATTCCTGAAAGATAAGCTAAATCAACTCTTGCATTTCCATATAAAGTTCTATACTCAGTAGCATAAGCTCCGGTTGCTGTACGTATTCTAAAATTTGCAGCCTCTCCACTTATGAAATTATTTGATCTTAAATCAACTAATCCTGTTAGATTATCTACCTTTTTTTCTGAAGCAGAAGATTTCGTTTCACCTGCACGAAGTATAAAATAAAATCTAGGGTAAGCATATGCAGTAAATCCATTGAAAACTATAATTGATGTCAACAAAATTGCAGCAAATATTTTCTTGTAGTTTTTCATTTTATTACTCCTCTTTATTATTTGTGTTGATTTTGGAGAACATATACTCCTTTTTGTAACTTAATCCGTAAATATCTGCGAGAACCTCCTCCTTTTCTAATATTGAGCATGCTCTATAGTATTATTTTCAACTCTGCATTTAAAAAATATTTCAACCATAATAAAAGTAAGCAGAGAAGAAAATATTAAAGCCTTACAATAGTTGTTTAATATTATATATATCAGGAAAATAAATATTGATAATTTAAAAACTTTAAATTTATATACAAAAAACATAAATAGCATTAATGAAATATAGATAATTTTGCTTATATCTAATAAATTATAAATATTCTCCCCTATAACATTATTTAATATAAAAACAAATAATGTAAATATAAAACATCTAAATCTGGTCTTGCAATGGTATTTGCCAAGTCTTATTTGTAGAAAATACATAAGTATTAGAACCAAAAATGAATATCTAAATTTAAATATATTATTTCCTAAAAACAATAATAAGCAAAAAACTATAATCTGATGAAAACCATTTCTCAATCCGTACAATGCTAAATCAACTTTTGATTTAGTTTCAAATTTATATAAATATCTTCTAATCATCTAATTTATCTTCTCTTATTAACTGTAATAATTTATCTCTTTCTTCTGAATCTAATTCTTCACGATAGGTAGTTCCCCAACAACCTTTGACCCCTAGTATATATCCTAATTTTAATCCAAAATTAATAATGATAGATATTAACAAAATTTTTAATTTAGTCATAATATTCGCCTTCTATATTTAATTTTAATGAGTAATTTCTTATTCTTAACCAAATTATAGCATAAAAAATCCCGAAAAAATTTATTCTGATTAATCGTTTGATATAATCGATTAAAGGGATTTTTTCGGGGTTTTAGTAAATTATGTAGTCTTTATTTTGACTAATTAATTTATCTGATTTTAAATATAAAAGACAGCTTTGCTTTCTTGCAATGCTGTCTGATTTAAACTAAATAGGAATTAAGACTATGGCTTTAAATCTTTTATTTTTAGAAATCTTTAAATCTCCATTATATTTTTTAAGGATTTTCCTTATACTTTTAAGACCATATCCTCTTTTTCTTTCGCTCTTTCTATTTTGAGTTTTCTATACAGATTATTAAAATATTATTTTTATATTCCATATCTATAAGAATCTTCCTGTCATCATATTCTAAGGCATTTACAGCTTCGATTGAATTGTCGATTAAATTTCCTAAAATAGTGGATAAATCTTCTTTATCCATATCTAATTCTTCGGGGATATTTATATTTATATTTAAATTTTCTTTTGCAATAAATAAATCTTTTATTTTTATATGGATAAGATTTTGTATCAATTTATTTTTAGTAAAAATAGATTTTTGAGGATCATCTACTATATCTACAAATTCTTTAATCTTTTTTAGTCTTTCCTCTTCAGTATAGTTTAAAAGGGCTATATTTCTATTTTTTAGATTATGTTTTAGTTCACTTAAATGCTTTTCATATTCTTCTAATTGCTTTAAATATAAATCTTTATCTTTATTTATTTCAAGATATTTGACTCTATTTTCAAAATCAAGCTTTTTATCGATAATGCCAAGTATATAATAAAATATCATTATGCTAATTATAAAAACAAGTGCAATTACAATATCTCTTGAATAATCAAAGTTACCATAAAAACTATAACCTCTAAAAACTCCATACATAGCTAAAAATATGCAATAAATACTAAAAACAATTATAATTTTAATATCTGTTCTTTTATTTGTATTGTACAAAATTCTTTTAACAAATAATATAATTGCTGTTTTTATAAAATTTAAAATCAATAAAATAATTATATTTAATTCATCTGTAGTAAAGTAACTAAACAGAATTGTCATAAGTAGATCTAATGCTATATTTAAAGCAATATATGATAGTAGAGAAATAATTCTCCACTTAATTTCACCATCAAATAATATAATTTGAAATAATACATGAACGGCTATAGCCGTTATTAAATTAAAATAGGGATTATTAAAATATATATTTACAAAAGAATATATTATATATAATATTATAAGGATTACAGAAGATATCTTATAATTGACTTTTCTTTTTCTTAAAAATATTGAAAAATAGATATACGCAAGATAAAATTCGACTAAATTATTAATTGTATGGAATACGAAATTTACCAATTATAATCCTCCACTGTCAAAATTTTTAAAATATCTGTAAATCTTGTAAATTCTCTTTTACTGGGATATAATTCTTCGCCTGTTTTTAAAAAAATCTTTTTCGCTTTAAAATCTACTGATTTAAAATATCTGAAATTTATTACTGTAGATTTGCTGATTTTTATAAAATAGTCATCATTTAATATATTTAATGCTTTTTTTATTCCGATTTTTGAGCTTAAAATATTTCCATTTAAAAGATATACTTTTGTTTCTCCGCCAATCATGTCGATATAGATTATATCTTTTGTATTTACCTCGGAAGCAAATCCTTTGTCGGGAATTGTGATTATCTTTCCTTTATCACGCACTTTTGTTATAGCTTTGCTTAGAATTTTATCAAATTTTTCTTCATTAATAGGTTTTACCAAATAGTGAAATGCCCCTATATCATATGATTCCGTTACATATTGATTAAATGATGTAATAAATATGATGATTGAATTAAAATCATATTCTCTTATTTTCTTTGCCAAATCGATGGAGTTTTCATTTCCGACTTGAATATCGAGCAAATATATATCGTATTTTCTTTCTTTATTTATTTTTGGAATATAGTCAAAATATTCCACTTCGATATTTTTGATATTTTTTATATTTTTATCTATAAGAAATTTAATTTTTTCCAAAATCGATTTTTCATCTTCAACTACGGCTATTTTTATCATATCTCTCCCCTATATCGACTAATATCATATCAAATATAATCTCAGTAGGCAATTTCTTTATCAAATTGAAAAGCTATTTCAGAGTTGCAATTAAAAAGCTGCGATTAAATCGCAGCTTATTTTGGAAAGGCATTTTCTATATAGTTGATTTCTGACTTACCGCTGTAGATTTCGCAAATATCAAATCTTGGTTGTAATTCTGTAAGAGAATTATTTTTCATGTAGATTTCAGCTGTATTCAAGATTCTCTTCTGCTTTTTAAGATCGACAAATTCTGATGGCGTACCGTATTTATCTGTTTTTCTCGATTTTACTTCTATAAATGCTATGATATCACCATCCATTGCGATGATGTCTATTTCTCCGATTGGAAGTCTAAAATTCCTATCGATAATCTTCATTCCGATTTTCTCGATATATTCTGCTGCCATATCTTCTCCGATTCTGCCTTTATTAAGACTCATCTTTTATCCTCTTGAGTATTTTTCCCATAAAGCTCTTTCTATGTATGGGAAGAACTCCGTTTTTCTTTATTCCATCAATATGTGCTGCGGTTCCATAGCCCATATTTGTTATAAATGAATACCCTGGGTATCTTTCTTCATATTCGACAAATAATGAGTCCCTATAAACTTTTGCAAGTATTGATGCGCAGGCTATATTATAGCTCAAAGAGTCGCCTCTTATAATTGAAACCTGTTCGTAGTCTGTTTCTATATTTTCAGAGTCGATCAGCAGGATCTCTGGTTCAATTTCGTATTTTCTTACCATTTCTTCTACTGCCTTTTTCATGGCAAGTCTGGATGCCTGTTTTATATTTATTTTGTCTATGGTTTCTACATCAATTTCAGCAATTCCGAAAGCTATTGCATTTTCTCTAATATAGGTATCCATTTTTTCTCTTTTCTTTTTTGAAAGTTTTTTCGAATCGTCGATTTCTTCGAGATATTCTTTCGGCATTATGACTGCAGCTGCGACTACGGGTCCTGCAAGACATCCTCTTCCTACTTCGTCTATGCCGCATATATACTCTTGTCTGTATTCACTCTCAATGCAGTATTCCATTATATTCTCTCCAGTGTTATTCTTCCGATTTTACCTTTTCTAAATTCACTTAGGATTGTATTTGAAATCTTGAAGTAATCTATTACTCCACCTTTTAGTATCGCACCTCTTTTTTCAGCGATCATTTGCATTATCTCAAGATCGGTATTTTCGACATCATAGTCTATTTTATATCTTTCTTTTAGGTTTTTTTCATAATATCTCAATCTGCCTATCAGTTTTAGCGCTAAGTTTTCTGTATCGAGAATATTATCTGTTATCGCCCCTGTAAATGCGAGATTTAGTCCGACTTCCGGGTCTTCGAATTTGGGCCATAAAACGCCCGGCGTGTCTAGAAGTTGTATTTTATTTTCTGATTTTATCCATTGGTTCGCCTTTGTAACGCCCGGCTTATTTCCAACTCTCGCACCGCTTCTTCCGGCAATTTGGTTTATTATGGTTGATTTTCCAACATTTGGAATCCCGACTATCATCATCCTTATCGTGTCGTCAAATATATTTCTCTTTTTATCTCTTTCTCTTTTCTCAACCAATTCTTTTTCACATGTCTTCCTGAGTGATTTTAAGTCTTTGTTGTTTAGAGCATCGACTATCATGACTCCCATGTCCATCTGTTCATAATGTCTCTTCCATTTTTCATTTTGATTTGGATCTGAAAGGTCAGCCTTATTTAAAATCAATATCCTCGCTTTATTTTCGAGTATATCGTCTAAAACAGGGTTTCTGCTGCTCAAAGGTATTCTCGCATCTATTACTTCTGCGACTATGTCGACGAGTTTGAGCGATTGTTTGAGTTTGTCTACGGCGACTTTCATATGTCCCGGATACCAGTTTATATTCATATTTCCTCCAATAAAAAGGCTGCCTGAAAATGAGAACTCATTCTCCAGCAGCCTTTTCTTATCATTGTTTTCGTAAAATCCGCCTTATTTCTAAATTCGTCTATAGATCGCTCTTATAAACTATTCAGAATTTAAGCTATTTTCGGCGTATTAATATGCTTTCTTTTCTTTAACTTTAGCAGCTTTTCCTTGTCTATCTCTTAAGTAGAATAGCTTAGCTCTTCTAACTCTACCGCGTCTGATGACTTCAAGCTTTTCGATTCTTGGTGAGTGGATTGGAAAAGTCCTCTCTACACCGACGCCATAAGATAATCTTCTAACTGTAAATGTAGCTCTTGAATTTGTTCCCTGCTTTTTGATTACAGTTCCTTCAAATATTTGAATTCTCTCTCTAGTTCCTTCTTTAATTCTATAGTGAACTCTAACTGTATCTCCGACATTGAATTTCAATTCGTCTTCTCTAAGCTGTTCATCTTCGATTTGTTTGATTATATCCATCTGTAAAAACCCTCCTTTTCTTACAATGTTCATGCCCAAATTTATGGCAGAGGAACACCCGTTTTACATACTAAAATAGTATAACACAGATTTATAGATTTGTACAATATTTTATCTTAAATAGCTTTTCTAAGCATATACCATGGTGCTATTTCCCTGTCTATCTTCATCTTTATTATCTGTTGAGCATGTGGGGCTGTTTCGATAGGATTTCCCTTTTCATCGGTCATCTCTTCGATTTTATATTCGAAATAATCTACTCCGGGTCCAAATATTTCAACTTCATCGCCGATATTTATTTTATTTCTCTGTTCTATGGTTGCGATTTTAGTTTCTTTGTCGTAATCTAATACAAGTCCGACGAAGTCGTATCCCCTTATATATGATGATGAGCCGTAGATTTGAGCTTTGTCGTCCGGCTTTTGAAATGCGAATGCCGTCGTAAAATCTCTATGCGATGCTTTTCTGATTTCTGTTATTAGCTTATCCGCTAATTCTTGATCGAATCTACCTTCATAATATGCGTCGATAGCCATTCTATAGCTTCTGACTACTGTTGCCACATAATACTGACTCTTGACTCTGCCTTCGATTTTGAGGCTGTCGACTCCGGTTTCTAATACTTTATCCAAGTCTCCGAGCAAACATAGATCTTTTGAATTCAATATAAATGCCCCGTTTTCGTCTTCCATGATGGGGTAATACTCTCCGGGTCTTTTTTCTTCGACGAGATTGTATTTCCATCTGCATGCATGTGCGCAGTCTCCAAGATTTGCATCTCTTCCTATCATATAATTGCTTAGCAGACATCTGCCTGAATATGATATGCACATTGCTCCGTGAACGAATATCTCGATCTGCATATCTTCTTCTGTATTTTCTTTGATCTGTTTTATTTCCTCTAAGGATAATTCCCTCGCTAGAATTACTCTTCTTATTCCAAAATCATACCAAAAATTAACGGTTTCGTAATTCGTCACGCTGGCTTGGGTACTTAAGTGGATCGGAAGCGTCGAGCTTATTTTCCTGATTACTGATATCATGCCGGCGTCGGATACTATGACTGCATCTACTCCTATAGCTTCAAGCTCTTTGACATATTCTTCTATCCCCTTAAAATCTGAATTATGCGGTATGATATTCATCGTTATATAAAGATTCTTGCCCCTGTCATGACAATATCTTACAGCTTCTTCGAGTTGGTCAGAATTAAAATTCTTAGACGCAGTTCTCAATCCAAAATTTTTTCCGGCGAGATATACTGCATCTGCTCCATACTCTATTGCAGCTTTTAATTTAGTTATATCGCCTGCAGGTGCGAGTAGTTCTACTTTTTTCAATATTTACTCCTTTTTAAAACCTAATTGAGTTATCGCTATACCATCGCCAACAGGGAGGACGGCCGTTTTAAAATCGTCTGAATGGGTTAAAAACTCTAAATAATCCCTCATATGTCTTACTAGAGTTCTGGCTCTTCTATTTACTAAATCGTCATTTGCGATTAGTCCTTTAAAAAGTACATTATCGGAAATTATGACGGCATCTTCATTAGTGATTTTTAAACAAGCTTCAAAGTAATGACGATAATGGCTTTTTGCAGCATCGATAAAAACTAAATCATATTTACCTTCAAGCTCATCTAAAATATCTCCGGCATCTCCCCATGAGAATTTAACTCTATCTTCCAATCCGGCTTTTTTTATATTTCTGATTGCGATACTCAGATTTTCTTCATCTATGTCTATAGTCCTTATAATGCTCTTGTCGAATGATTTTGCCATCGCTATAGTAGAATAACCTATAGCAGTGCCTATTTCAAGTATTTCTTTAGGTTTTTTCATGGCGACCATCAGCTCGAGAACAGCAAGGGACTCTCTTTCTATTATCGGTATTTCATTTTCTTCTGCATATCTTCTGAGTTCAGTTAAAAAAGGGTCATTATTTTCATAAAGACCCCTTAAATAACCTGTTATATAATCTTTTGATATTCCCGTCATCTCAATCAACTTTTATAGCTTCGATGAGGATTTTATTTATATCGTCGTATATCTGAGAAAATCTCATCTCTGCCATCATGTATTTAGCTATATCCTGGTTCATCATCAATGCATTTTGGAGCTGCTGAATTTTATTTAATTCCTCTTGATCCTGCTCTTCTTTGCCATAATTTTGAACTTGGTATTCGATCACTTTTTTTCTAAAATCTTCTACCATTTCTTTATTCTTCTCATTTGCCATGACTTCTTTGTGTAGATCCTTGAATTCTTTAAATTCTTCAGATGTCTTAATCGCTGAAGCCAGCTCATGAGCTTTATCGTATATATTCATAAAGCCTCCCTGTCTTAAACTTCCATTATTATAGGAAGAATCATCGGATTTCTCTTTATCTCATGATAAATAAATGATTTTAAATCATCTCTGATATTGTATTTTAAAGTTCCCCAATCGGAAATATTCTTGCTTCTGCATTTCTTCAATGTCTTTTCTACGACATTTTTTGCATCGTCCATCAAATCTCCGGATTCTTTTACATATACAAATCCTCTCGAGATTATATCGGGTCCCGCAACGACATGCTTGTCCTGTTTGCTGATTGTTATTACAACGGCTATGAGACCATCTTCTGAAAGATGTTTTCTATCTCTCAATACCACATTTCCGACATCGCCAACTCCAAGACCATCTACAAGCACATTGCCAGCAGGTGCAATACCTGAAACTGCGATTGAATTTTCGTCTAATTCGAATACTGTTCCATTATTTCCAAGTTTTATATTTTTTTCATCCATTCCAAGTTCCATTGCGAGCTTGGCGTGAAGTTTTAAATGCCTCTGCTCACCATGAACGGGAATAAAGAATTTAGGTCTGACCAAAGTGTGAATCAGTTTTAATTCTTCTTTAAAAGCATGACCTGATACATGGACATCTGCTAAAGCCTGATATATTATCTTTACGCCGATTTCCGTCAATTTGTTAAGAACATTAAATACTGTTTTTTCATTTCCGGGTATCGGTGATGCAGATATCAGTACTGTGTCTTCAGGAGATAATTGAACTTTTCTATGATCTCCATTCGCCATTCTCGTAAGAGCGGACATAGGCTCTCCTTGACTTCCTGTCGTAAGGATTACTATCTTGTCGCCCGGATATTTTCTGATTTCATTGATGTCGATTATGGTTCCTTTTTTGACATTTAGATATCCCAAGTCTAATGCGACCCCGACCGTATTTATCATTGACCTTCCCGATATGGCAACTTTCTTTCCATAGTATTCGGCTGCTGTTATTACCTGTTGAACTCTGTGTAAATTTGAAGCGAATGTAGCGACTATGAGTCTCGATTCGGCTCTACCGAATACATCTTTAAATGTCTCGCCGACTGTCCTTTCGCTCACACTATACCCTTCACGCTCTATATTTGTACTGTCTGCCAATAATGCGAGTACTCCCTCATCTCCGAGTGCTGCCAATCTGGGTAAATCCATGAGATCCCCGTCGATTGGTGTATAATCTATTTTAAAATCCCCAGTGAATATTATCGTTCCAACGGGAGTTTTAATTGCAAATGATACAGAGTCGGGTATGGAATGAGATGCCTGAACAGGCTCTACATTAAATACTCCAAGTCTAACGCTTTGACCCGCTTGAATTTCTTTTAAGCAATTCGGGTTTAGCTTATGTTCTTGAAATTTATTTTTTAAAAGACCTAAAGTAAGTCTAGTTCCGTATACCGGTATATTGAGTTTCTTAAGCACATATGGCACAGCTCCAATATGGTCCTCATGACCATGCGTCAAGATTATTCCCCTTATCTTGTTTACATTTTTTTCCAGATATGTTATATCCGGTATAACTATGTCGATTCCGAGCATATCCTCATCGGGAAATGTCAGCCCGCAATCCACTATTATTATATCATTACCGTACTCGACGACTGTCATATTCTTTCCTATTTCAGCCAGTCCGCCAAGTGGAATGATTTTTAATTTTTCCTTGTTCCTTTTTCCCATTAAATCTCCTTCTAATCGTCTCTACAGTTCTTGCAGACTCCGAAGAATTTTAATTCATGATTCTTTATTTTAAAATCGTGACTCTTTTGAATTTTTTCCTCAACTTCAATCAATAGATCGTCTTCTACTTCCTGAAGACCGGAACATTTAATACAAATTAAATGGTGATGATGATGCTCTTCAAGTTCGTTTACGAGCTCGTATCGCGCACCGCTATCATCGATATTTAATTTCTGCACTATTCCCAATCTGTCAAAGAGAAGCAATGTCCTGTAAACTGTAGCGATTCCTATATTATCGTTTTTTTCTGATACGTATTTGTGAATCTCTTCCGGTGTTAAATGTTCATCATCATGTTCTTCAAGTACTTCAAATACCAATTTTCTCTGACCGGTTATCTTGTAGCCGGCTTCTTTCATAAGTTTTTTAGCTAATTGATAATCCATAATACACCTCTTTTGTCTTATTGTAACTTTTCTTTTTTCAATTCTTCATATATTGCTATTGCATCATTGAATTCTTCATCGTCTTCTATTCCCGTTAAGATAAGATCACCCGAGGGCGAATATTCAATTCGCAATATATAGGTCATCGTATTAACTTCATTGATTGGCATAAGAACTGCGTAGTCATTATCATCCATGCCGAAGGTATCTATAATCCTAAATTCTTCGATATTTCCGGCCTCATTAATTAATTCTATTTTATCCATATGAACCTCTATCCAAATATGTTTGAAGTATATATGTAGCTGCTATCTTATCTACATACTTCTTCCTCTTTTCACGCCTTACTTTTGATTCTATCAGCACTCGATTAGCAGACACTGTGGTTAATCTCTCATCTTGATAGTATATTTCCAGTCCCGATTTATCTCTGAGCCTATTGGCAAAATTCATGACTCTCTGAGATGAAGCTCCTAGGCTATCGTTCATATTCTTTGGCAATCCGACAACAATGAAATTTACGTCATTTTCCTTTAATATTTGAATTATATTTAAAAGATCAGTTTCAAGGTCTTTTCTTCGGTATGTCATTAAACCCTGAGCAATTAAATGCATGGGATCGCTAATTGCTATACCTACTGTCTTTTCCCCTATATCAAGACCGGCAATTCTACTCATAATACCTCTTCTTTAATTATCATCTATTTTAGGTGCTAAATCATCAATTTAATCATATAACTTTAATACAAAAGTCGGGACAGTAATTTGCACAATATCCACATAAGATACATTTTTCTGTAGCGGAGGCTTGTCCATTTTTAATTTCTATTCCTCCAAGTCTACATTTATTTACACATATTGAGCAGCCTGTGCAGTAATCAGCAACTATCAGCTTTCTTTTCTTTTCTCTTAGTCTGTCAACTAAGTATTCAGGATAAAGTCCCCTTTCGACTAAAGATATATTGCAGTCTACTTCTTCTCTAGATTGCATTCCAATGGCAATCGAATCGATACAGTCTAGATTATTTATAAATGAAATGGCCTCGGTAACATCGGGTATTAAATGACCGCCACCCAGAATTTTCATAGCATAAATACCTTTTTTGTTTTTGCTCGCTATTTTTATCTGCTCGATCATATCGTCTCTGCTTCCATCTAAAATCCCAAGACCTTTGTAATTTATCAATGGATGCAAAATATCCAATTCGGGATATTTATTAAAGCCTTTTGCCCCTGCTACTTTATGCGTTGAGATGCCTATGGCTCTGATATATCCCTTTTCTTTTTGCCTTATAAAATACTCTATCGCTTCATAATGCCCTCTTATAGTATGGACACTTTCCTGCTCGTGTAATAAAAATATATCTATGTAATTTGTTCCTAATTCTCTCAGAGCTTTTTCAAGGCTTTTCTCAGCAGTGGCTTTATCATAAGCATAAGACTTTGTTGTAATTATATATTCATCTCTTTTTATCGACTTTAATGCCCTCTTAATATATTCGTAATTATCGTAAAGTTCCGCAGTATCGAGAAAATTAATTCCCCTTTCAAATGCGTATTCGATTAGATTAGCTCCCTCTTCAATTGATAGATTGCTTTGAAAGGGAGTCATCGTTAGGGATCCAAAGCAGATTTTCGAGACATATATCCCCGATGATCCTAATTCTTTCTTCATATCCATATAAATTCGGGAATAGAAAACTATTCCCGAATCTCCTTTATTTTACTCTCGTCTCTAAGTAACAATCTAGCAATTCTTCCAGCAATTCATCCCTATCTATTTGTCTTATTAAATTCCTAGCATTGTCATGACTCGTAATATAAGTCGGATCCCCGGATAAAATATACCCTATAATTTGATTTTTGGGATCGTATCCCTTTTTTTCAAGTGCTTCGTATACGGATTTTATTATACCCGTTATCATGACAGATTTCTCTTTAGGTGGTTCAAATTTCATAGTTTCGTTAAATCTATCGGCCATTTTATCCTCCTTATATCTTATACTTCCTCTAGTTATCTATACCCATTTTTATCAATTTCGTAACATTATTGAGAGCCTCGTCAATTTTAGAGAGATCTTTTCCTCCTGCAGTCGCAAAATCAGGTCTACCACCGCCATTACCTCCGGTGATTTTAGCCGTTTCTTTTACGATCTTACCTGCATTTAGTCCAAGTTTTAAGAGATCTTTGGATACAGTTGTCAAAAATGTTACTTTGCCGTCATTCTTACTTGCCAAAACGACTACTGCTGATCCTATCTTATCTCTAAGTTGATCTCCCATCTTCCTCAAGGTATCCATATCCATATCATTGAACAGATATGTCAGGTATTTTACATCTCCTACTTGCTCCACCTTTGCTAGTATATCGTCAATTGAAGAAGAGCCGACGCTGAGTTTGATTCTTTCAATCTCTTTATCTTTATTTTTTAATTCCTCTACTATAGAATGGCTTCTCTGTACGAGATTATTGCTATTCGTCTTCAAATTCGAGCAAACCGTATCGATTTTATCTTGTAGACTGTTCAAGTATTCGTAAACGGCATGTCCGGTTATAGCTTCTATTCTCCTGACTCCGGCAGCTATTCCAGATTCAGATACTATTTTTAACATTTGAATCTCCGCTGTATCCGAGACATGAGTTCCTCCACAAAGCTCTATCGACTCATCGCCCATAGCTACAACTCTTACTACATCCTTATACTTATCTTCAAATAAACCGATCGCACCCATTTGATTGGCATCTCCAAGGCTCATCTCATTGAATGTAACCTTGAGATTTCTCTCGATCATTTCATTTACAAGTCTTTCTATCTCGGCCAAATCTTTTTTACTTATGGCCTCATAATGAGAAAAATCGAATCTCAATTTTTTACTATCCACAAGGGAACCGGCTTGATTGACATGCTCTCCCAATACTTTTCTCAAAGCTCTGTGAAGTAGATGTGTAGCAGAGTGATTCTTCATGATGGCTTTTCTAGTTTTTTCATCGACGATTAAGCCTGCATCATCTCCAACTCTTATGCTTCCCTTCTTTACTTCTACATAGTGAATAATAGCTAGATTTGAATTTTTCTTAGTATCTATTACATCGGCTTCAGCTTCTTTCGTGCTGATTGTGCCGATGTCTCCTACCTGTCCTCCACCTTCTCCATAGAAGCAGGTCTTGTCGAATATGACGGCTCCCCTTGATCCCTCTTCTAAGCTGTCGACAAGCTCTCCGTCTTTGTATAATTCGAGTACTCTCGCCTGTTCCATAGTATTGCAGTAACCGGTGAATTCAGTATTGGAAATTTCTGTATAAACAGGATTTTCATCAGCATGAAATCCTCCGTCATCGGTTCTTGACTCCCTCGACCTAATTTTTTGCTTCATCATCATCTCGTTGAAGCCTTCTTCGTCTATATCCAAATCTCTTTCAGAAGCTATCTCCTTAGTGAGATCCGGCGGAAATCCGTATGTGTCGTAAAGTTTAAACACTTCTTTTCCATCGAGCATCTTCAGTGATTCTTTTTCGTATAATTCTATGAGATCATTAAGCCTCTCAAGACCTTGAAGTATGGTCTCTCTAAATTTATCTTCCTCTGCACTTATCACTTTGAAAATCATATCTTTGTTTTGAGAAAGTGCAGGATAAGAGTCTTTATAGGAATCTATTACGAGTTGACCTATCTCATTTAAAAATTCATCCGATATTCCGAGTAGTCTACCATGCCTTACAGCTCTTCTGATAAGTCTTCTAAGTACATAGCCTCTTCCTTCATTGCTCGGAACTACACCATCTGAAACCAAGAATACTATAGCTCTGACATGGTCGCTTATAACTCTTATCGACTCATCCACCTCAGCGCTAGACTTGTATTTCTTACCGCTCAATTTTTCAATTCCATTTATTATATTTCTAATGATTTCAACTTCAAATATATTGTCGACTCCCTCGCTTATGAGTGCAAGCCTTTCAAGACCCATTCCGGTATCTATATTCGGATGCTCTAGCGGATGGTATTCGCCATTTTTGTCTTTGTCAAATTGCGTGAATACAAGATTCCAAACTTCCATGAATCTGTCACAATCACAACCGGGCTTGCAATTTTCATCGCCACAGCCATAGTCGAGACCTCTGTCGACATATATTTCAGAACATGGTCCACATGGACCAACCTCAAGTTCCCAGAAATTGTCTGCCTTACCAAGTCTTATTATCTTTTCCGCAGGAACTTTTATTTCCTCATTCCAAATTTTAAATGCCTCATCGTCATTTTCGTATATGGAAACCCAGAGAATTTCAGGATCAATCTCCATCTTTTCAGTCATAAATTCCCATGCCCATTTAATGGTTTCTTCTTTAAAATAATCTCCAAATGAAAAATTTCCGAGCATTTCAAAAAAAGTACCATGTCTCGCTGTTTTTCCAACTCTGTCGATATCGGCAGTCCTTATGCATTTTTGACTTGAAGTCGCCCTATTACCCGGCATCTTTTTGATTCCTGTAAAATAATCTTTTAATGGAGCCATTCCAGCATTTATTAAAAGTAGACTGTCGTCGTTAACAGGTACTAAAGGAAAGCTTTCAAGCCTATTATGCCCTCTCTCTTCAAAAAAATCTAAAAATTCTTTTCTTAATTCATTTAATCCTAGTTTTCTCATAATTCCTCCAACAGATTCTATCTAAATTATAAGAGCATTGTAATTATGTGTCAATCTTGTACCAATTTTTTTAAATAATCTTTTATAAATGGTCCTAAATGTTTAAATATGACATTTAGTGTCGCCACTATGGGAACTGAAAATATCATTCCGGCAACTCCCGCTATTCCTCCACCTACTATCAAGGATAGTAGGACAATTAGCGGATGAAGTCCCACAGATTGACCCAATATCTTAGGACCGATTATATTATTTTCAAGCCACTGAAGTAATACGAAAATCACAGCCACCCAAACCGCTTTGACGGGACTTTGTATCGCCGCTAAAATAACTGCGGGTAAAAATCCAAGGAATGGTCCTATATAAGGAACTATATCTGCGATCGTCGTCACTATCCCTACGACAATTGCGAAATCCACTTTTAAAATCAATAGGCAGATAGCTGTCGCAACCCCTACAAATACAGCCATCAAGAGTCTTCCTCTGACAAAATCTGTCAAAGTGATATCTATATCTTTTAAGAGTGATATGGTCTCTTTTTTATACTTCTTCGGTATGCGTCTTTTTGCCCTATTTATAAGTTTTTCTTTATCTATCAGTATGTAAAAACTCACAACCGGCACTAATACAATTCTAAGCATAGTCGAAAAGTAATTTGGTACTTTGTCCGCTAGACTGGATAACCATAAAAAGAATGATGTCTGAAGTTTTTTTACAAATTCAGTGAAGTCGCTGGTGAAATTCTTACCTATACCATCCATCAATTGATTGCCTTTTAATAGATTCTCAGAAATTCTCGCCAATTGCACCTCGGCCTGCTCTACTATATTCGGCAATGCCAATATTAAATTCTTGAACTCTGAGATGGTCTTTGGTATTACTATTCCAAGCAGTATCGCAAAAAGTCCGATAATTATCACATATACGACAACTATTGAGAGTATTCTATTTAATCCCCTCTTTTCAAAATAAACAACCATCGGATTTATAATATATGCGACTATTATTCCTATAAAGACCGTAACTAATGTGGTTGGTATTATCGGCACTTTTCTAAATATCACATAAACCAGTACAAGACTCACGATAATCAGCACAGCTCTTATTATATTTTTTCTGGTTAAGACTATCATGTCATTTTGATCGACGTATTTATTACCTATATTAATTAAATAATATATGCTCACCATCAATAAAATTACAATCAAAAAACCTATAGTATTAGAAATTGTAATCTCTCCCATTGATGCCTCCTAATTTTTTCTATTCGTCAAATATTTCTTGCAATATAGATTATACCATTACTTTATCATAATTCCAATTTTGATTAAAATAAGGCAGTCTTTCGACTGCCAAATTAATCTTCTTCTATATTGTGATCATGTGCATCTTCTTCAGGGTCGAAGTCATCAAGCCCTTCTATATGGATGCCCGACTTTTTAGAATAATCAAGTAGCGCTGCTTTTATCGCCTGTTCAGCAAGTACCGAACAGTGCATTTTTATTGGAGGTAGACCATCCAATGCAGATGCTACTGCCTTATTTGTTATTTGCATCGCCTCGTCTATTGATTTACCTTTAATAAGCTCAGTCGCCATGCTCGATGACGCTATAGCCGAGCCGCAACCAAATGTCATGAACTTGACATCATCAATAATCTTGGAGTCATTTATTTTTAGATATACTTTCATTATATCTCCGCATTTTGCGTTTCCAACTTCTCCAACTCCACTTGCATTATCTATTTTACCGACATTTCTCGGATTTCTGAAATGATCCATTACTTTTTCTGAATACATGCTATTCTCCTTGTGCTCTATAATAAAGCGGTGACATATCTCTCAGTCTTTGGACGATCGGCTTTAATTTTTCAATTACATAGTCGATCTCCTCTTCCGTATTGTACTCGCTCAAACTTAGTCTTAATGATCCATGTGCTATTTCATGTGGCAATCCTATTGAAAGCAATACATGAGATGGGTCTAATGATCCCGAAGTACAAGCGGATCCGCTTGAACCTTGTATACCTTCCATATCAAGCATTAGCAGAAGTGATTCTCCCTCAATATATTTAAAACAAAAATTAGTATTATTGACTAATCTATTTTCCGGATGTCCATTTAATCTGCTATCCTCTATGCTTCCTAAAACTCCCTTAATAAGCTTGTCTCTAAGTCCCTTAATATAATTTGTTCTCTCGTCAAAATTCTCATATGCTACTTCAAATGCCTTAGCAAGTCCAACTATGGCTGCGACATTTTCAGTTCCGGCTCTTTTTCCTCTCTCTTGGCCTCCGCCATGAATTAAATTGGGAATTCTAATTCCGGATCTTATATAAATACCCCCAATGCCTTTTTGTGCGTGAATCTTGTGCCCAGAAAAAGACATCATGTCTATATTAAATTCATTTACATCTATCTTTATATTCCCAATAGCCTGAACAGCATCGGTATGAAAAACTATATTTTTTTCTTTTGCTATTTTACCGATTTCTTTTATAGGCTGTATGGTACCTATCTCGTTATTTGCAAACATAATAGATATTAATATAGTTTCATCTCTTATGCTGCTTTTTAACTGATCTAAATCTACAGTCCCATATTCATCTACATCAAGATAGCTTACCTCATAACCCTTTTTCTCTAGGTATTCACAGGTATGAAGAACAGCATGATGCTCTATCTTCGATGTTATGATATGATTTCCTTTTGATTTATACGCCTCGGCTATTCCTTTAATAGCCCAATTGTCTGATTCTGACCCACCGGAGGTAAAAAATATCTCTTTCTTTTTTGCTCCCAGCTTTTCAGCTATAATCTCTCTGGATTCCTCTACTGCGACCTTTGAAATTCCGCCAAGAGAATAGATACTGGACGCATTTCCATAATTTTCTTTGAAATAAGGCATCATGGAATCCAAAACTTCATCTGACAGCCTTGTTGTGGCTGCGTTGTCCATATATACTTGTCTGCTCAATCTATACCTCCTCTTTAATATTTGATTGATTTGTTTCATCTATCATATCCTGCAGAGTGTAATTGTCGACGGCTTGATTTATTCCATCGCTGATTCTCTTCCATACAACTCTTGCAGCACAGGTTTGCTCTATATAACACACATTTTCGGACTCGGCACATTCAGTTGGCGCCATATGATTTTCTAAAACTCTCAAAATCTCACCGACACTTATCTCATCGGGATTCTTACTCAATTTATATCCACCGAAAGCACCGCGATAACTCTTGACCAAATTGGAATCTCTCAACTTTCTTATCAATTGTTCGAGATAATTTAAGGGCAAGTCCAATTCCTTTGATATAAGCGATAAAGGAATCGGCTTATCGTTCATATGTCGAGCCAGGCAGTACATTAGTCTTAAGCCATATCTTCCTCTTGTAGATAGCCTCATTATGCACCTCCATATGTCAACAATTATATTATATCCTACTAATTTTGTCAAGATTAAAAAAACCGCCTAAATTGGCGGTTTAGTCTATTATATCTTTATATTTTTAAGCATATCCTCCGTCATTGCATCTATATCGTAATCTGGAGACCAGCCCCATTCTTCTCTCGCTGCTGAATCGTCCAATGAATTTGGCCATGAATCTGCAATTGCTTGCCTTTCAGGATCGACCTCGTATTCCAATACAAATTCAGGAATATGTTTTTTAATAGCAACTTCTAAATCTTCCGGAGCAAAACTCATTGCTGTTATATTAAATGCATTTCTATTTTTTAATTTGCTAGGATCTGCTTCTATCAAATCTACAACTGCCTTTAGAGCATCGGGCATATACATCATATCCATCTTCGTTCCTTCGGCAATAAATGATTTATATTTTTTATTTCTAAGAGCTTCAAAGTAGATATGAACTGCATAATCTGTAGTTCCACCCCCGGGCAGAGTCTTATAAGAGATAATTCCAGGATATCTAACTCCCCTTGTATCGAGTCCAAATCTCAAATTATAATAGTCGCATAGATTTTCTCCCGCAACTTTTGTGACTCCGTACATGGTATTTGGCCTTTGAATTGTAACCTGAGGCGTATTATCCTTCGGAGTGCTCTCTCCAAAAGCAGCTATTGAACTAGGAGTAAAAACTGTGCATTTTTCCTGAAGTGCTACATCCAAAACATTTACTAATCCGCCCATATTGATTTCCCAAGTCTTTTGCGGTATCTTTTCTCCCGTTGCCGAAAGAATTGCAGCCAAGTTCACTATAGTGTCGATCTTGTAATTAGTAACCAATTCGTGGATACGTTTACCATCTGTTACATCAAGAGGCTCGTATTTTATATCTTCAAGTGCATCAACATTTTTATCGCTTATATCAGTAGCTAAGATATTTGAAGCGCCGTAGATTTTCTTAAAGTATAATGCGAGCTCTGTTCCTATTTGTCCAAGTGATCCCGTGATGAGAATTCTCCTTTTTCCCATTTTGACCTCCTAAAGTTAAATTTATTAGCTTGTAAAGATATTTTATCATTAATTTACTAATTTGAAAAGTATATTTCAAGAGAATTAGTCCAAGTTTTTAGATTTAAGAAGTAAAATCTATTTTTACTTTGATATTTTTAAAATAATTAACTATCTTATTTACAATAACTTTGCGTTAATATAAAATAATATATGAAAGAGTTTTCCTAAACTCTAAATAAATTTGGAGGTTGATTTTTTGAAATCGATAAAGGATTTTAATCCCAATGCTATTTCGAGAAAAAAGCTAGTAGTCGACGGTATAATGGTTGGTATAGTCTCGGGTTTCTGCTCTGTCAGCTACAGACTCGCATTACAGTATATATCTCATTTTAGATTTAAATTTCTATCTGACTTATCTGATTCAAAAATATATATCTGGTTTGGAATTTTATTGATTTCGTCTTTTATTGTGCATCTTTTATTAAAATTTGAACCTATGAGTAGTGGAAGTGGGATCCCTCAAATCCAAGGAGAGATGCATGGAGTTTTCGATACTGACTCTAAAAAAATCATCTTGTCAAAATTTGTTGGTGGAAGTCTCGCATCATTAGGAGGTCTTTCCTTAGGGAGAGAGGGACCGTCTATACAAATCGGTGCAAATGCAGCCAAGATTTGGGCGAAGCTAATGAAGAGAACTCCTTCCGAGACAGGTGCGATTATGTCTGCAGGAGCGAGTGCGGGTCTTTCCGCAGCTTTTAATGCCCCTATATCGGGCGTTATCTTTGTCTTGGAGGAATTGCATAAAACTTATTCAAGCTTATTGCTGATTCCGGCACTTGTTGCTGCAGTGGTGGCTGATTTTATATCAAAGAATATATTTGGACTGGCTCCGGCTTTTCATTTTGAAGTCGCTGAGGTTATCCAGCTTTCAGATTATTATCATCTTTTAATATTCGCTATTATAGCTGCATTAATCGGCATCTTATTTAATCATACTTTACTAAAAGTACAGGATATTTTCAATGCGATAAAGATAAAAAAGCCGATAGTGTTGGCTTTTGTATTTTGCGTGTCGGGATTAATAGCCATATATACGGTCGATTTATCGGGAGGAGGTCATTCTCTAATTGAAAGCCTGCTTAATGCCGATAAAGCTTTTTCCTTACTTATAATTCTACTGGTCGGCAAGCTTTTATTTACATCATTCTGCTATGGCAGTTCTGTTCAAGGAGGTATTTTTTTTACCCGTATTGGTACTTGGCGCATTGGTAGGAAATATATATTTTAAATTTTTTGAGATGAGTGGAGTTTTAACAAGTCCATATCTCGCAAATTTCGTAATCCTTGGTATGGCTGCTGTCTTGACATCAGTAATCAGAGCGCCAATACTCTCAATCTTACTTGTAACAGAAATGACGGGAAGCTTTAGCCATTTGTTAAGTCTCTCCATTGTATCGATTATCTCATATTTAATTTCAAATCTGCTAAAAGCTAAGCCTATATATGATTCTCTGCTTCATAGGATGATTAAAAAATCAAAGAAACAAGTTTTGACTGAAATTGAAAATAAAAAAACGCTCTATTCTGTAAAAGTAGCTGTCACCTCGAAATTTGCCGGTAAGAAAATAAAAGAACTCGATATTCCGATGGAATTGCTAATAATCAGCATCGAAAGGCATGGAGAAGAATTGATCCCTAGAGGAGAAACAAAGATAATGCCGGGGGATACTCTTAATATAACAACGACTTTACATGACCTTATGAAATGCAAAAAATTTTTTAATGATAGTTTGTCAGAACATTAAATTCAGTAATTGAAATAATTAAAAGCTGTTGTAAAACGACGATTAGTCATTTTGCAACAGCTTTTCTTATTTTACTATGATATTAAATATCTTTCCCTTTACATAAATTATCTTAATTATTTGCTTGCCTTCTATATATTTTCCATAAATATCAGTTTTTTCGAGTATATTCATAACTTCTTCTTGTTCAGCTTCATTCGGTATCATTATCGTACCTCTCATCTTTCCCATAACCTGAACCGGAAGTTCGATCTCGTCGTCTTTCAATTTATTTTCGTCGTAAACAGGCCATGGCTGATCATGTATATATCCCTCATTACCAAGAATCTGCCATAATTCTTCACTAATATGAGGAGCGACCGGATATAATAATAATAGAATTGTATTATAATCTTTTCTGCTTATCGCTTCAAGTGTTCTAAACTCATTTAATAAAGTCATGAGCTGTGCGATAGCCGTATTATATTTCAAAGTTTCATAATCCTCTGAGACTTTCTTTATAGTCTGATTTATCAAAACCTCGACCTCAGGACTGTACTCGTCTTTATCGTTAACAATCTCCTGAAGATTCCAAACTCTCTCCAAGAATTTTCTACAACCCTTAACTCCATTTTCAGACCATGGGACGGATTTTTCAAAATCACCTATAAACATCTCATAGGTTCTCATAGTATCTGCGCCGTATTCTTCTACTATATCGTCGGGATTAACGACATTTCCCCTCGATTTCGACATTTTCTCGTTATTATTTCCGAGTATCATCCCATGAGATGTTCTCTTCATATATGGCTCTTTTGTAGGAACGAGTCCTAAATCGTATAGGAATTTATGCCAGAATCTTGAATATAATAAATGCAATGTCGTATGCTCCATTCCTCCATTATACCAATCCACAGGCGTATAGTAGTCGAGATTTTCTCTCGATGCAAATTCTTTATCATTATGGGGATCTGTATATCTTAAAAAATACCATGAAGATCCCGCCCATTGAGGCATTGTGTCAGTTTCTCTCTTCGCATCTTTCCCACATTTCGGGCATTTTGTATTAACAAATTCTTCTATATTGGCTAGAGGCGACTCACCAGAATCAGTCGGCTCATATTCCTTTATTTGTGGTAAAAGCACCGGTAATTCATCATATGGGACAGGAGTCCAACCGCAATCTTCACAATCAACCAATGGAATAGGCTCTCCCCAATATCTCTGTCTAGAAAATACCCAGTCTCTCAATTTATAATTGACCTTTTTTTCTCCAAGTCCTTTTTCACTTAAATAATCGGCTATCTTTTCTTTCGCTTCAGGGACTTTTAATCCATTTAATATCCCAGAATTTACAAGTTCTCCATCTTCAGAATCAGTATAAGCAGACTCTTCTATATCTCCTCCAGATACTACTTCTATAATTGGAAGTTCGAATTTCTTTGCAAATTCGTAATCTCTAGTATCATGTGCGGGCACTGCCATTATCGCTCCAGTACCATATGACATGAGAACATAGTCTGAAACCCATATTGGAATTTCTTCTCCTGTCGCAGGATTGATAGCATTTAATCCCTTTATTTGAACACCCGTTTTTTCAGTACTCAATTCTGATCTTTCAAAATCAGATTTTTTTAGAGTTTCTTCTCTATATGCTCTAATTTCATCCATATTTTCTATCTTGTCTGAATATTTTTCTATAATCGGATGTTCAACAGCGATTACCATATATGTCGCACCGTATATGGTATCGGGTCTTGTCGTAAATACTCTCAATGATTCAGATATATCTTTTATCTTAAAGTCGATATCCATACCATATGATCTTCCAATCCAATTTATCTGAGAAGATTTTACTCTATCTGGAAAGTCTAGCCCTTCAAGGTCGTCAATCAACCTATCTGCGTATTCGGTAATTTTTAACATCCATTGATTTTTTACTTTGTGAACGACATTGGAGCCGCATCTCTCGCAAACTCCAGCTACGACCTCTTCATTAGCTAGGCCTATCTTACAAGAAGTACACCAGTTAATGGGCATTTCTTTTTTATACGCAAGATTTTTTTCAAAAAGCTTTAAAAATATCCACTGTGTCCATTTGTAGTATTCAGGATCTGTAGTATTTATTTCTCTATCCCAATCAAATGAAAATCCGATTGATTTAAGCTGCTTTTTAAATCTGGCTATATTATTCTTAGTTACCTCTGCAGGATGAATCTTGTGTTTTATCGCAAAATTCTCAGTCGGCAATCCGAATGCATCCCATCCCATAGGAAAGAGTACATTATAATTTTGCATTCTCCTCTTTCTCGCCACTACATCTAAAGCAGTATATGGTCTCGGATGGCCTACATGAAGTCCCTGACCGGAAGGGTATGGGAATTCAACGAGAGCAAAGAATTTTTCTTTTGAATCGTCCATCTCAGTTTTAAAAGTTTTATCTTCATCCCAAAATTTCTGCCATTTTTTTTCAATGACATTGGGGTTGTATTTTTGCATATTTCCTCCTATTCTATTTACAAAATAAATAGTATCGCTATTCCGGCCACTGATGAAATCGTGCCTATTATTTCAATAAGATTTATCTTTTCCTTGTATAATATTATCGTAAACGGGATAACCATGACAGGAACAATTGATGTCAAGGTCGATGCTATAGCCGCCTCAGTATATCTTAAAGCTATAAGCGAAAGCCCGACGCCTATAAAAGAACCTATCAGACCTGCTGCAGCGAGTTTCCACAGCTCTCCCTTATTTTCCAATCCCGATTTTATATCTATAAAATCCTTATTTAATGCCATGATTATCAAAAATAATGCAAGGGAAGATATTATCCTTATCTGAGTAGCAGCAAATGGGTCATTGTCTTCCAGTCCTATCTTACTGAGCATAAGACCACTCGCCTGGCCGATTGCCGCAAGCAAACCGTATATAAAGCCTTTAGCATCTGCCTTATTATTGAAATCATCGCCTTTATCTCGTCCCGATATCACCACGACTACTCCTATAAGGGTTATGAATATCCCTAATAAATTCATCTTAGTAAGTACAGATTTAAATAATAAATAATCAAATATTGCAGTTATAGGAGGCCCAAGTGCCATCAACAACATCGATAACCTCGGACCTATCATTATCATAGATTTGATTAAAAAATAATCTCCTACAAAAAAACCTATAATTCCGGACATGGAAAGAAATATCCATGATTTAGGGCTGGCTTGCATCGGTATGATATTGCCCTTTGATATTAGCATATATATCGATAAAAACGCCATGGCAAATAAAAGCCTTATAAAGTTTACAGTTCCGGATCCCATCTTCTTTCCTGCAGATTCTAGGAATAATCCATTTACAGTACGGCAGAAAGCAGCAGCCAAAGCCGATAACTCTCCTATTCTCATTCTCTAAAATTCGCAGTAGTTTACGGTTCTCGGGAAGGGAACTACATCTCTTATATTCGTCATACCTGTTATATACATGAGCATTCTTTCAAAACCAAGTCCGTATCCAGCATGTTTTGTTCCACCGTATTTTCTCAGTTCTAAATACCACCAGTAGTCTTGAGGGTCCATGCCATTGTCTATTATTTTCTTTTCGAGAATTTCAAGTCTTTCTTCTCTTTGGCTTCCTCCGATTATCTCGCCGACTCCCGGCACTAAAAGATCCATAGCGGCAACAGTTTTTCCGTCTTCATTTTCTCTCATATAAAATGCCTTGATCTCTTTAGGATAATCCGTAAGGAATACAGGTCCGTTGACTATTTCTTCTGATATATATCTCTCATGCTCTGTTTGAAGGTCTATGCCCCATTTTACTGGATATTGAAATTCTCTATCTGCCTTTTCCAATATCTCAATCGCTTCTGTATATGTCATCTTCTTGAATTCTGAATTGACGATTTTTTTCAGTCTGTCTATTAGACCTTTTTGAACGAATTTATCAAAAAATTCCATCTCTTCAGAAGCATTTTCAAGGACATAATCTATAATGAATCTTACCATATCCTCGGCTAATTGCATATTGTCCTTTAAATCTGCAAATGCAATTTCAGGCTCAATCATCCAAAACTCTGCAGCATGTCTCGGGGTATTCGAATTTTCTGCTCTAAATGTCGGTCCAAATGTATATATATTTCTAAAAGCTAGCGCAAAAGCCTCTCCTTCTAATTGACCACTTACAGTCAAATGAGCGAGTTTCCCAAAGAAATCTTCTTTATAGTCGACCTCATCATCTTTCATAGGTGGATTTTTAAAATCGAGAGTCGTAACTTTAAACATCTCTCCGGCACCTTCGGCATCGCTCGCAGTTATAATCGGCGTATGTGCATATATAAAATTCCTATCATTGAAAAATTTGTGTATTGCATAAGCTAGGACTGATCTAACTCTAAAAACCGCATTATAAGTATTTGCTCTCGGCCTTAAATGAGCAATTGTCCTCAAGTATTCAAAGCTATGCCTCTTCTTTTGTAGCGGATAATCTTCAGTTGATGAACCTTCAAGCTCTATTTTCTTAGCTTGAATTTCAAATTCCTGCTTAGCATTAGGGGTTTCTATGAATTCCCCGTAAACTCTGATTGCACTCGCTAAATGGTATTTCGATATCTCTGAAAAGTTTTCTACTTCAGCTGATACGACAACTTGAACTGACTTAAAATTTGTTCCGTCATTCAACTCTATAAATGCTATCTTTTTAGAGTCTCTCATGTTTTTAATCCATCCGCAAATTTCAATTTCTTTTCCATATAATTCTTTTTTGCGTTCATATAAATCTCTAACTGTTAAGTTCATAAATCCCTCCGAATTATTAAAAAAAGCTTTCGTCCAAAGGACGAAAGCGTATTCGTGATGCCACCTTATTAAGCCAGTTATAACGCACTGAACGTCGATACCTACTCTATTCGGCATCAAAGCTCCTGAGTGTTTTTCGCAAAAAGATATGTATCACCTCTCAGCTCCGGCGACTCTCTGTGACAATCTCTTATTGCTACTCTCTCAATCTTAGCATTTTCAATTCTTATCAAGATTATAATACAGCTTCTATCCCATGTCAATTAGAAGTGCAAAACTGCGTCTAATCCATAACACCTGTCGCTCTGTTTACATCCATGACAAATAATATTCCCTGCCCAGGTTTTTCTATATCTATTTTTTCCCTTATGCTTCCCGTAACTTTATCTACATCTTCTCTTTTTATAAGCATTAAAACAATCTCTTTTTCTGGCTCTATTACCAATCCGAATATATTTCCCTTTTCGTGAATTCCCGAGCCTCTGCCGTGGATTATAGTCGCACCCTTTGCTCCTGCCGCTTGAGCAGCCTCTACAACAAGTTCGCCCTTTCCATTTTCAACTATGACAAATACGGCTTCGTATTTTATATCCTGATTGGTTTTTTCCATATCTTTTTCCACCTTTCCTATATTGCTGCCCATCATTTTGAAAACATCTATGCTAAAAGCTATGCCGTGGTTTTTCTTGTCTAATCTATATTTTTTTAGCAATTTATCATGTAATTCATCTTCTAATTCTTTATTTATTATCATTAGAAGCACTTCTTTTTTCTCTTCATTCAATTCTAGAAAATTTAAAATGCCTGATTTAACTGTTCCAAGCCCATAAACTATAGTCCCACCTGTTACTCCACAGCATTTCATATACTCTAATATATTGGAGGCTTTATGTCTGTCAACTATGACCGATAGCAAGACATAATCTCCATCTTTATACTTAACTAACACTTTTTACCTCCTTGCGGGTTTTCATTTCATACAGAAGTCCCAATATCATTATCGACAATACAGGAGTCATAGCTACTGCTGCTATTACTCCGAAACCATCCATCATGACATCAGCAGTAGGAATTACTCCAGCTGCCCCCTGCGCCATTCCAAGTATAAATGTCGCCGTCATCGGTCCGGAGGCAACTCCCCCTGAATCATAGGCTATACCGACAAAGAGCGGTTTGACCTTAAAGCTTAGAGCTATTGCAATCAAAAATCCGGGAACTATTATCATCCAAAGTCTGAGCTTTGGCGTCATTATTCTGAGCATTGACAAAGCGACTGCAGTCGCAACACCGATACAAAGAGCTACCATTATTACTTTTCTCTGTATCGAACCCGCCGTAACTTCTTCAACCTGATTTGACAGAACATAAACCGCCGGCTCTGCCATAACTACTACTATACCAACGACGAATCCCACTGCTGGAAGTAATAGTCTATTGGGATGAGATGCCAGCTTTTCTCCCAATACCAATGCCAAATCGATGAATCCTGAATGAACACCTAGCAAAAAAATTATAAGTCCCAATAATGTATATATGAATCCAAATCTTATCTTTCTCAAATTTCTTTTATCTAATTTAAAATACAAATAATTCGAGACGGCGAAAATTAAAATCAAGGGCAATAAAGCTATGATGCTTTCTTTCGATATAGCGAAAAAATTATCTATGAATGGCTGAATTACACCTTCTTGAGCTATATGCTCTACAGCCTCTATATTCATATCTATCTTCACAAAAAAAGACATTAGCACAACAGCTAAAACAGGACCGACTGAAGCTATTCCTACAAGTCCGAAGCTGTCTTTCTCACCCTCAATCGAACCCTTTTGTCTTGAAACTCCTAAGCCAAGCGCAAGAATAAATGGAGTGGTCATAGCTCCCGTAGTCGCTCCAGAGGAATCAAAAGCTATGGCTTGATACGCTTCTGGGACAAATATAAATGATGCAAATAGTAGGATATAAAAAATTGCAAAAAATAAATTTATTGAAAATCCCTTCAGTATCCTCAAAAAACCGAGTCCAACTAAAAGCCCGACCCCAAGGGAAACCACCAAAACAATTGTAAAACTTCCAAGGCTTCCCCCTAAAACCTTCGATATCTGATTTGCAAGTATCAAAAGATCCGGTTCTGCAACTGTAATAATAAATCCGAGCAAAAAACCCATAATAAAGACTCCAAAGGGCTTCTGATGGGCGACGGCATTCCCCATTAAAGAACCTATTTCTGTAATTGCAAGCTCTGCACCCCATAAAAAGATACCAAGACCTAAAATTATCAGAACAGAGCCCAATCCGAATCTTATAAGCAGCTCAGCTTCAAGTTTAGCTATTGTGAAGTTGAGTAGCAGAACTATAACCACAATCGGTATAACCGATGCAGCAACTTCTTTAAAAGTTTTTAATGACAATCTCACAGTATCACTCTTTCAATTATTTTTTCTTTAAATCATCGTAATTATTTAAATCCTTTTCTCTACCTATATTTTTTCTTTTATAAAATTTCATATCTTTAATCTTTTCGGGAAGATAATCCTGCTCAATATATCCATTTTCATATGAATGTGGATATTTATATCCTTCTCCATGTCCAAATTCCTTTGAACCTTGGTAGTGCGTATCTCTCAAATGAATTGGTATGGGCAGATGTTCACTATTCTTAACGAATTCAATCGCCTTATCTATAGCTGTATAAGCTGAATTCGACTTTGGAGCTAATGCAAGATATACTGTCGCTTCAGCCAATGGTATTCTACCTTCCGGCATCCCGATTTTCTCGACAGCTGAATGAGCTGCAACTGCTATGCTAAGTGCGTTAGGATCAGCTAGACCTATGTCTTCAGCCGCAGAAATCACTATCCTCCTAGCTATAAATCTGGGATCTTCACCCGACTCAATCATCAAAGCTAAATAATAAAGCGAAGCATCGACATCACTTCCCCTTATACTCTTGATAAAAGCCGATGCTATATTATAATGTTCATCTCCATCTCTATCATATCTTACGGCCTTCTTTTGTACTGAATCCCTTATGTCCTCATCTGTAATTCTCGTTATCCCATCTTTTATATCCGAAGTTATCGAAGCTATTTCCAGCGAATTTAAGGCAACTCTCGCATCTCCATTTGATATTCTCTTAAGATATTCTATCGCCTCATCTTCTATTTCAATATTCAAATTCTGAAGAATGGAATCCTCTTTTATCGCCAATTTTATAATTTGCTCTATATCATCTGATGATAGAGGCTTCAACTCGAGTACCTGACATCTGGAAAGCAATGCTTTATTCACACTAAAAAAGGGATTCTCTGTAGTCGCTCCGATTAAAGTTATGAGTCCCTTTTCTACATGTGGTAAAAGTGCGTCCTGCTGGGTCTTATTGAATCTATGTATTTCATCTATAAATAATATGGTACTCTTATTATAAACCCCGAGATTATCTTCAGCTCTTTTGATAACTTCTCTTATTTCTTTTATTCCCGAGGTGACTGCTGATATCTTTTCAAATTCAGAGCTGGTCGACTCAGCAATTATATGAGCGAGAGTCGTCTTCCCCGTTCCCGGCGGTCCATAAAAGATCAGCGATATTATATTCCCCGATTTTATTAATCTATTTAAATATCTTCCGGGACCAATGATATGGCCCTGTCCATAATATCTGTCGAGACTTTCAGGTCTCATCCTATCCGCCAATGGCGCTTTCTTTTTTAAATTATTTTCTCTATTAAAGCTAAATAAGTCCATATTCACCACCAAAAAAGCTATGCTAAAGTTCAGCATAGCATTTATTAACTAATCTTTCAAGTTTTCCAACTCATTTAAAAATCCACTTACATCTTCAAACTCTCTATACACAGATGCAAATCTAATATAGGCAACCTTATCGAGTTCCTTTAATTTCTCCATTACCATTTCTCCGATAATAGACGAATCTACTTCTCTTTGATTTAAATGGTTAAGAGCAAGCTCTATATCATCTGTAGCCTTTTCCAAACTATTGACACTAACCGGCCTTTTTTCACAGGACCTTAACATTCCCCTAAAGATTTTCTGTCTGTCAAATTCTTCTCTGGTATCGTCTTTTTTAATCACTATGAGAGGTACTTGTTCGTATCTCTCATAGGTCGTGAATCTCTTTTTACATTCTATACAAGCCCTTCTCCTCCTGATAGACATATTGTCTTCTGTGGGCCTGGAGTCCACGACCTTTGTATCAGGAAAACTACAATAAGGACATTTCATGGCTTTACCTAAAAGTCACGCCTCTTAAGAAATGTCGGAATATCTATATCATTGTCATCTTCCGCTTCTTTTTTGGCTTCTTTAACTGTATTTACAGTAGGTTTCTCAGGATCGAATCCAGTAGCTATCACCGTTATTTTTATATCTTCTTTAAGTCCTTCATCAATTCCGGCACCGAAGATTATATTTGCATCTTTATCTACAGATTCTCTAATTAAATCGGCAGCTTCATTTATTTCAAATATTCCCAATTCAGCACCTGTGACATTGATAAGAACCGATTTTGCTCCGTCTATTGATGTTTCCAGTAGTGGACTCTTAATAGCTGATTTAGCAGCTTCTACAGCTCTATTTTCTCCACTTGCAGTTCCGATTCCCATATGCGCAATACCTTGATTAAACATGATGGATTTAACATCTGCAAAGTCCAAGTTGATTAGATTTGGAACTGCTATCAAATCTGAAATACCCTGAATACCGTGCATCAACACTTCATCAGCCATCTCAAATGCTTCAATCATAGTAGTTCTCTTTTCAGCTATCTGCAATAATCTGTCATTGGGTATAGTAACCAATGTATCTACTTTTTCTTTTAAGATTTCAACTCCCTGCTCTGCTTGAATCTGTCTTTTTCTTCCTTCAAATGAGAAAGGTTTCGTGACGATTCCTACAGTCAAGATTCCAAGTTCTTTGGCTACTTCTGCAACTACAGGAGCTGCACCCGTTCCAGTTCCACCGCCCATGCCGGCAGTTATAAATACCATATCAGATCCTGTTAAGACATCGGCTATTTCATTTTTACTTTCCTCTGCCGCCTTTGTTCCTACAGAAGGGTCTCCACCAGCACCTAATCCTCTTGTGAGCTTGGTACCAATCTGAAGTCTTACATCTGCATTTGACGAATCTAGAACTTGCTTGTCTGTATTGACTACGACAAATTCAACACCTTTTAAACCCGTTTCAATCATTCTCTGTAGCGCATTATTACCACCGCCACCTACTCCTATAACTTTTATTTTTGCTAAATCATTCGAATATACTTCCATATCAAACATTGACATTTGATCACTCCTCAATTAACGATAAATTTTCTTTCCTATGGCAATAATTATATCAAAAAGATTTTGAATTACAAATCGAAATCCTCGGAAATCCACAAAAAAAGCGCTGTTTAGGTCGAAAAACAGGCTTTTATGGATTTCCTTTGTATTTAAGATACATCTATACAATCGGCTATTTTCTCATATTTAAGTGCGGTTTTAGATTATTAAAGAATATATTGTATTAGTAATACGAAGTTGCTATTCCTTGACAACTACAGGGTTTTGAGTGTGATTTATTATGATTTCCTTAGCCTTTATCCCCTTTTGTTTTAGGTCAACCATTATCTTCTCAATCAGAGAAAATTTATATTCTATATCTTCAATTTTACCAAAATCCACTATAGTATCGTGATTAACACGCAGTTTTAATTCATTCGTCTCACTTCCAAAGTCGATTTCATCTGTCACTTTGAGAAGTTCTTGGTCAATTAAAGCCTTGATAAATTCTATTTCTTTATTTTCATTTGATACTTTGTATCCAATTGCAAGTGTTGAATATCCCGCATTTGAGAACTTAATCAATTTATCTTTGTCCTCTTCTGAAAGTTCAGGAACATGCCTATCAATCTTTAAATCTCCAGTTATTATCAGATATCCATTATCTACGTGAATATATCCTAAATCGGTCTTCTCGGTTACCTCAATCCTTATAGTATCTGGAATGATTTTACTCGTCTTGACAGTCAATACCTTGTCCATACCCTGTATCTTCGTTCTTATCTTAGATGCATCCATTCTGAATATATTTTGATTTTTCTGTATGGCTGCCGTCTCTATGATTTCTTCATCACTTATATCTCTATTCCCACTGATTTCTATATTGTCAACATAAAAATAGGGATGGGTTAGACCAAGGTAGATACCTATAACTACAATCCCTAGTATAAGTATTACTGATGTGCTCAATACCCATACAAAAGACCTGGATTTTTTATTTTTTTTAGCTACAAATTCACTATGGATTTGTCTATCTGAAAGATCTCTATAATCTTTATTCTTATTTTTAAACATCGGATCACCTCTTATTCTCTAGCAAAGAAACCGCGATATCGACAATGTCGGATGTGGCATTTGGATTGCCAAGTTTTTTTGCATTTTCACCCATTATCGATAGAGTTGACTCGTTTTCTAAAAGCTTAGCTATCTTATTATACAACAAATCCGAATTTAATTCATCCTCTAATATCATCTCACTTGCACCTATATCCATATATAGTCTCGCATTATACTCCTGATGATTTTCTGTCGTATAAGCTTTTGGTATTAATATGCTCGCTATTCCAAGCAAGGATAGCTCAGCCAATGTAATGGCTCCTGAGCTTGTTATAACAAGATCTGAAATATCATATGCGCTGGCTATATCATGTATATAAGGTAGCACTTTTATAGCATTATCATCGAAGCCTTGTATCTCTTTCATAAATGCATCATAATGCGATTCTCCAGTGGCGTGAATGATTTGGAATTCCAAGTCTATCGAATATTCTTTTATCAGACCGGCCATAGCTTTGTTTAAATCTTCTGATCCATTGCTCCCGCCAAAAGAAAATATTATAGGTTTATCATCTTTAAGTCCGTATTTGATATACGAGTCCTTTGAACCTCTCTTTTCATTAAAATTAGATCTGATAGGATTACCCGTCACTTTTACTCTTTCAGGCTTCTTAAAATAAGATTTAGAACTCTCATATGTCACTGCTACACAATCTACATATCTTGAAAGTATCCTATTCGTTAATCCCGGAAGAGAATTCTGTTCATGAATCATAGTCTTATAACCCATAGTAGCCGCTCTAAATAATACAGGACCGCTGACAAATCCTCCAGTTCCGATTACAATATCCGGCTGAAAATCTCTTATTATTTTTTTCGCCTGATTTAGACCGATTATTAATTCTTTTATAGCTATGACGGAATTTTTATTTAACTTTCGCGGAAGTCCCTTAACTCTTATTGATTTAAAGTTAAGATTCATATTTGAAGCGATTTTTTCCTCCATGGAATCTTTTGTTCCCATATATAGAATTTCAATATATTCATATCTTTTTTTAAATTCTTCCAATATAGCAACGGCAGGATATATATGTCCTCCGGTTCCTCCCCCGCTTATTATTAATCTCATGGCTTACTCCTTTATGATTGTTTTATTTCTAGAAATATTGAGAAGTATCCCGACCATTCCAAGTGTAACCATCAAGGAAGTCCCCCCATAACTGATAAAAGGTAATACTAGACCGGTAGGAGGAAGTAAACCGAATGATACGCCAATATTTATAAATGCTTGAATTCCAATTACTAAAGTAATTCCGGCTGCCAATAATCTTCCGAAATCATCTTTTGCATTGACAGCGATTTTAAAACCAATTCTAATCAATATTAAAAATAAAATAATTACGAATGCAGCCCCTAAAAATCCTAATTCTTCAGATATGATAGCAAAGACAAAGTCATTATGTGCCTCCGAAAGATATAAATGCTTTTGTCTACTCTTGCCAAAACCGACTCCCAATAAACCACCTGTACTAACAGCGACAAGAGCCTGGGAAAGCTGCCATCCATCACCAGTATAATCCTCGAGTGGATGAAGAAGAGTGTAGAGCCTACGCCTTCTATACTCATTCTTTTCGCCTAAGAAAAACATTAGTATCATTAAAACAAATGAAGGTATTATAAAGAAAAAGTATCTCAAATCCATTCCGCTTATAAAGTAAATAGCTCCCAATGAGAGTATGATGGTTATGGATGTTGAAAGATTAGGCTGAAGATATACGGGGAGAACTGAAAAGATTATTATTAAAATTACAGGTAATATATCTTTTAAAACAGTATCCCTTCGCCTTTTCATGCTCAAAAGCGAGGTCAGGAGTATGACAGATGCTATTTTCATCAAATCTGAAGGCATGAAATTTATAGGCCCAACGACAATCCACCTTCTTGCGAATGTATCGAGATTATTTCCTAGAGGTGTAAAAACGAGCAGGCATATAGCAAAAGTTAATATATATAATTGGACTGCGTATTTTTGGTATATATGGTAGTCGATAAATGACACTAGAATCATAGCTATAAAACCGGCCGTCGCAAAAAGTATATGTCTTTTAAAAAAATAATCAGCGCTTGCACCAATATCTAAAGCATAGGGCCAGCTTGAACTGAATATCATTATAGAACCAAAAACCAGTAAAATCCCCACCACTAGTATTAGCTTTTTATCTGCTTTTGCCTTTTTCATTTACTCACCCAGCTTCTGAACCCATCTTTTAAAATCTTTTCCTCTTTCTTCGAAATTATCGTACATTCCCCAACTCGCACAGGCAGGTGAAAGAAGTACCGTATCACCATCCATGGATATATCATGCGATATCTTTACAGCTTCTCTCATATCATCAGCAATAAATATATTTCTAAATTCATGCGACTTAGCTGTTTTAATGATTTTATCTTTAGTCTGACCCAATAAAACCAGAGCTTTTACTCTATTGTCGAATACTTCAAATAATTCGTCAAATTCTACTCCTTTATCATAGCCTCCAGCGATTAAGACTATTCCGGATTCAAATGATCTGATTGCATTTACAGTTGCGTCGACATTAGTTCCCTTTGAATCATTATAGTATTTAACTCCATGTATCTTTCGTACAAACTCAATCCTATGTTCAACTCCATTAAAGTTTTTAACACAGTTTAGGATTGTACTTTCGTCAACTCCTGAATAATATCCTATCGCAATTGCTATCAGAATATTTTCTAAATTATGCTCTCCCGGCAATTTAATTTGCGATCTATTCATTAATACTTTTTCGACATTATCTCTTATTATTATAGAATCTCCTCTGATAAAGACTCCATTATCTACTTCTTCATATCGAGATATTAATTTTATATCGCCATTTATATTTTTAATTTGATTTTTCAGTATTAAATCATCATAATTAATTATTGAAATATCGCTTTTGAGAGAATTATCAAAAATTTTAAGTTTATCATTTATATAAGATTCCATGCTTCCATGCCAATCGAGATGATCTTCAGTAATATTTATTATGGTCGCTGTTCCGGCTCTAAAATATCTTATATCATGTAATTGAAAGCTCGAGCATTCAATTATATATATATCGTCTTCTCCGCCCGATTCAAAGGCATTTAAGATTCCCACACCTATATTCCCAATTACATGGGTTTTTATACCTGTCGTTTTAAAGATCTCTCCGACCAAACTGGTTGTAGTCGTCTTGCCATTTGTCCCTGTTATTGCCACAATCCTTCTATTGCCATATAATCTATAAGCTAATTCCAAATCAGAAATTATCTCTATATTTTTTTCTTTAATTCTTTTTATATATTTGTTTTCAGGATGTATACCTGGACTTTTAATGCAGAATTCAAATTGATTACTCTGTATATGGTCTATATTTTCTAAAACTTTAAATTTTATTTCTCCATACTCGGGATTCTTTTTAAGTATTTCTTCTATATTGTCATCTAGCACGAAAATTTCAGCACCCATTTTACTTAATGCCCTTGCAGATGACACTCCTGTTATGCCAAATCCCAGTATCAATATACTCTTAGATTTTATATCCATTAGAAATACCCCATCACGGCTACTAAAACAGCTAAAAGACTTATAATTGAAAATGAGGTTACTATCTTTTGTTCATTGTATCCCTTTAATTCATAATGATGATGAATAGGACTCATCAAGAATACCCTCTTTTTATTTCTGGTCTTATAACTTATCACTTGTATGATTACAGATCCTGCCTCTATCACATAAATCAATCCAAATATAGGCAGAAAAAATACAGTATTAGTTACTAATGCGAGTCCGGCTATAGCTCCCCCAATCGTCATGGATCCAGTGTCACCCATAAATACCGATGCTTTATTAGAATTAAATACTAAAAATCCCAGCACCGATCCCATTAATACTATTACAAATCCTTGAACAGATTCCACTCCGGCTGATACTATCAATAGAAATGGCAATACAGGTATGGTTACACTGCTTACAAGACCGTCAAGTCCATCTGTTAAATTAACTGCATTTACTGTTCCTATCAATACAAAGGGAATCAGTATATAAATGAAAGCGCCAATATCTATATTTTTTCCTATAAACGGAACTTTTAAATAACTAAAACTTTCTAAGCTGTATCTCTTATAGAGAAATACTACAATTGCACTTATGAGAACCTGTAGGACTATCTTCTGCTTAGCATTTAATCCAAGAGATCTTCTCATAATTAATTTCATAAAATCATCGATAAAACCGACAGCCCCAAATCCAAATGTACAAAGCAGTACTATTCCCAAGGGAAGATCGAATTTACTCAAAGCTATAATTCCGGCTATCAATGTTATAGCTATTATTATCCCACCCATGGTGGGAGTCCCCTGCTTTGCAAGATGCGATTTCGGTCCATCGTCCCTTATATTTTGACCGATATGTCTTTTTTTAAGAATCGGTATAAATATTTTACCGATGATTATCGCAAAAATCGTCGATAAAAATAATATAATAGATATATATTTTATTTCCATAATGACCTCCAAAAGTATTATAACATATCAGTCTTTATAAAATAGTTTATTTTTTAAGCTTCCGGCTGATCTTCATCTGTACTCGGACTCGTTCTTATCTCGATTAAGCTATCTTGACCCACCATTTCTCCAGCAATCGGAATTTGCGATTCTACGATTCCTTCGCCTCCAATTAAATGATGATGAAGTCCCAATTTCTTTAATATCTCTGTCGCTTCATCTGATTCCATCCCCACCAAATTAGGCATTTGAATCGGCTGATTACCTGACTCATCACTCATTATATCAATAACGGAACCATAAGATAATTTTTCACCGGCCATGGGAGCCTGATTTGAAATTATAGATTCTTTATTCATATTGGGATTTAAAACCGAATACTGAAATCCCAACTCTTTTAAAGTTTTAGATGCCAAGCTCAAAGGAAGTCCTATTACATTTGGTACTTCTACATCTTCACCTACTGCTATATCGACTTTTTCGGTCGGCTTGTAACCTTTCAAATCTATAATTCCCTCGATTATATTTTTAACTAAAGGTGCCGATACTATATTGCCGCTACTTGCCCCATGGGGCTCGTCTACAACGGCTAATATTATATATTCTGGTTTATCGGCAGGGAAAACTCCAAGATATGATGCAACTGTCGTTTCAAGTTCGTATTTCCCGTCCACAAATTTAACACTTGTACCCGTCTTACCACCTATTTTATATCCAGGAATTCTAGCCCCATCCGCAGTTCCATGTTCCACGCCATGTTCCATCATCTCTCTCATCTTTTGAGATGTCTCTTCAGAGATTACTCTCCTCTTTAATTCAGTTTCTATTACAGTTTTATCTCCCGTTCTGTCATCGATTATCTCTTTTACTATTCTTGGTGTATAAAGATTTCCTCCATTTACAACTGCAGATATTGCAGTTACCATTTGGATCGGTGTTACTGCAATTCCATGTCCATACGACATTGTCGCAAGATATGCGGGAGTTATTGAATCTATCGACTCGTGGATTATTCCCTTCGCCTCTGCAGGCAGTCTAATCCCCGTCTCCACTCCAAATCCAAAGTCATTTATATATTTATACATCTTTTCTTTTCCGAGATCTCTGGCTATTTGAATAAAAGCCGGATTACATGAATTATCCATCGCCTCTACTAAATTCTGATCTCCGTGAGGATCATCCCATCTCCAGCATTTTAACTCAATTCCTGGTATATCTTTTACCACTCCATCGCAATGATATACTGAGCTGTCGGTTGCCGTCCCTTCTTCTACAGCTGCAGCAGCTGTGATAAATTTAAATACTGATCCAGGTTCGTATATATCATTGATCGCAAATGATCTCCACATCGCATAATAGGCGTCTAGAAGCTCTTCTTCACTGTAGCTCTCCCACTTTTCTCTCTCTTCTACTGTTCTCGGCTGTCTAGGATTATTGGAATTGTATTTAGGGTAATTGTCTAGACCGAGGACATCGCCATTATTTGGATTTAAAACTATAATTGTCATCTTATTCGGCTTGTACTTGGCATATACTTCTCTACTGTATCTGCCGAGCAACTCTTGTATTCTCTCGTCCACCGTTAAAACTACAGAGTCCCCTTGGTCCGCTTTTTTTTCTTCCTGTTTATCATATGGAATTATATCTCCCGATGGAGAAATCGAGACAGTTCTCAATCCACTTTCTCCATATAATTCTTTATCGAAACTGCTTTCTATTCCATACTCTCCATGTCCTTCATGATCTAAAAAACCAATGATATAAGATGCCAAATCGCCTTCAGGATAATATCTTGATTTTTCATTTACTATTTTGACTCCTGCTAATTTTCTATTTTTTATCTTTGCCGTCTGATCATTGCTCAACTTAGAACTGAGCTTAAAAGATTCGTTCAATTCTATTTTTTTTAAAATATCTTCATATCTTTCATTTAAAATCTCTGCTAAGAACATCGATACTCCCGTTTTGTCCTTAATTTCAGCGGGAAATAAATAAAGTGCATTTACATTTATAGAAAGTGCCAAAGGAGTCATATTTGAATCGTATATCTCCCCTCTTTCAGGAGGTATTTCGATTTTAGATTTTCTCTGCTCCTCAGCTATTTGCTTATAATTTTCTCCACCTATTACTTGTAAAAAGAAAAGTCTTAAAACAAAAACTAATGCCATAATAAAACATATGGCATAGATAAATTTTACTCTATTGTTAAAACTGGATTTATCCTTAGTTTTATCTCTTGATTTCATAGCTACTCCTTGTCAAATACTCCAAAAAGAGCAGAAAAGAAAGATTTAAAAGCCCCTATAGATTCAGTTTCCACTTGGGCAATCTGATTATTTTTAAATCCCGATTCAATCTTTACATATTGACTTGGCTTGGGATAGTCCATTCCAAGATTGATTTTTGCATATGTTTCGATCCTTTGAGTTGCCTTATATGGCTCTAGTTCAGTCACAAGATAGTCTCGCTCTGTCCTAAGTGATTCTATACTCTTATTTAATCCTGTGAGCTCTGAATTGAGATTTGTAACCTTTATGTATCGCATTATAAGCATAAATGCCATAATCGACATTATAGCAAGGACGGAAGACAGAATCAAGGATCTTTTTCGTCTAGCTTTTTTTATTCTCCTATTCATTTCGGCAAAATTGCTTTTATCATTGACAACTCTTAGATTCTTCTTGACATGAATTTGTCTTTCCTTTACTGGTAATGCCATTCTTCTCCCACCTCGCCTTTCTATACTCTCTGCGCTATTCTTAATTTTGCACTCTTAGCTCTTGAATTTTCCTTTAATTCTTTGTCACCGGCTATTATTGGCTTTCTATTTATAATCTTGATTTTTCTTTCATGATTGCATACGCATATAGGAAAGTCCTTAGGGCATATACAACCTCTGCTAAGGTCTTTAAATATATTCTTAACTATTCTATCTTCAAGCGAATGAAATGTAATAATCGCAAGTCTTGAACCCGGATTCATCATTTCTACAATGCTCGGTATAGTATTTGTTAAGACATCAAGCTCCTTATTCACTTCTATTCTCAAAGCCTGAAAAACCCTTTTCGCTGGGTGTCCACCGTTTTTTCTAGCGGCCTTAGGTATTGCACTCTGAATGATATCAACCAGTTCATATGTAGTATTTATAGTTTTTGAAGCCCTCTTGTCTACTATAAATTCAGCAATTCTCCTGCCCCATTTTTCTTCTCCGTATTTCCAAAAAATATCTTCTAATTCCGCCTTAGTATAAGAATTGACTATTTCCTTAGCGCTTAATTCTACTCTATCGTCCATTCTCATATCCAAAATTGCATCTTCCATATATGAGAAGCCCCTCGAAGATTCGTCGATTTGATGAGATGAAACGCCGATATCCATCATTGCCCCGTCTATCTTATCAATCCCCAAATCTTTTAAAATCTCACCAATATTATCAAAATTACTTCTTATGGGTATAAATCTATCCCCGTATCTGCTAAGCTTTTCACTTGAATATTTTATAGCAGCCTCATCTTGGTCGATGCCAATGAGTTTTCCACTTTTTAAAATTTTTAATATTTCCTCGGCATGACCTGCGCCACCCAAGGTACAATCTACGTAAATTCCATCTTCTTTTATATTTAAACCCTCAATGGTCTCTTTTAAAAGTACAGGGATATGATTAAAAGACATCTCTTCCTCCTAAATATTTAAGTCCATAATTTTATCAGTCAAATTATCGTAGTTTAAATCGTCGTCATTAACATAATTATCCCAATTCTCTTTAGACCAGATTTCAATTCTATTTCCGACGCCCAGTATATATGTCTCCCTCTCTATACCTGCATAATTACGTAAATTAGCGGGAATCAATATTCTGCCTTGTTTATCCAGCTCTGCATTAATCGCCCCAGCGTAAAATAATCTCGCAAATCCCCTGGCTTCTTTTCGGCTAAGCTGATTGGCGGCATTTATCTTATTGGCGAGAGCTTTCCATTCCTCTTCTTCATAAATAAAAAGGCAATTCTCCATACCTTTTGTGACATAGAAAACAGCACCCAATTCATCTCTAAATTTGGATGGAATCATAACTCGACCTTTTGAGTCCATATTATGTTGGTACTCGCCAATAAACATAATTTACTCCTCAAATACTATAGTCCATTCCTACCACCTTGTACCACTTATATATATATTACCCTACTTTATCTATATTTTCAAGCATTTTATAATATTGATTTTCTCATATTTTCAATAAAAAAAGCCCTCCTTGGCTTTATGGAGAGCTTTTACTCATTATGATTTAAATTTTTAAACTTTTATTATTTTTTGACAGATAATATATTATTATTCCGATGATAATTCCAGCAATGCTTACCAGTTGTGAAATTCTAAAACCTAAGAAATAAAGGCTATCTGTTCTCAGCCCCTCGACAAAAAACCTCAAGATTCCGTATAAGATCATATATAGTGCAATTATCTGACCCTTATGGTCCTGTTTTTTTCTGGCAAAATAAAAGAGAAAAACAAAAATTAAAAAATCACCTATGGATTCATATAAAAAAGTGGGATGATATCCTACTCCATCGATTATCACAGCCCATGGCAAATCCGTCTGATATCCATGTGCCTCTTGATTTATAAAATTCCCCCATCTTCCTATTGCCTGTCCCAATGCCAATGAAGGGGCTGTTATATCTGCAACTTCCATAAAAGAGATCTTTTTCTTTTTACATAAAATATAAGCGGTAAGATATGCCGCTATTATCCCTCCGTAAATCGCAAGTCCTCCACCTCTTATATTTAAGATTTGCGCAGGATTTCCCCTATAATAATCCCATTCAAAGATTACATAGTAGATTCTAGCTCCGATTATCGATATCGGAAGAGCCCATATCAATATATCCATTAAATCATCTGGATTCATTCCCCTTCTCTTCGCATCTCTTTCAGCTAGAATAATCCCCAATAACATTCCCGTACCTATGAGTATTGCATACCACATTATATCTATTCCAAATACTGAGAAAGCCACTCTATTTAAACTCGGTTTCATATTTGCTCTCCATTTCTTTTAATTTTTTTATAGAGATAGACTATGATTAGATGAACTATGATTAAAGAAATTATAAATACTACTAGAGTTTTTATCACGATTAATTTAAAAAAATTCTCAGGAAGCATTTGAATCATCAAATCCTTAGCAGGATCTAATAACCACAAATCATTGTCGAAAAATATATGATGAAATTTAATGAAATTCTCCGAAAAATCCGTCATCAATATTATCGAAGACAGAATTCCAAAAACCCACATGATAATCATGGAAAAATTCATTTCTTTTAATATATCAAAAGCGCCATATCTCTTCACCAATATTATTATTATTATAATTATTATCGGCAATGAAGAATTCCTAATGACCCTCCCAGCTCTATACAAGGAGTAGACATCTTCCATATGCATAATCTCCCTATCCCCAAAATGAGGCTGGAGCAAATTTCTGTTTCCTTTTTTTAAATATGATATAAGATCTTCATTGACTCTTCTTAATTCATCAAAACTAAGTCCAGTCGCCTTATCTATTCCGTATTTAATTTGAAATTTTTCAAAATAATTTCTATCATATGAATTGACTTCTAAAGAAGTTAAAAATAATGATAATACAATTAGAAATGCGGTCAATAGGCATAATAATTTCTTCATAATCTACAACTCTGACCCTTATTCATCTTGGTTATCCCAATTGTGATATACTTCCTGAACATCGTCATTGTCGTCTAATATATCTATCATCTTCTCCATATTAATTTTATTATCTTCAGATTGGATAGTATTGTAATTGGATGGCAAATAGTATAGTTCCGCCTTAATAAATTCATAGCCCTCATCTTTTAATTGATCTCTGACATCTGAAAAGCTCTCGACTTCTGTGATGACTTCATATACTCCATCCTCTGCACTGAAATCTTCAGCTCCAGCATCTAATGCCGCCATCATAACCGTCTCTTCATCGAGATCCTCACCGTCAATCAATAATAAGCCCTTTCTATTGAACATATAAGAAACAGAACCATTTTGACCTAAATTTCCTCCAAATTTATCGAAGGCATGCCTTATCTCAGATGCCGTTCTATTTCTATTATCTGTAAGACAGCTAACCATCACTGCCGTTCCCTCGGGACCATATCCCTCGTATACTATCTCTTCAAAATTATCGGAGTCTGCATCTCCAGCAGCTTTCTTAATAGCTCTGTCTATATTGTCATTGGGCATATTTTCAGCCTTAGCTTTTTCAATAGCCGTCTTTAAAGCGGGATTGTATTCGGGATCAGTTCCTCCTTCTTTGACAGCCACTATTATCATCCTTGCGATTTTAGTGAAAACTTTACCTCTTTTAGCATCTTCTTTACCTTTTTTATTTTTAATGGTGCTCCATTTATTATGACCTGCCATTTTATTCTCCTTTATCAAATAATATTTTACCATTCAGCACAGATAGGTATTTTTGTCCTATTATCTGGGAAAATAAATCCCCATTAGTTAAATTCATAATATCTTCCAAGAAATCCTCATATGAATCGATATCTATATAGAGCTGAATGCTGACATCTTCTAAATATGTCTTTTCGACAGTTTGAATCTCTTTATTGTTAAAATAATTCTCTACAGATCCAAGCTTTGAATAATCTAAATTTAATTTTACAAGATAATGCGGAATTTTCTCAACTATTATACTTTTTTCAAGGGCTATCTTGCAACCGGAAGTATATGCTCTCACTAGACCTCCCTTGCCCAATAGCACTCCTCCAAAATATCTCGTAACCACTACGCACAAATTTTCAAGACCTTCATTTAATAAGGTCGTGAGTATCGGCATGCCTGCAGTATGAGATGGCTCACCATCATCTGAAAATCTCTGCAAATTTTTACCTATAATATAGGCATAGCAATTATGCGTTGCAGTCTTGTGTATATCCTTAATCTCATCGATAAAAGCAATTGCTTCGCCCTCATCTTTAACCGGCTTGCAATAACCGATAAATCTTGACTTATTAATTATGATTTCATCTTCTCCATACCTAAATACAGATTTGTACTTGTCGCACATATCAAACCTCATATCCTTTTAATCTGTTAGCTTCACCTTTATTCACATTTATAGTCATCTTCATTCCGTCTTTGTTTTTTTGTATATTTCTCGCCTTATACCTTTCTATCAAATTATTTATCAGGGCAGGCTCATCGTACGGAATTAATAGATTTAGTTCAACCTCTCCTTTTGACAATTTAGATTCAATTGATTCCAGCAATTTATTTATTCCCTCATCCTCTAGAGCCGAAATGAATATCGACTCATCAGACAATGTACCGGGAGTTAACAGGATTGGGTCTTCCACGACATCCATTTTATTAAAAACCTCTATCTTAGGTATATCTGATATATCCATATCGTCAATCGTCTGCCTTATCGCCTCTTTTTGTCTAGATAAATTTTCGCTCGAAGCGTCAAGAACTATAAGGATTAAATCAGCATATGCAATGCCCTCCAATGTACTTTTAAAAGCTTCTATCAGATTTACAGGTATATCCCTTATAAGTCCAACAGTATCCGATAGGATAAAAGTCTTGCCATGCTCTGGGCTAATCCTTCTATGGCTGGTATCTAAGGTTGCAAATAATCTATCGTCTGCATATACGCTTTTATCTTCTTCTTTATCTGTAATTTCCAATAATCTATTCATTATAGTCGATTTCCCGGCATTTGTATATCCTAGAAGGGCAACAACCGGAGTTTCTGACGACTTTCTTAATTTTCTATTAAGGCTTCTATTCTTCTTTTGCTTTTTAAGTCTGGCTTTAATAGAATCCATTTCTCTTCTTATATGTCGTCTATCAGTCTCTAATTTTTGCTCGCCGGGTCCTCTAGTTCCTATACCTCCACCCGTCCTACTAAGGTAATTCCTATATCCTACAAGTCTAGGAAGTCTGTAATTCGCCTGCGCCAGCTTGACCTGAAGTACACTTTCTACGGTCTTTGCTCTAAAAGCGAATATATCCAAAATCAAGCTCGTTCGATCTATTATTTTTTTGTCGATTATTTCTTCCAGATTTTTAATCTGAGAACCTGACAATTCATAATTTAAGACTATTGTATCAATATCAGAATCCTCTGCTATATCCCTAATCTCTTCTGCCTTACCTCTGCCAATAAATGTCCTAGGATCTATAGATGCCGCTGCTTGATCAACTCTGGCTATAACTTCGGCTCCTGCACTTTCCACAAGCGCATCGAGCTCTTCCATGGATTCCTCAAATGTTTCCCTATTTTCAGGTAATTTCAAACCTACAATTATTACTCTCTCACTCATATATTCACATCCGTATCTTAATACTATATGTAATTATACATGAAATACAGTCCATTAATCAATATCAATGCTAAATTTCAATATTGTAATAATTGATAAATACTGTAGTTTAGCTATTTCTAATATGGACTCAATGCGTAAAACTATGTTATAATAGTCGTACAACTTATGTTTGGAGGATTGAAATGAATTCCAAATTTTTTATAGGAAAATATATAAAAATCGTAATACTGATTATTTTAATCATGTCTGCAATCTTTGTAGGCTCGGTGGGAGCTTCTGTGGTCGCAGTCATGAAAGATAGTCCGAATGTGGATTTATCTAAAATTAGCGAAGCATTAAGTGAAAACTCATCCATTGTAGATGAATCTGGCGAGCTATTAGAACAGATAGAAACCATTGAGTACAGAGAAGTTAAGAGTATAAATGACATACCTAAATATGTTCGTGATGCTTTTGTAGCTGTAGAAGATGAGAGATTCTACAATCATATGGGCATCGACTTAATCGGTATAGGCAAGTCTGTAATCGACAATATCTCTGCCGGAGGAATTGTAAGAGGTGGTTCTACTATTACTCAGCAGCTGGCTAGAGATCTCTATTTAAATGATGAGAAATCACTCGACAGAAAAATAAAAGAAGCTTATATAGCAATGAAGATGAATAAATCCCTAGAAAAAGATGAAGTACTGGAAATATATTTGAACAGAGTTTTTTTAGGGCAAAATGCATATGGAGTTCAAGCAGCCGCAAATACTTATTTTTCTAAAGATTTATCGGACTTGACCATTGCCGAAGCGGCAGCACTGGCTACGATTCCAAAAGCGCCCACTGAATATTCATTATATTTTACTGTAAGACCTGAAGATGCTGAAGAAAAAAGAGTTCTTGGAGAAATAAATCTAAATGGAGAAAAATATTTTGCAGTATACAATTCATTTTTTGAAGATAGGCAGAAATACGTATTATCCAAGATGAGAGAACTTGATTTTATAAGTCAAGAAGAATACGAAAATGCAATTGCTGAAGATATTGCATCAGCTTTGAATCCACCCGAAAGAAGAATGTCGGATATATCGAGTTATTTTACTTCAGTTGTAAAATCTCAAGTAGTAAGTAAATTAATAGAAAAATATAGCCTGACAAAAGAGCAGGCTCAAGATAAATTATATAATGGCGGATTAGAGATAACAGCCACAATAGATTTAAAAATGCAAAGAGAACTTGAAGAAATATACGAGAACTTTACTAATGCCGTCCTAGGAAGTTCTGAAGAAGAGGGATCAGAAGTCAATTTTATCAATTGGCAAGTATCAGAATCCGGAGATATTGTAAGCGCAGATGACAATATACTATATTACAGTAGAAATAATCTAATTGATGAAGATAATAATTTATTCTTCAACCCAGGAGAATACGAATATATCGATGGTGATCTTTATATTCAACAATCAAAAATAAGATATGCCGAAAGTGGAATCATAATCAAACCATTCTATACTGTAACTGAAAACAAGGATTTAAAAACCCATGCAGCTACATCAATAGCAATGGCGACTGAAGATATTGTAAATTCAGACGATGGGAGACTTATAATCAAAGCTTCTTATCTAGCGGATAATCCTGAATTTATAATCCAAGATGGCGATCAATTAAAAATCAAAAATGATTTTTATTCGATAGATGAAGAAGGAACTTATCAACCACAATCATCCACAGTGGTTATAGATCATAAAACAGGTCATATCAAAGCTATAATCGGTGGAAGAGGGCAATCAGGACAAAGCATATTAAATAGAGCTTATAATTCTGTTAGACAACCAGGATCTACTATGAAGCCCTTGGCAGTATATGCTCCTGCACTGGATAATGGCTACACACTTGCCAGTCCAATAGACGACCTTCCCCATTACAATGATCAAAAAGAATTATGGCCTGTAAACTGGTATGGCAATTACAGAGGTATCATGACTCTCAGAAAGAGCATAGAGGTCTCAGCAAATGTCAATGCAGTTAAGACCCTTGAAAAGATAGGATTAGAAAAATCAAAAAACTATCTAGCAAAATTTGGACTTATTAATAATCTACATCCTGAAATGGATAATTTTATAAGTAAACAGGAAGATCCTTACACAAATGACGAAAATACGGCAGCAATGGCACTCGGTGGGATGACATATGGAGTCACAAATGTCGATTTAACTGCTGCTTATGCCGCTATAGCTAATAAGGGAACATATATAGAGCCTTTGAGTTTTTCAAAAGTAACCGATAGAAAAGGTAATATAATATTAGAGAATGAGCCAAATACAGAAGAAGTCATCGGCGAAGATGTAGCTTTCCTACTACAAGATGCCTTGAGAACTACTACTCTTCAAGGTATTGCAGAAAACGCACAGGTAGAAGGTTTTGAAATCGCAGGAAAAACTGGAACATCAGGTACTGCTACAGAAAATCAAGATTCATGGTTCATGGGCTTCTCGCCCTATTATACAGTTGGAGTATGGATGGGCTGTGATGATGCTCAGCTAAAATTAAAAGAAGTAAGTATTTACTCGACAAAATTATGGAGCACTATCAATACAAAAATCCTAGAAGGAAAAGAAAGCATAAGCTTTAAAAAGCCTTCTAATATCGTCGAGGTAGAAGTATGTACCGTATCAGGTAAGCTTCCAACTGATGCATGCAGAGCAGATTATAGAGATGTAGTTCAAAAGGAATACTTCGTAAAGGGCACAGAGCCTAAGAAAGAATGTGATGTCCATGTATGGAAAACAGTCGATAGAAATGACGGACTGTTAATAACAGAAAGAACTCCCGAATCAGAGAGAGTTACAAGGTCATTTATAACCAGAATCGACAAATACGATCCTGAAAAGAACAATTTCATATATCCTGAAGACTGGGATATGATGGCACCAACGATAGTATCTCCAATCTACTATAAAACTCAAGAAGAAATAGAACAGGAAAGAAAAGAAGA
>JAUNVF010000011.1 GCA_030537815.1 Tissierellia bacterium | reverse complement strand
TTCTGCTCTTTTTATTTCAAAATTATTTTCGTACATTTTCCTCAAAGTATTCACTTTATTTTCCAGGTTCGATTGCCCCTCACTTGAGGTGCTTATATAGTATAGCATCCTCGCAAAAACTTGTCAACATCTTTTAAAATATTTTTTATACTTTATTTTCAGTCTTGTTTTTGTCTCCCGTTCGGGACAGCTTAATCATAATACCAGCTATGAAAAATTCTGTCAACAGTTTTTTTACTTTTTTTCTATTTTTTTGCTAATAGAGTTGTTTTTTTATATTAAATTTAACAATTCTAATCAATTAATCTACCAAATAGATATCAGATATCATTTACTGACTTATTATCTTTTATTTCTATTTTATATAATGTATAATGAATTTAACTTATTTTTACTCTTGAGGGGTGTTTATTTTGAATAAAAGAAAATTTGCTTTCCTAATTTTAATAATTTCATTTGGTATTTTAGTCTCATGTCAGATTTCAAATAAGGAAAATTCTGAAATCTCTAATGACGAGTCCAAGGAAATAGTAGGAATGCCTCCGAAAAAGACCGAGGTAATAGAGGTGGAGGAAGATTATTTTAAGAAACCGGTAAAATCTTTTATGCCCGGAGAATATGTGATTGAAGATTCTAATCTGGATGAAGGCATTTATGATATACATATAAAGGGAGCAGGAAAATTATCTATAACAGATGAAAGTTATAATCTGGTTGCTGAGGAGTCTTATCCAAATCTTAGTTCTCCAAAAGATTATTTTCTGAGAACTTCGTTAAATAATGGATATATTATGAATATAGGAAATGGCCTTGTCGTTGATATCTATCATGCTAAGCCTATAGAAGATGATATGAGTATTGAACTTTCAACCGGATATTGGTTGATTGACGAGGAATTGCCAGCCGGTAATTACTCGATAAGCTTAAAAAATGTATATGGAGATAAATCTTTTATTTCTATATATGAGGATGGTAAATTAATAGACATTTATTATTTTGTTAAAAATGATGACAATGACAGTGAATTCTCTCTAAAATTAGAAGATAATCAATTAATTGTCATATCAGGAATATCTAAAGTAGTTTTAAATCAGCAAATATAAGAGCCGACTCAAAAGTCGGCTCTTATATTTCTATAACTGGTGATTCTTCATTTCTTTTGTAAATAACAAATTTATTTCCCAGTGAAGAGACGAATTCAGCTTCTAATTTATCAAGAATATATTCAACTAATTCATCTTTTTCATCTAAATTATTATTTAGCACTTTAATCTTGACTATCTCATTCTTTTCAAGATGCTCACCGATTTGCTTTAACAAATTATCTGATAATCCGTTTTTTCCGATGAGGATCTGAGGTTTTAGGGAATGAGATATCTTTTTAAGCTCTGATCTTTGCTTTCCGGTAATCATTTTTCACCTACTCTCTAAATTCAAATTCCATATCTCCGACTACCACTGTATCTCCTTCATTAAGGCCGATCTCTTTAAGTTGATCTATTATTCCTCTTCTTTTCAATGTATTATAAAAGAAATTTAATGCCTCATAATTTTCGAAATTCGTTCTATATACGAGATCATCTATGAAAGGTCCTTCTACATGAATGATATCATTTTTAACGGAAATAATTATATCTTCTTCTTTTTCTTCTTCATAAAAGTCGTATTCTTCATCGAAGGTCTCGTATTCATTATCGGTATCTTCGATTATCTCCCATAATTTATAAGATAATTCTTTTACTCCCTCACCCGTAGCTGCCGATGTTTCGACGATTGTATACCCTTCTTTTTCTAACTCTTCTCTGACGATTTCCTCGTATAGTTCTGAATCGGGTATATCCATTTTGTTAAAGATGACGATTTGCTTTTTTTTGGCTAATTCTGGATTGTATTCTTTTAATTCATCATTTATTTTATAAAAGTCCTCTAGAGGATCTCTTCCCTCACTGCCCGAAATATCGAGCACATGAGCTAAAATTCTTGTCCTTTCTATATGTCTTAAAAAGTCATGGCCGAGTCCGGCACCTTCTCCGGCACCTTCAATCAATCCAGGTATATCGGCTATCACGAAAGATTTTCCATGCTCTATCTCTACTACACCGAGATTAGGGCTTAATGTGGTGAAATGATAATTTGCTATCTTGGGTTTCGCATTGCTTAGAATCGATAGAAGTGATGATTTTCCTACATTGGGCATCCCTATCAAACCTATATCCGCTATTAGTTTTAGCTCTAATAGTACCGTTCTCTCATCACCCGGTTTTCCCGGCTCGGCAAATCTCGGCGCCTGTCTAACGGATGTCGCAAATTTGACATTTCCTCTGCCGCCCCTTCCACCTTTTACAATTATATATTCATCGCCGTCATTTTTGATATCATACATCACCTTGCCCGACTTATAGTCTTTGATCAATGTTCCTACCGGCACTTTTAGGACGAGGTCTTTGCCGCTCTTCCCATATTGCTTTTTATTTTTCCCATTTTCTCCGCTCTCGGCTTTATAATGTCTCTTGTATCTAAAATCCATGAGGGTCCTGAGTCCGGAATCGCCTTTGACAATTATGCTTCCACCATTCCCTCCATCTCCTCCAGCAGGGCCGCCGAGTGGTTCAAATTTTTCTCTTCTAAAGGCGATTGCTCCATCTCCACCTCGACCTGCTTTAAGTTCTATCTTTGCTACATCAATAAACATATTTTACTCCTGTCATTAAAAAAAGCTTACCTTTTTGGTAAGCTCTTATGCTGAAATTTGTGAGTTCGGATAGACGCTTACTTGCTTTCTACCTTTTCCTACTCTTTCAAATTTTACAATTCCATCTACAACTGCAAATAGAGTATCGTCTCCACCTCTTTTTACATTATTACCGGGATGGATTTTTGTTCCTCTTTGTCTAACGAGGATATTTCCCGCTAAAACAAATTGTCCGTCTCCTCTTTTAGTTCCAAGTCTTTTTGCTCTACTATCTCTACCGTTCTTAGTACTACCAAGACCTTTCTTGCTCGCAAAAAACTGTAAATTAAATTTTAGCATATCACACCTCCTCAATGGTGACTGTTGCGTATTCTTTATAATCTTCTATCGAATTTATAATTCCCGTTTTAAACATCTTCGTAAGTAAATCAATCGACCTTATCTCTTCTTTACTTAAAATTTCAGTAAAAAATTTAAGTCTTATCAAGTCATTTTCAGAATCTATTATATACTCGTATTTCTTTTCGTCTAGTCCTATGACTTCCGACATAGAAGCTATGAGTGTAAAGACGAGTGTAGAAACAGCAGCGCATACTATATCATTGCCATGATATGAATAATTTGCATGGCCCGAAACTTCTACTTCGCTTATCAGATCTAGTTTTCGATTCTCTAAAATGCTTATATTTATCATTATCCTACTATCTTGTCGATTCTGACTTTTGTAAAGGGCTGTCTATGACCATTTTTCTTGCTGAATCCTTTTTTAGGCTTAAACTTAAAAACAATTACTTTTTTAGCTTTTCCTTGTTCTACAACTTCAGCTTCTACTTTAGCCTGCTCGACAATAGGAGATCCTACTTTTGTATCGCCTTCGCCCGAGATCATTAAAACTCTGTCAAAAACTACTTTTTCTCCAGCTTCAGCATTTAATTTCTCAACTGAAACGAAGTCTCCTTCTTTTACTGTGTACTGCTTTCCACCAGTTTCTATTACTGCGTACATGCGTGCACCTCCTTCTCTAATATACTCGCCGTGTGCAGGTGCTATGCTTAAATACCCCACTCGTGCGGTTTACACGCTAAATAATCATACCATAGACGACTCATATATGTCAAATTTTTTATATGATAAAGATACGAAAAATATCCCTTATTATTAGATAATAAATTTACAATATCGGAGATAGCAATCTCGAAAAAGATTCCTTTATCTTTACTATCTTTCCCCGAGAGTCATAATCCTCAAGAGTCATCTCTTCGCTGAATTTAATATCTTCTTTGAATTGATTTTTCAATGAGCTATTTACCATCTCATCATAGACTACTGCATTGACCTCAAAGTTTAGATTAAAACTCCTTATATCCATATTTGCACTGCCCACAGTACTGATATAGTCATCAATTATAACGGCCTTGCAATGCAAAAATCCATTTTTGTAGAGATAAACATTTCCTCCTGCCCTTAGAATCTCACCAAGATAAGAAAGTGAAGCCCAGTATACAAAGGGATGGTCGGGATTGCCGGGAATCATAATATTTACATCGATTCCGGAAATTATCGCCGTCTTTAGCGCATCCATTATGGCCTCGTCAGGCACAAAATAAGGTGTCTGAATATAAACTTCTTTTTTAGCACTCGTAATCATCTTGAAAAATGTATTCTTTATATTTTCAAATTGAGTATCCGGTCCCGATGTTATAATCTGAACTCCGCTATTGCCGTCGGGATTATAAGATCCGCTCAAAATTTCTTCAGATTCTAAACCGGTCGCACTTGCATATTGCCAATCTTTTAGAAACCGGAATTTTAATCCCAAAACTCCCGATCCTCTTATTCTAAGATGCGTGTCCCTCCAAGGACCGATATTTTTAAAAAGACCTAGATAGTCATCCCCTACATTAAATCCGCCGACATATCCTATTTTATTATCTATAACAATGATTTTCCTATGATTTCTATAATTTAATTTTATATTTAAATGCCTTATTAATCCCGGAAAAAATACATTTACTTCTCCGCCATTCTTAATGAGCTGACTGAAGTCTTTTTTCTTAAGACCTCTTCCCCCTACTCCATCATATAGAAATCTTACGGCGACACCCTCTTTTGCCTTTCTTTCAAGTGCCCTGATTATCCTTCGACCAATGCCGTCATTTCTAAAAATATAATACTGAATATCGATGCTCTTCTCTGCATTTTCAATATCATTTAGCAAACTTTCAAATTTATCTCTGCCCCAATAAAAGATATCTATCTCATTATCATGAGTATAAAAGGATTCGTCTACTTCTAGATTCATTTTTATCAGGTCATAATAATCTTTTGTCTTTTCATTATTGAAGAAGAATTTACCTTTTGAGATGAAATCAGCCTGAAATAGAGCGATATGATTTATAAACTCATCCTGCTCTTCTTTTAATTCGAACATCTTCCTCTTTCTGTAGTCCTGCCCGAGCAGGAGATAGAGTATTATGCCAAGTCCGGGCAAAAATGTAAGAACCATGACCCACATAAGTGTCGATTTTGGATTCTTATGTCTACCTAAGAACACGACCAATAATGCGAATAAAATATTTATCCACCATACCGATTTAGATGTTATTTCGAAAAAAGGCATATCACTCACAACCATTCTTAATTGCTATCTATTTTTCTTCTTGGATTTATATCTCTTATTAGTATCTAGAATTTTCTTTCTCAATCTAAGCGATTTTGGCGTAACTTCTATCAATTCATCCGATTCTATAAATTCCATCAATTCTTCAAGACTCATTATTTTAGGTGGCGATAATCTGATAGCCTCGTCTGCGGCAGATGATCTAATATTTGTCTGCTGCTTTTTCTTACAGATATTTACCTCCACATCGAGTCCTTTGGCATTAGAACCTACGACCATTCCCTCATATACATCTTCTCCCGGGCCTACAAAGAGTATTCCTCTCTCTTGAGCCGACACCAATCCGTATGCGGTCGATACTCCGGTTTCAAATGATATTAAAGAGCCTAAATTTCTCTTCGGTATCTCTCCTTTAAATCTCTGATAAGAATCAAATTCAGTATTTATGACTCCACTTCCATGCGTATCCGACATCAATTCATGTCTATATCCTATTAATCCTCTAGCCGGTATAGTGAATTCTAGCCTGGTATATCCACCTTTAGACAGCTTCATATCCAAGAGTTCACCTTTTCTCCTGCCGAGTTTTTCGATTACAGAACCGACATATGCCTCGTCGACATCTATGGTCACGAGTTCTATCGGTTCAGTCATATGTCCATCCTCATCTTTTTTATAAAGAACTTCCGGCTTCGAAATCATGAATTCAAATCCTTCTCTTCTCATATTTTCAATGAGAACAGATAGATGTAATTCACCTCTACCGCTTACTTTAAATGAATCAGTAAGATCCGTATCCTCAACTCTCAAGCTCACATCTGTCTGAAGTTCTTTGTATAGCCTTGACCTTATCTGTCGGCTCGTTACATATTTGCCTTCCCTGCCTGCAAATGGACCATTATTGACTGAAAAAGTTACGGACAAAGTTGGTTCCGATATCTTTACGAAAGGCAGAGCCTTAACATCTTCAGGGCTACAGATAGTATCTCCTATATTTATCCCTTCAACTCCAGTTACGGCGACTATATTGCCTGTAGAAGATTCCTCTACTTCAACTCTTTCCAATCCTTCAAATTCATATATTTTATTTATATTTATCTTCATATTTTTATCGGGTTCATTATAATTTACGATAACAGCAGGATCGCCTAATTTTATAATACCACTTTCAATCTTGCCGATTCCAATTCTACCTACATAATCATTATAGTCGGTAGTCGAGATTAAAAGCTTAAATGGCGCATTTTCATCTCCACCCGGCTCGGGTATCCAATCTATTATCGTATCCAAAAGCGCCGTCATATCCTCCGCCTTTACATCAGGTTCGGTTGAAGCGTATCCGTCTTTTGCCGATGCATATATAAATGGAGATTCGATATACTTTTCGTCGGCATCCATCTTAATAAATAGATTTATTATCTCATCCTGTATCTCCTTTATTCTGGAGTCCGGTCTATCGATTTTATTTATACATATTATTGCAGGTAATTGTAATTCAAATGCCTTTCCCAAAACAAATTTAGTTTGTGGCATTGGACCCTCTCTTGCATCGATAACTAATACTACGCCATTCGCCATCTTTAGAACCCTCTCGACTTCTCCTCCGAAATCGGCATGACCAGGCGTATCTATGATATTAATCTTATGATCCTTGTATTCAATTGCAGTATTTTTGGATAAAATTGTAATTCCTCTTTCTCTTTCTATATCTCCGGAATCCATTACCCTCTCATTCACTACTTGATTTTCTCTAAAAACACCGGATGTTTTAAATAATCCATCAACCAATGTCGTTTTTCCATGATCAACATGAGCTATTATAGCTACATTTCTAATTTTTTTCTTATTCATATTACTCCTATCTATTATTTATATCTCAATAGAGTTTAACATATTATAAGTATAAATTACAATCCCAAAACAAAAGAACTCTATTATTGACTTTGAGTTCTTTCTACTTATTGATTATGGCGGTTATGCTATTATTATTGATTATCAGCTCATCAGACAATTCTTTTACTATCTTTAAACCCCTGCCTGTAGTTTTCATACTATAAGGATTGTATTTGAAGCAATCGTAATTAATTCCATTACCTTCATCGACCACTTGAATACGTATTCGACTCTCATTTATAGCCAGCCTAAGGTCGAGATGCTTTTGTGTGTCATAACAATTGCCATGCTCATAACCATTAATCATAAGCTCATTAATTATAATCCTTATATCAAACAAAAGGTTTTCGTCCGATATTAAATTGTCTAATTTACATAAGACCGACTTAATCGCTGTATTTATTTCCTCTAAATCGCTGATCAATTTGCCGGTATAATAATATGCCATAAAACCACCCACTTTAAATTGCTAATCTTTATCTTAATATTTCGTCATATAATTTTTACCCAGTTTAAGCAAAATATATCATTTTTGCAAATATATAGAGAAATATTTATTGAAATCTAATATCGATAATATTCTAATAACTGATATCATTTAACTAATGGGCTTTCATATGTTTTAAAAAATGTATTTTGCGTCATTATATTTATAAACATAAAAGATTTTTGCACAATCTCTTTCATATATGATATAATATAATTGTAATAAATCATGGAAGGAGATTTTCAATGGAAAAATGGGTATGTGGTCCTTGCGGATATATTTATGATCCTGAAGTAGGAGATCCGGACGGGGGAATAGCTCCCGGTACAGCATTTGAAGATATTCCGGATGATTGGATGTGTCCAATTTGTGGCGCAACCAAGGATATGTTCGAAAAAGAAGACTAATAATGAAACATGGGTGAATCATCCGATTCGCCCATGTTTTTTAATTATTGTTTAATTATTGACTCAATCATATCTAAAACACAATCCATATTCGATTTGCTCTTAGCAGAAAATGGTATAATCTTAGATATATCAGCTCCCAATTTCAAACTGATTTTTTTCAAAGCCTTTTGATATTGACCTCTTGAAATCTTATCTGCCTTGGTAGCTATTATATAACCCGTAAATCCATATGCTCTTATCCATTCATACATCTGTAAATCTTGATTTGTAGGCTCATGCCTTATATCGACTAATAATATGACTTCTCTAAGTGAATTTCTCGTATTCAGATAATCTTCTATAAAACCCGCCCATTTCTCTTTTTCATTCTTAGAAACGGCGGCATATCCATATCCTGGTAGATCGACAAATCTGAATTCTTCATTGACCAAATAAAAATTTACCGTTCTTGTCTTTCCTGGTTTGGAACTCGTCCTCGCAAGATTCTTTCTATTTAGTACAGCATTGATAAATGAAGATTTTCCAACATTGGACCTCCCTGCAAATGCTATCTCGGGTAAATCCTCTTCAGGGTACTGAGATGGCAATGCAGCTATTCTGTCTAGGTCGCTTTTTATTATTTTTAGCATCTTATTTCTCCAAAACCAGATCTAAAACTTCGCTTACATGATTTACATAATGTAGGTCTATTTCTTTTAAAACTCTCGCAGGAATCTCATCGATATCTTTTTTATTTGCTTCCGGAAGTATGACCGTCTTTATATTATATCTATTTGCGGCAAGGATTTTTTCTTTTACTCCACCAATCGCCAATACCCTTCCACGCAAAGTAATCTCTCCAGTCATGGCTATAGATTTTTTTACTTTCTTTCCAGTAAGGGCAGACACCATTGCTGTCGCCATTGAAATTCCAGCCGAGGGTCCGTCCTTAGGTATAGCTCCTTCGGGTATGTGTATATGAATATCAGTATCCTTGTAGAAATCCTGATTCTTTATTTCCAATTCTTCTTTATTGCTCCTTATATAGGAAAATCCGGCCATCGCTGATTCTTTCATCACATTTCCGAGCTGACCTGTCAACTGTATCTTTCCCTTACCCGGCATTGTATTAACCTCTATTTGGAGGATTTCACCCCCGACTTCTGTCCACGCAAGACCGGTGACGACTCCGACCATGGGAATATCTTCGAGAACATCGTCGCGATATCTGATTTTCCCAGCATAATTGCCGAGATTTTGAGCAGTAATCTTGATGCTCTTGATATCTTCTTCAATCATTCTTCTTACCGATTTTCTAACTACTCTAGAGATCATCCTCTCGAGCTCTCTAACACCCGATTCCCTCGTGTAACTATTAATCAGATTTCTCAAAGCTTGATCTGATATGCTGAACTCGCCCTCTTTAAGTCCATGACTCTTTAGTGATTTAGGAACGAGATGTTCTTTTGCAATATGAAATTTCTCTTCAGAAGTATACCCGCTCACCCTTATCAATTCCATCCTATCCAATAAGGCTGGGGGAATTGTCGATGTTGAGTTTGCAGTAGTTACAAACATAACCTTTGACAAATCGAATGGGACTTCCAAAAAGTGATCTGTAAATTCATCATTTTGCTCCGGATCCAGAACTTCTAATAATGCCGAAGCTGGGTCTCCTCTAAAGTCAGATGATAATTTATCTATTTCGTCAAGCAAGAAAACGGGATTGGTCGACTTCGCCTTGGTCATAAGAGTTATTATTCTTCCGGGCATCGCAGCTATATATGTCTTTCTATGTCCTCTTATCTCAGCTTCGTCTCTGACTCCGCCTAAGCGCATGCTTACAAATTTTCTGCCCATGGATTCAGCTATAGACTTCGCAATCGAGGTCTTTCCGACACCTGGAGGCCCAACCAGACATAGTATTGGCCCTGCCATCGTCTTAGTTTTTTTCAATACTGCGAGATACTCTAAAACTCTTTCTTTTACCTGTTTTAGTCCATAATGATCTTTATTTAATATCTCTCTCGAGTGTTTTAAATCTATCCTGTCTTTCGTTGACTTGCCCCATGGCAGGTCTAGAAGGTAGTCTAAATAAGTTCTTATGACATTTACTTCAGGCGATGAAGGATTCATCTGCTCCATCCTCTTGAGTTCTTTTCTAGCAGCTTCTTCAGCGTATTTCGGGAGCTTTTTGCTCTCTATTTTTTCCAGATATTCATCTACAATATCCTCGTCAAATTCGCCTTCTCCCAATTCTGATTTAATTACATTTAGCTGCTCTTTTAGATAATATTCTCTCTGTACTTTATCCAGTTGTTTTTTTACTTTTCTATTTATTTTATCTTCGATTTTTAAAAGTTCGATTTCTTCACCGAGTATGATATGGAGTTTTTCCAATCTGGCATAAAAATCTAGCTCATTCAAGATTGTGTAATGATCCGCCAATTTTAATTGTAGATAAGAAGATATTACATCTGCAAGTCTACCCGGATCATCTATATCCATCAGTCCAAGCATAACTTCCTGAGCTATTTGAGGACTATAATTGATATATTCCTTGACATCATCAAGCACCAATCTCATGGCCGCCTTAGTCTTGTCGTCGACATCAACTTTATCCTCTATATAATTGTATTCGACAGCTTCTGCAATTAGGTAACCGTCCTCTTCGTCAAGACTTAAAATCTTTGCCCTGTCGATTCCCTCAACGAGAACTCTGGTACTTCCATTAGGCAATTTTAAAGTCTGCTTTATTACCGCAACAGTTCCCATATCGTAAATATCATCGATTCCCGGATTTTCTAATTTAAAATCTTTTTGGGAAGACAGCAAAACCCTTGAATCATTTAGCAGAGCTTCTTCTAAAGCCTTCACAGATTTATCTCTTCCCACGTCGAAATGGATTACCATATGAGGAAATATCCATATGCCTCTAAGCGCTATCAATGGTAATTTCACGTTTTTTTCTACATATATATCGCTATACATTATTCCTCCCAATATTTAAAAAATATACCCACCTATCGGTGGGCAAGGCATTAAGATACTTCTGTTTGAGATTCTCCTTCAATTACTAAAGTCGGTTCCTTACCATTCAATACAGAATCTTTTGTTATATAACATTTTTTAACATTTTCCATAGAAGGTAATTCAAACATTATATCCATCAATAACTCTTCTATAATCGATCTCAAACCCCTAGCTCCGGTTTTTCTCTCATAAGCTTTTTTGGCGATTGCCCTCAAAGCATCTTCTTCAAATGTGAGCTCACAACCGTCCATCAAAAACAATTCTTTATATTGACTTATGACAGCATTCTTGGGTTCGGTTAGAATCCTTATCAAAGAATCTTCATCAAGTTCTTCAAGTGCTACGATAACCGGTATTCTGCCTACAAATTCCGGAATCATACCGTATTTAAGTATATCTTCAGGTCTTATATCCTGAATAAGCTCAGAGTATTTTGAAGTCATATTATCTCTAATATCCGCCCCAAAACCAATTGAACTCGTCTCTTTTCTCATTTCTATAATCTTTTCGATTCCTTCAAATGCTCCCCCGACTATGAAAAGTATATTTGAAGTATCGACTTGGATATACTCTTGATGAGGATGCTTTCTTCCACCTTGAGGAGGGACATTTGCTATCATTCCCTCTACGATTTTTAGAAGTGCCTGTTGAACCCCCTCACCACTTACATCTCTAGTTATAGACGGATTAGAAGATTTTCTAGTAATCTTATCTATCTCATCTATATATATTATTCCATGCTCAGCTTTCTCTATATCATAATCTGCAGCCTGAACTAATTTTAGAATTACATTTTCGACATCTTCGCCTACATATCCAGCTTCAGTTAAAGATGTAGCATCTGCTATCGCAAATGGGACATCGAGAATCTTGGCCAAAGTCTGTGCCAATAGGGTTTTACCCGATCCCGTCGGTCCAATCAAGAGCACATTGCTCTTTTGAAGCTCGACATCTGTCTTGAGATTCGAATTAATTCTCTTATAATGATTGTATACAGCGACTGCTAATGCCTTTTTTCCTTTTTCCTGCTGTATGACATAATCGTCTAATATAGCCTTAATCTCCATGGGCTTAGGCATCCCTTCGAGCTGTTTTTCAAACAGATTACATTCCTGATCTATTATTTCAGTACAAAGGCTGATACATTCATTACATATATATACATTAGGCCCTGCAATCAGCCTATCTACTTCTTCCTGTGTCTTACCACAAAACGAACATTCTATCGACTTTTCTGTATAATCTTCCATCTCATCCCCCTAGCTGATTATTTGGATTTTTCTATAACCTCATCGATTAAGCCGTATTTTACAGCTTCCTCAGCTGTCATAAAGAAATCTCTATCGGTGTCTTTTTCAATCTTTTTAAGACTTTGTCCGGTCTTTTCAGTCAATATTTTATTGAGGAGCTCTCGAACTTTCAATATCTTTTCAGCTTGTATCCTGATATCTTCAGCCTGACCTTGAGCTCCACCAAGTGGTTGATGGATCATTATATCTGCATTTGGAAGGGAATACCTCTTTCCCTTTTCGCCGGCAGCAAGCAAAAATGCCCCCATACTTGCGGCCTGACCAATACATATAGTGCTTACATCGCATTTGATATACTGCATAGTATCATATATAGCAAGACCTGCGCTCACTGAACCACCCGGAGAATTTATATAAAGATTTATGTCCTTATTAGGATCTTCTGCAACTAAAAACAGCAATTGAGCGACTACCAGATTCGCTACATCATCTGTAATCGGTCCACTTAGAAAGATAATCCTCTCTTTTAAAAGCCTAGAATATATATCATAGGATCTTTCTCCTCTATTAGTCTGTTCAACAACAATTGGTACCATAACCATTTTATAACCTCCTGAATCCATTGATTGCAAATCACAATTAATTACTCTTCTGTAGCCTCTTTATCAGCATCTTCGGATTTCTCTTCTTCGACTTCTTCATCTTCTGATTCTTCAGATGGATCGATATCCTTGATATTGAATTTTACTATATCGACTAAATGATCCAATGTCTTTCTATTGATTATGAAATCAGTAATCATGCTCATATCTTCTTTTTCTTTATATTCAGATACGAATCTTTCTACTTCTGTTTCAGAATATGCCTTTGCAAGCTCTCTCAGCTCATTGTCTATCTCTTCATCAGTCGCTTCGATATTCTCAGCTTTCGAGAATGCTTCAAGAGCCAATTCTCTCTCCAATATTCCCCTCGCTGTTTTTCTAAGATCTTCTCTTAGTCTATCTTCATCTGTATGAGTTGCGGCAAAATAAGAATCCAGATTCATTCCATATGACATCAATCTATTTTCATGTTCTTTGAATAATCTATCAGTTTCCTTCTCGATCATTATTTCCGGAATATCAACTTCAGTTATCTCAATCAATGCTTTTGTAGCATTTGCAACTTTCTGATCCTCGAGCATTTTCTCATTATTTTCTATCAGTTTTTCTCTTACGCTATTTCTATATTCCTCTACAGTATCGAATTCCGATACATCCATTACAAAATCATCGTCAAGTTCAGGTAATTCCTCTACCTTGATATTATTCATGACTATTTTAAATACGGCATCTTTACCTTTTAATTCATCTGTATACTCTTCAGGGAATTTAATATCGATCTCAAATTCTTCACCTGCATTTTTACCGACCAATTGATCCTCAAATCCAGGAATAAATGAATTTGAACCAAGTACTAAATCATGCGATTCGCCCTTACCTCCGTCAAAAGCTACTCCGTCTATAAATCCTTCAAAATCTATATTTACGGTATCGCCCTTTTCTGCCGGTCTGTCTACGACTACCAATCTAGCATTCTTTTTAATTTCTTTTTCAATCTCCGCTTCTACCATCTCATCATTTACATCGTATTTAACGACATCGACTTCTAAATTGCTATAGTCTCCCAATTTGGCATCAGGTTTGATCTCTACTGTAAACTCGGCTTTGAATGGCTCGTCTTCACTAACTTCATCAAGAATATCCACTTCAGGATAATCTACAGGAGTTAATTCTAATTCGTCAAGAGCCGGCTCATATTTTTCATTGAGAACTATATTAACAGCATCTTCATAAAATATATCTTTGCCGTAATTTAATTCTATTATTTTTCTCGGTGCCTTTCCTTTTCTGAATCCAGGAATTCCGAATAAATGCTTATTCTTTTGATAAGCCTTATTTATCGCAGCCCTAAATTCTTCAGGATTTATTTCTACTGTAAAAACAGCTTTATTATTTTCTCTAGTTTTTAATTCTACACTCATTTCTGATCCCCCTACTTTAATCTTCACATTCTACCATTATAACATATATTTTAATAAAACAATACTCTATCGATAAGAAATTACTATACCGCCGTCATCAGCATATACGCTGGACAAACCTCCGGTCTCAATAAGGTAAATCTCCTTAGGGCCATATTTTTGTTCTATTTCTCTTTTTAAATCCTCAGCCGCTTCTTTTGAATTGCAATAAGTGATTACCATAGTTTTTTCCTTTAGTATATCTTTGTCTTCACCTATTATCTCGACCAACTTCGCCCTTGCATTTTTGATTCCCCTAGCTTTTGCTAATAAATTTATTTCTCCGTTTTCATCACCAATCAGAACCGGCTTTATAGATAAAACATTTGCTATGAATCCGGTTATCTTTGACATCCTTCCATTTTTGAGGAGATTGTCTATCGAATCTAATACAAATACAGTCTTCATCTTCGAAATAAAAGACTCTACTTTTTCAACTATCTCATCGAATTCAAGACCATTTTCTATATATTCTCGAATTTTAAGAGCTACGAGAGTTTCACCACTGGATGCCGATTTCGAATCAAATACATGTATTAAACGGCTTCCTTTCTCTTCAGCCATCTTCTTCGCAAGTACGGCATTGCTGTAAGTAGCACTCAAGGCTGATGATATAGTTATCGCAAATACCTCTTTGCCTTTTTCAAATGCCGCCAAAAAATCTCCGGGACTCGGAGCCGCCGTCTTTGGGATTCCCTTAAAATCTTTCATCTTTTTCAATAAATGATCTATATCTATGCTTCCGTCATCAATAAATCTCTCATTATCGATATCTATTTTAAATGGAATCTCTATAATCTTATCATCTTTTTTCATCTCTTCAGTAAATTCACAAGAAGAATCTGCAACAATATATTTATCCACTAATAAGCCTCCTATCCAAGTCTATCTTCGATTATTTTTACGAGTTTTTCAGATTCCCTTTCAAGGACTTCAAGCTCCTTGCCCTCGACCATAACCCTAACTAGGGGTTCTGTTCCGGATGGCCTTATTAGAACTCTGCCTTGTTCGGTAAATTTATCCTCGAATTCTCTTATAGCTTTATTAATTACCTCGTCATCCTGATATTTAAATTTAGATTCATTAGAAACCTTCGCATTTTTCAAAACCTGCGGATAAGTAATCATAAGCTCATTTAACTCAGATAAAGACTTCTTCTCATCTATCATAGTTTCTAATAATTTCAGAGCAGAAAGTATTCCGTCTCCTGTCGTACTGTCCTCAAGATATATAAAATGACCTGACTGTTCTCCCCCCAAGCTATAACCCTTGGCGATCATTTCCTCTAAAACATATCTATCTCCAACGGGCGTCATTATTACTTTCATCCCATTTTTATCAGCATATTCTCTAAGTCCAAGATTACACATCACCGTGCTAACTATCATATTATCTGGGAGCTTACCCTTGTGCATCAAATGAGTAGCACATGCTGCAAGATAATGATCTCCGTCCATGATCTTACCTTTTTCGTCGATTGCAATCAGTCTGTCGCCATCTCCATCAAATGAAAGTCCTATATCCGCTTTGTATTTTATTACAGCCTCTTGAACCAATTCCGGCTTAGTCGAACCACAATCGTCATTTATATCCATTCCATTATAATCATCATTCAATATTATAGCTTCTGCACCCAAATCTTTGAATACTTTGTCTGCACAAGTCAAAGTTGCTCCATGACCACAATCGATCACTATCTTCATGCCGCTCAAATCAATATCGACCTTTGATTTGAGATAATCGGCGTATTTATCGGCTGCATTTTCATCATTTCTTATCACTCCAACTTCCGATCCGGTTGGGTGGTATTTAATATTATCTATATTTTCTATCAATTCTTCTATCTCTATCTCTACCTTGTCCGGAAATTTAAATCCCTTTGACGAAAAGAATTTAATTCCATTAAATTCACCGGGATTATGAGATGCGGATATTACAATTCCGGCCGCCGCTTCATATTCTCTGGTAAAGTAGGCAATCGCTGGAGTTGGTACTATGCCGACATCTATAACATCTACTCCTACCGATAAAATACCGGCAGTCAATGCAGATCTTAGGAGGTCACCTGATATTCTAGTATCACGACCTATCACTATTATTTTATTTTTTGAATCTTTCAGTTCATAGGCTGCTGCTCTTCCAACCTTATATGCAAGCTCAGGTGATAGTTCTTCATTTGCAACCCCTCTTATACCATCAGTGCCAAATAGTTTTTTCATGCGACCTCCATCATTTATATTTTTTAGCGATCTCCACTAAAGTCTCTTTCGTATTTTTGCTCGGATCATCTATGACTATATCAGTCAAAATATTTAATATATCTCCTATCTTTCTCCCTTGAGTATACCCTATTTCTATCAAATCGTAACCATTTACTGCCAATTGACTCTTTTTAACGGGGATTTTATTCTCTATTATATCCCTGGCCAATCTTCTTCCATTATTTATATTTTCAATAAAATCCGGCCTATTCGTTCCGAGTATATCCGCCTCTTGTAAATCAAATAAGTCAAATACATCCTCGCCCAGCCTAGATATTAATTTTTTTACTGACTTCTCTGTGTATCTATTAGTATTATCCATATGTCTTTCAACGAGATTTAATACCTTTTGAATTGTATTGCCGCTATATCTATACTCTTTTAGAAATTTTTCTGCTATATCTCTAGATTTTTTCTGATGCCCAAAAAATCTTCCCTCGCCTCTTTCATCTATAATCATAGTTGCGGGCTTTCCTATATCATGAAATAATGCGGCCAATCTGATTTCCAATTTAGCCGGAGCATTTTCAATAACCCTTATGCTATGCTCAAATAAATCATAATCATGAAAACTACTATGCTGATTAAAGTCTACCATATAATCAATATCTTTTGATATTATTTTTAGCACTCCGGTATCAGAAAGTATTCTCAGACCATGTCCCGGATTTTGAGAGAGGAGGATCTTATCAAACTCATCTCTTATCCTCTCTCTGCTGATATCCTTTAATCCAATCTTACAAAATATTATCGCTCCAACTACCTCTTTGTCAAGTTTAAATCCCAATTGAGAAGAAAACCTAATCGCCCTCATTATCCTCAAATAATCTTCTGTAAATCTCTTATTGGCATCTCCTACAGTCCTTATGACTTTATTCTCAATATCTTTCATGCCATGAAATTCGTCGACCAGACCTGTATTCGGATTATAAGCCATGGCATTAATCGTAAAATCCCTTCTCGATAAATCGCTCTTTAGACTTTTAGTAAATTTTACATCCGAAGGCCTTCTGCCATCTAGGTACTCTTCATCTTCTCTATAAGTAGTTATCTCAATATTAAAACCGTCGATCTCTACTATTACAGTACCGTATTTACTTCCTATATCTATTATATTATAATCTTTAAATATTTCTTTATTTTGTTCCGGTAGGGCATTTGTCGCTAAATCATAGTCGTAAATCTCCCTGCCTATGATTGAATCCCTTACTGCTCCTCCGACTACAAAAGTCTCAAATCCGGAATTTTCAAGCTTAAATATAGCTTTTTTTATATATCCGGGCAATTCTATTTCTATTTTACTCTTCACCCTGTTTCTCCGTAATCCTAACCTTCACAGTCGATGGAGTTATATTTGAAAAATTCACTTCAGGAATCTCATCCATCTTGAGCTGAACCTCTTGTATTCCATTGGTCATACCCGATAGATCTGCATAGATCTTGATTCCATCCGGTTCAATAGGGTTAACTTTGCTCTTATAGCCTTTTATATCGAAATTAATAAATTCATCATCGCTTATTATCGCAGCCGTCGATTTCCCCGGTCTATTCCTCAACTCTATATTCTCAGCCTTTATATTTAAATGTTTTGTAATCATCTTGTCGAGTATGAATTTAACTTTTAAATCCACATTTTTATTTGATAATTTAACTCCTTCGGGAAGCTCAAGAGTCAGATCATAGCTCCCGTCTGAAACCACCTTTTTCAAATCTAAAGGATGAGTTTTTATCTCTTTTAACTTATTTACGACTTCCGGCGCACCGTAGACTCCAACCTCATCAGCTGACAACTGTCTGAGCACCTCAAAAGTCTGGTCTGGTAATTCGTTTTCGGTGACTATAGTAACCGGAACTTTTTTAACCAGATATACATTAAATGAAACATTTACATATTCCTGTGATAAATCCACTCCCGTGATTTCATTTCCCGAAAAATCGACTACGGCAAGCGGCAGATTCCTCGTTGTAGCAGTGTCGATTTGAGATAAATCGACAGAAGATACCGCCTTTTCGACAGATTGAATCAGGGACTCGGAACCTTTAACTACAACAGTCTCCGGAATCGTAGCAGTCTTTTCAACAATCCTGTCATTTTTCGGCTCTCCTTCTTCTATGATCTCGACAGGAACCGCCTTTGATTCAACTTTTTCAATCTTTATAGGAAGATTGGATATCGACTTTTCAGTTATCGTTATCCCCTCTGGCACTATAAATTTGATTGGGATACTGCTGTCATTTTCATTATATTGGCTCATATCTACTTCAGCTCTTATATCGGAAGCATTTACATTTATAAAATCATTCGTCTTGCCCTTGAGCTTTAAATTCACAGAAATATCTTTGTCTCCTACTATAGTATAGCCTCTATCGTAAATTGATTCGAGTTTTTTTAAAGTTATGGGAATATTTGTATAATCTTTTACCATTTCCGGATTCTCTATTCCGATTACAAAAGACCATAGGGCGATGGCTATTAAAATAGAGAAAATTTTCAGTTTAAGATTTGCTTTCAGATTTTTCATCTTTACTCCTCCACAAAGACAATAGCCCTGTATCTTCTCTCGAAAATACTCCCTTTAATATCAATTTCAAGGTCTCATCGTCTACATATCTGGTAATCTGTCCGGTTTCAGCTATGGAAACACCGCCGGTTTCCTCTGAAACTATTATGGCTATTGCATCTGATCTTTCAGAAATCCCGATTGCCGCTCTATGCCTCGTGCCCAATTCCTTTGATAATGTGATATTATCTGTAAGTGGCAAAAAACAAGCCGCTGCTTTTATTTTATCTCCCCTTATCACTACGGCTCCGTCGTGAAGAGGAGTATTCGGGATAAATATATTTATCAATAATTCACTTGATATATCGGCATTTAAATCGGTGCCGGATTCAATTATTTCGTTTAATCCTGTATTTTTTTCAATAACTATTAAAGCTCCTATCTTCTGCCTCGCCAAAGAGGAGATAGCAGCCGTCATCTCATTTGTAATTCTATTTATCTGTTCGCCTTTTATTTCTACAATTGGCTTGCTTAAAAAATTGGATCTTCCTATATATTCCAAGCCTCTCCTTAGCTCAGGCTGAAATACGATCAATAGTGAAAGCATACCGTAAAACATAGTATTGCTCAATATCCAACCAATGGTATATAATTCTAGCTTTTTAGTAACAAAATTAAATATAAGCAATGCTATTATACCTTTAATGAGCTGCTCGGCCCTCGTTTCTTTGATAAGTATCATCAATTTATAAAGGATAAGAGCTACAATCATTATGTCGACGACATCTTGCCATCTAATATTCTGTATGTAAGTTTGTATACCTTGCATAATCTACCTCTCTAATTTCTTTTATAATTCGCCATTTAAAACTTTTATGGCAAGATCTCTCGCTTCAATTATTCTGTTGAGAGTCGATTCATTTACAGTATCTCTGTATTTCCCACCCTCTACAAAATCCTGAGTATTCAACAATTCAAATTTCTTATTCCCATTTATATCCGTATACGAATTGGTCCATGTCGGATATGTTGTCAACTTTTTAATTACGGTATCGCCGTCTTTTTTTTCGATTTCAAATTTTAAAAAAACTCCAACTTCGGCAAATTTATTTTGAATAGTTTCTTCTCTAAGATTGGAAATAGCATTTCCCATAGAGTATATGATGAATTTATCTTTATCATCTTTATTAACTATTTCCATTTTTTGCAATACATTTGTGGATGTTCCGAGAACTAAATCCGCTCCGGATTCGATTAGATTATGAGCAGTTTTTATTTGAGCATCATCGGGACTGAGTGAATACTCTTTCCCCCAATTTAGATATACAATAGATAAATCAGCCCCTCTCGATTTTAGCAATGAGAGATCTTTTTTTATCTGATCCTCATCTAATCTACTTATCATATATCTCTTGTCTTCAGGCAGTATTTTCTCCAATCCATTAAAGCTCTCCGCATAAGACAAAAGCCCTATCTTGATTCCCTTGACATCTATTATCGGCAATTCTTCTCCTATCAGCTTTTTAGTTCCAAAATGCTTCATATTATTAAAATTTATTGCATCTATTGTATTTTCTATCCCTTTAGCCCCATTGTCTAGGCAGTGATTATTTCCTGTAGCTATTGCATCAAAACCTGCATATCTCAATGCAGTAGTGACTTCCTCCGGCAATATAATCAAAGATCCATAAGAGAAAGACTCATCCTTGTCTGCTATAATTCCAACCAAATTTGTAATTGCCAAGTCACAGTCAGATATCAAATCTCTAATTCTACCATAATGATCTGTAAAGTCGTACTTTTCAGTAGCGGAATTGTATCCTGCATTCACCATTGTAGACTGGTATAATATATCTCCTGAAGCTAGTACCGAAATGCTTTCAGCTCCAGAACTCTCTGAATCTTTTTCATCATTTTTATTCGTCTTTTCATCTTTTTCATCTATAGTATCAGAGCTATATGCTGTCAATCCTGATCTTTTTTGCGATATGAGATTTGAGGCGCTCAAAACTAATTTAAAAGAAGCCCAGACTAATGTCAATGCGACTATTATTGCAAATATGAATCTGGGTTTATTTATCCTATACTTCTTTTTCCTCTTATATCTTTTATTTTTACGCGAATCATTATAGCTCATATGCCCCTCCACTACTTTTTAATTCTATCATAAATTATTTTAAAAGTCACAAATAAAAGGCTTTCGTCTGCCAAGCAATTATTTGCAAATTAAATAAAACCGTCATCCTTTTAGGATAATCGGTTTTAGTTAATAAGATATTTTTTTAAAGAAAATAATGAGCTACTCATGTAAATCATATTTTATCAATTGTATTATATTTTTCACGGCTTCTTCCGCATCTTCACCTGTAGCTCTAATAGTAACTGTGTCGCCTTTAACTGCTCCCATGCTCAAAACACCCATTATACTCTTTGCATTATAAACTTTATCGCCCTTGATAACCTCAATATCGCTTTTATACTTAATGGTCTCTCTGATAAATTTTGAAGCCGGTCTAGCGTGAAGGCCTATTTCATTTACTAAGGTAACCTTTTCCTCTGCCATATACACCATCCTTAATATTATATATTAGCTAAAAGCACCGATCGATACCTCTGACTAAGTAATTCTCGGGAATCATTTAATTCCCAGATTCTCGATTGCTATGAGTATTTATCATAATCAATATGAAAACCATTGCTTCGTGCTTTATCATCACTTGACTTAAATTATAGCACAGCTAATAAATATATTCAATCTATACAGGGGATATTGAATTAATTTGATATCTTATTAATTTAATTCTTTATTAATTTCTTCAATTGACAATAAAAATAAAAAAAGTCCCAATAATTGGGACTCTTAGTATTCTTAGTCGTCTCTTCTTCCCAGTACAGCATCATACATGAATAATCCGCTAGTGCTGTCTCCAATTTTTTCTAGTTTTGAAACAACCTCTCCAACACTCGCTTCTTCTTCAACCTGCTCCATAATAAACCAGTTCAAGAAAATCTGCACTTCGTAATTTGATTCCTCTACTGCCTGCTTGTATATTTCTTTAATATTTCTAGTTATATACTTTTCGTGCTCAAGAGATGCTTTAAATGCATCAAGTAGCGAACCAATATTCTCTTCAACAGGCTCCATACCGGTAAATTTCACTTCATGATCTAGATCATGCAAGAAATTTCTAAACTTCTCTGCGTGGAATATTTCCTCTTTAGCTTGCTCATTCATCCAACGCTCAGAACCGTTGTAGTCGTTCTCCGCACAATATGCTGCTAATGCTTTATAAACATAAGCTGATTCATATTCGCGATTCATTTGCTCATTCATTTTTTCCAATAGATTTGACATAATATCCTCCTAATTTCTTTGTTTTAATTCGGTCACATATGCACTTATACCCCTTATGGTTCAAATTAAACATTATTCATATATTTCATAGATATTGTATACTTTGACATCATTTTCGAGCATTAATGACAATAATTGCGGTATTTTTGAAATTTCAAGAGAAACAACAATACCATCGTATTTAAATACCAATTTACTTATATCGATATAATCAGTTTTACTCAAGATCTCGACTATCAAATCACAAGTTCTTTGCTTATGCATTTGTCCAATTACCATCGATAGATTCACCGATTCATTTGGATTGGTGTCGGGTCTACATTTATTAATAAGTAATACATCATTCATATTATTCCCCTCATCACTTTCTCATTCTTTTAATATATACCCAATAAGAGATATTTATCACAAATTTCAATCCTCTTATTGGTACTTAGAGCTATTTTTGTGATATAATCAGGTAAATGAGAATGTCCAATTATGGCTGATATAATGGAGGTTGAAAATTGAAAAATCGCGGGAGGAAAAGAAGAAAAAAAAGAATAAGGATTAATTATTTAAGATTCAGCATCAGTATCATCGTTTTTCTAGCCATTATAATCCTATTGTTTACAGGAGTAAGATCACTATTGGGTAGAAATGAGAAAAAAACTGTAAATAAAACCGAAGAAATCAATGATGTAAAAGAAGAAGAAAATCAAAGTTTAACACAGAGTCAAAAATTAAATGATTTTGAAAAAGTGAGTTCTCTAATAAAAGAATCCCACCCGTATTTTGATCAGAATATAATTTCTAAACAAGTGGACTGGGACGGAATCAGCGAAACTTACAAGCAAAAAGTTTTGAAAACAGCAAATGACAGCGAATTTATAGATTTACTTTCTGAATATGTAAACCAATTAAATGATGAAGATACACATATACTAAATAATGAGTTTTATAATTATTTAAATGAAAAATATCAGGAGGAAAATAAAACACCTTGGCTTAAAGTTTTAAATTCCGATAAATCTAAGAAGACTTATAAATTGCTTTCATCCGATATTATCGACAATCTACTCGAAGAAAATGCGGATACCATGACCGGCTCTAATCTCAAATTAGAGAAGCCAGTTAATGGAAATTTGGCTTATATAAAAATCAAGAGCTTTAAAGACAAATATAAAGAAGGCGATGGAAAGATTATAAGGGATTTTTTAAATGAGATAAAAGATTATAATTATCTGGTTATCGATATTTCCGGCATTAAAGAGGGAGAAAATTCCTATTGGATAGACAATCTAGTTTCTCCAATTACTAATCATCACCTACAATTATTCGGAAGATTGGCAAAAAAAGACGACAGTTTTTCAGAATTTTTGGATTATTCGTACAAAAACAAAAATGAATACATGGTTTATGGCGACGAGTATCCAATTAATGAGCTTCCAGTAGAGCTTAATTCACCTGATTATATTAGAGACAGTTTTAAATCTTATCTAAGATTTGAAATCAATGTCAGCCCTAAAGATCCCGTAGATCTCTCTGCAGGAATTTATCTAATACAGGATAAGGATGTATACGGAGCTGCAGATACCTTCTCTCAATTCTGTAGGGCAACTGGATTTGCAAATGTACTGGGTAAGACTACCAAAGGTCATGGAATGACAGGAGAGATCGATCCGATACTATATAGCTTGCCTAATAGCGGATTGATACTCAGAATGCCTGCCGTCATGGGGCTAGACTATAGCGGAGCCAGCACGACTTCATCAGGGACAAATCCCGATATAGAATTGACAAAAGATATAATTGATATTCAGGAAATAGTAAATTTTGTTCACTAATCTAAGCGGCATATGCCGCTTTTTATTTTATATGATTATAAACTTATTTTAATTCTATATCACCGTATTAATATGATTTATATATTTGACATCATTATATATAAAAGATAAAATTAGATTAATGATATCGATAATATTTAGAAATACTACTGTATCAAATATCGTATTTTGGTATATCTAGTATTAAGCAATTTTCAATTATTTTAACGATAGGAGTGAGATATGAATAATAAAAGAGTGCTCGAGAGATTTTTGGAATTTATAAAAATAGACAGCCCGACAAAATCGGAGGAGAATTTTGCAAATCACTTGATTCCAATACTTGAAAGCTTTGGCATGAAAGTAGAGATGGACGATGCTGGTAAAAAAACCGGCAGCGGCTGTGGAAATATAATTGCAAAGCTTAAAGGAAGAACAGGGTCAAATCCGATACTGCTAAGCGCTCATATGGATACGGTCTCCCCCGGAAAGGGAATCAATCCAATAGTCGACGAAGGCATAGTCAGGACTGACGGGAATACGATTTTAGGCAGTGACGATAAAGCGGGAATCGCAGCAATAATAGAGGGAATACAGACAGTCATCGAAGAAGGCATCCCCTATGGAGATATAGAGGTCGTCTTTACAATTTGCGAAGAGGAAGGCCTTCTAGGATCTAGATATCTTGACTATTCCAAGATTCATTCTAAGACGGGATATGTATTTGACACGGGAGGAAAACCTGGAAAAATCGTCACAAAAGGACCTTATCATGCAATCATAAATGCGAAATTTATAGGTAGGGAATCGCATGCCGGAGTGGCACCTGAAGAAGGGATTTCTGCAATCCAAATGCTGTCCGATGCGATTTCAAATATGAAACTTTTAAAAATCGACGATGACACGACTGCAAATATCGGAAGAATTGAAGGTGGACAGGCGACAAATATAGTTTCAAATGAAGCTTCTTTTATAGCCGAAGCGAGAAGCTTATCAGAGGAAAAGTTGAATATGCAATTAGAGCATATGAAAACCGAATGTGAAAAGTCTACAAAAAAATTCGGTGGAATGCTAGAATATTCAGCCGAAATAATTTATGAAGGATTTGATATCCCAGAAAATTGCCCTGTTGTTTTGAATGCTATCAAAGCCTGCGATAATTTAGGATTTGAAACTGAAATAATAGAATCTCGCGGTGGATCTGACACTAATAATTACAATAAAAGGGGAATCTCTTCAGTTAATCTTTCAATAGGGCAGAATAAAGCCCATACTGTAGGCGAATCTATAAAAGTTGACGACTTATACAAGGCCGCCAAGCTGGTTAAAGAATTGATTTTACTGCATGCGTAAAATTATATGAGATTTGATTTAATGAATAGTCGATATAAAAAGGAGCTTTTCAAAATTTGAAAAGCTCTTTTTGTCAGCAGTCTCTAAATATTATCCTCAAGACAAAATCATTATTGTATAAATAGATAGACCAAAAGGCGCATGTGAATCCAAGTAATATGCCTATGATAACATCACTCGCCCAATGAACGCCAAGATATATCCTGCTAAAAGCTATCAATAATCCAATCAATATCCCAATGGCCAGCATAATATGCAATTTATTTGTTCCTGCAGAAACCAAATAAGCTAAATTTAAATAAAAGCTTATTCCGACGGTGGAATGACCGCTTGGAAAAGAGTAACCAATATAATTAAATTCCCTTTTCTTAGTCGGCCTTCCTCTTCTGAATATAAATTTAAAGCATTGGCTTGTGAATATAGATAAACCACTTGAAATAAGTATCGAGCTCGCAGTTATATACTCATTCTCACGAATCAACACGAATAGTATCGGTATGACTATGACCACCAATGTCTCGACATTTCCAAGCCTCGTTATACTCTTCATCACAGATATCATATGTGGATCTCTGTCTATGAATTTATCTCTTATTCTCTTGTCAAAATTTGTCTCAGTTTTTTTATATAATCTCGTACCGGTATATATCGTAATAGACATAACTATAATTGAAAGAATGATTAAAAAAATTAAATTCATAATATCCCCTTTGATTTTACTAATGCAATTATATCAATTATACATATCTAAGTAAATAGGGATAAAAATTGTCGATATCGCTTATCTCTCAATTCTATAAATTATTAGATTATTAAATTTATCGATAAAAGAATAAGATCTGATATTATCAATCTTTTATTTACACATCATATATTTATTTGATATGCTAATTTATATTTACTTTCTAATTTTATTCCTATCTCCTAAAAATTTGCCCGCCATTATCGAGATCAATAATGTTAGCAATATATTGGGAAGGGCTGATCCTATCGATAAATCCGCCTTCAAAAGCCATCTGTATATTATAAATCCTATAGTCCAAATAATAATATTCTTAATATTATATGATTTTTGTATATGATTCTCTTTTAGTATAAAATAATCCCCTATCAGAATTGCAATCATCGGCGTAAAAACCGAACCTATAAAGTAAAGAAAATTGCTGATATCGTCTATTGGATAGAAAATTGCCAATAACATACCCAATGCAGTAACCGATATCGCAACAGTACTCGAAGATATCTTTTTACTTATGGATTCATATGAAACCCCTGCTGAATATGCATCTAAAAATGTCGTCGTAACTGTTGAGAAAATTACTATCAATAATCCTATTAATCCAAGTCCTGCCTTGAGCATAATCGAAGATATATTATCTTCTCCTGTATAAATAGCTGCTCCCATTCCTATTATATACATCCATATGCTGACCAAAGAGTATATTAGTGAACTGGCAAATGTCGTCTCAAGAGGTTTTTTTGCATCTCTAGTATAATCACTTATGACCGGAAGCCATGATATAGGCATCACAGCTGCCAATTCTACAGCCGAACCGAAGCTAAGACCTTCAGATGACTTATTTAAAACCTGATTAGCACTCGAGAATATTATTTTTGATAAAATCAATGTCAAAATAAATAATGCAGTCATAGCAAAAAGATTTATCTTATCGAGATTCTTTACGCCTACTAAAAGCCAGATAATTATAAATACAGCTATAATCAAAGCCCATAACCACGAACCGGTATTAATAATCTGATTTGCAGTCAATGAACCGTCGTATATCATAATCGATGTCCAACCTGCAAGCTGAACGATATTTAAAGCTGCAAAGAAAAGACCTCCTCTATATCCAAAGCTCATTTTTACAGTTTCCATTGAGCTTCTCCTCGTCTGAGCTCCTATTAATCCCGTTAAAAACATTAATATACCACCGACTATATGCCCTATAATTATCGCTGTCAATGCTTTAGAAAAACCTAAAGGAGCAAAATATGTTCCGGTTAAAATTTCAGCAATTGAAACAGCAGCGCCAAACCATATCAATCCATTTGCAAATACTGATGTCCTTTTATCCATGGATGTTCACCTCAATCTGAATTTATAAAATAACCATGATCCAAAGGGCCCGAGCCATGGCCTAAATTCAGATCAGAAGAAAGTGCATATGAAATATATAGTTTTGCCTTTTCAATCGATTTATATATATCGTATCCTTTTGCCAGATTTGTCGCAATTGCACTTGAAAAAGTACATCCCGTACCATGAGTATTCTCATTCTCTATTCTAAAGCCCATAAACCATTTAAATTCTCCATCATATAATAGGTCATTTGCATCATTTATAGAATGTCCTCCCTTGCAAAGAACGGGGCATCCATATCTTTCATAAATAGATTTTGCGGCTCTTAACATATCATCTGCTGAATTTATGCTCATTTCTGATAAAATCTCTGCTTCGTAAATATTTGGAGTTATCAATTTAGCCAAAGGGAATAATTCTCGACATAATCCTTCGACAGCATCATCTGAAAGAAGTTTTGAACCACTTGTAGAAACCATTACGGGATCTAAGACAATATTTTTTGCTTCATATTTTTTTAATTTCTCTGCTACTTTAATTATTATCCCATTAGATGAAAGCATTCCAATCTTAATCGAATCGGGATAAATATCTTCAAATACCGCCTTTAATTGTTTTTCTAAAAAATCAATTTCCGTTTCCATTATATCGACTACTCCCATGGTATTCTGAGCTGTCAATGCGGTTATAATGCTCATCGCATATCCTCCATTGGCCATTATAGTTTTTATATCGGCTTGTATTCCGGCCCCTCCGCTACAATCGCTACCCGCTATAGTCAATACCGTCTTGCGCATATTATCATCTCCATTATTTTATTATTTCTTCTTCAATCAAGATATTTTTAAGCTTACTCGTTGCCCCTTCTATATCCACCCTGTTAAAAATGGCATTTATGACTGCGATACCGGCTATTCCATTATCTTTCAATTCTTTTACATTAAATTCATCTATCCCGCCTATTGCTACTATCGGAATTCTAACTGCATCGGAAATCTCTTTTAATCTCTCAATTTCTATATTGACGGCATCATTTTTTGACGATGTCTTAAACACCGAACCAACTCCGAGATAATCAGCTCCTCTTCGCTCAGCTAGTATAGCTTTTTCTTTAGAATTAGCCGTAACCCCTAGAATTCTTTCTTTTCCAATTATATTCCTCGCTATTTCAATGTCCATATCATTTTGTCCAATATGCAATCCATCTGCATTAACCTTTAGAGCGAGATCTGCATTGTCATTGACTATGAATGGAATAGAATACTTTTTACATAAATTTCTAATTTCAGAAGCTTCTTTCAAGAGGCTTTCTCCTTCTAATTCCTTTTCTCTAAATTGAATACAGGTAGCTCCACCTCTTATCGCTTTCTCGACGGCTATTCCCAATTTATCGCCATTAAGCCAATTCCTAGTGGTAATGGCATAGAGAAATAATGCCCTTCTATCTAATTTCATATCTCGCCTCTTTTTCTAAAATATTTCCGTTCATATTGTATATCGCATCTATTATTCTATTTCGATAACTGGCATTACCTTCACCTTTATTCATTAAAGACCATGCTATTTCACCGGCTATTCCCATAGAAGCCACAGCTGCTATTGCAGCTTCCAATTCATAATCCTGATTGGCAGAAATAAATGCTGTGATTAAAGCGGATAGTTGACAACCCGTTCCTGTTATCTTCTTCATCTCTCTTCTTCCATTCTTTACAAGATACACTCTTTTAGAGTCCGTCAATATGTCAATTTCACCTGTTATAACTATTATTGATTTCGTCTCCCAGGAGTATTTTTTTGCAATTTCTATAATCTCATCCAAATCGGATTGCATTTTTAGATTATTTTTATCTGCATCTACCCCTTCTGTATTTTTTGCCCCCGTAGCCAATGATTTTATTTCAGATATATTTCCCCTAATCAAATCAAATTTTATTTCATTGACTAAGTCTTTAATTATTCGTGTTCTGTATTCACAGGATCCCGCACCAACGGGATCTAAAACTATCTTATGTTTCAAATTCATCGCTTTCTTTCCAGCCAAAAACATAGACTCTGCTCTTCTATCATTTAAAGTTCCGGTATTGATGGTCAAGCCATCGCATAATGATGTAATCTCTTCTACCTCATTTACATCATCCGCCATTATCGTAGAAGCTCCAGATGCCAAAAGTATATTTGCTATATCATTTGCAGTTATATAATTTGTTATATTATGAATCAAAGGCGACTTTCTTCTTAAATTTTCAAAAAATATACTTAACAATTATCTCCCCTCATTCTAAATGTAAATTTACGATCTTGGATTTTTCCAATCCCAAAATTATCACTCCCGCTATTACAGATCCCACTATCGTAGATATTAAGAAAGGAATTATATAAGAGTAAAATGCAATATCTCCAGCCATTTTACCAAAAAATAATCTTGCTAATGGATATGCGAATAATGCACCGATAATACCTGTACCAAAGCTTTCTCCAAAGCAGGTTAAAATAATATTTTTTGTCTTTTTAAATACTAGGCCAGCTATAAATGCACCGAATATACTTCCAGGAAATGCCAATACAGTTCCCAAAGACAGCAAATTCCTCAATAAACTCGAGACAAAAGCAATCCCCAAAGCATACCAAGGCCCCAAGAATACAGCTGCTATAATATTGACGAAATGTTGAACCGGTGCACATTTGCTACCAAAAATCGGAAATGAAATCAAACTTCCAATAACTGCAAAAGCAGACAGAATCCCTGCAAGAGTCAATTTTTTAACACTATTATCTTTCATAATCAATCCTCCTATTAATTTTAAAATACAATAATTGAAATTGATGAAATGAATAATGAAATAATAAGAAATAGATACTGGTAGAATTTAATAAAAAAACCGTAAATGCAATAGGCAAATACGGCTTAATGTATAATATTTCCCTACGTTGGCATTATCCAAATCAGGTCAGGTCAAAGCTCAACAAGCTTACTCTCAGCACGCTAAAGGCGGCTCCCTTATTTTTACTTATAATCATTATATAATTAATTTAAATAAATTTCAAATACAAAGAAATAATTCTAAATCTGCAAATGAATTCTTGACTCAATTGCTTAAAATCAAATAAGGACCACATAATTAATATGTGGTCCAAAATTTTATTTAGATGGTGCAGAGTGTATTGAACATCCTTCTAATTGATGGATTGCCTCCATAAAGGCTTCACTCAATGTCGGATGAGCATGTATCATATTAGCGATTGCTGAAACCGGCAATTTATTAGCTACAGCTACTGCTCCTTCATGAATTAAGTCATTAGCATGAGGGCCTACTATATGAATTCCATATATCTCAGATAAGTCTTCTTTAGCAAGAACTTTAACAAAACCTTCAGGTTCTCCAAGAGAAACTGCTTTTCCATTTCCTATAAACATAAATTTACTCTTAGTATATGGAATCTTTTTCTCTTTTAATTCTTGTTCCGTCTTACCAACCTGAGCTACTTCGGGAATTGTGAATGTACAAGCAGGAACTACATCGAGATTGATGCTAGGTTCTTCGCCCATAAGTTTTTCAACAACATAGATTCCCTGAGCTGAAGCCCAGTGAGCAAGTTGCATACTACCTTCAGTGACATCTCCAATCGCATAGACAGAATCTAAATTAGTCTTCATATTCTCGTCAATTTTAATGCCCCTTCTGGAGTATTCAACTCCAACTGCATCTAAGTTTAAGCCTTCAACTAAAGCAGATCTTCCAGTTGCAATTAAAAGAGTTTCCCCTTCAGCTTCTTTGGTCTTGTCTTTACCGATAATTTCAGCTACAACTCTGTATCCATTATCAGTCTTTTCAACCTTGCTGGCTCTAGATCCGGATATGATTTTTATTCCGGCTTTTTTCAAGAAACTCGGCATTCTCTTTGAAATCTCAGTATCTGCTGATCCTAAAATCTCATTTGATATAACCGTTATCTCAGTTCCCAGTTCATTGTAGATACAAGCGAACTCAAGACCGATTACTCCACCACCGACGATTACCATGGACTTTGGTATATAATCCATATCCAATAGTTCATCACTGGTCATAACTCCCTCTGCATCTACTCCCTCTATCGGAGGAACGAAAGGTACAGATCCTGAAGCTACTATAGTATAATCAGTTTCTACTTCTCTGGTACTACCGTCTTTTAGTTTAACTGAAATAATATTTTCAGATTTGAAAGAAGCGAATCCCGGTATAAATTCTATATTTTTATAAGAATCTATAAGAAATTCAACACCCTTACGAATCTTACCGACAACTTCATTTTTTCTTTCCTGAATTCTCTTGCCATCTATGGTTAAATTATCAAAATCAAATCCAAATTCTACTTTTCTTCTAAAAGAATTTGCAATTTCTGCATTTCTCCATAAAGTTTTTGTAGGGATACATCCTCTATTAAGGCATGTTCCTCCCAGTTCTCTATCTTCTATCAATACGACTTTTGCTCCAAGCTGTGCAGCTCTTATAGCACATTCGTATCCACCGGGACCTCCCCCAATTACAGTGATCGTTTTAGTCAATACATTTCCTCTTTTCTATTCTGGTATATAAGTTACAATTGTATCTTTTGCAGCTTTTGTTTCATCCGGTCTTCTTACCGGAGTATTATGTGGCGCTTCCTTAAGGATATTAGGATCTTCTTTAGCCTCTTTTGCAATCTCTATCATCGCATTTGCAAATTGGTCTAAGGATTGTTTCGACTCAGATTCAGGAGCCTCAATCATAAGCGCTTCATTGATAATTAGCGGGAAGTAAATTGTAGGTGCATGGAATCCCTTATCGAGAATTCTCTTTGCAATATCCAATGTATTTACTCCTGATAATTTATCTTTTAATCCACTCAATACAAATTCGTGTTTAGCGATTCTGTCAAGCGGTAATTTGTAATATTCTTTAAGAATACTTTGTAGATAGTTTGTATTCAATACAGATACTTCTGATGCTCTCTTCAAGCCGTCATGACCCATTGATAGAATATAGGTATATGCTCTAACAAGGATGGCAAAATGTCCGTAGAAGTCCTTTACCTTTCCGATTGAATAAGGTCTGTCGTAATCTAAGAAATAACTGTCGTCATCTCTCTTGCTCACAACAGGAACAGGTAAAAATTCAGTTAAGAATTTCTTACATCCTACAGGTCCGGCACCAGGTCCACCGCCACCATGAGGTGTTGACATCGTCTTGTGTAGATTATAGTGAACTACGTCAAATCCCATATCTCCAGGTCTAGCTTTACCCATAATGGCATTTAAATTCGCTCCATCATAGTATACCAATCCACCGGCATCGTGAACGATTTGAGCTATAAGAGCTACATTCTCATCCGATAAACCGACTGTATTTGGATTTGTAAGCATAAGGCCTGCAGTGTCATCGCCAACAGCAGCTCTCAATGCATCTACATCGACCATTCCATGGTCATTAGATTTTATCTCTACTATTTTATATCCGGCCATTGCAGCAGTTGCAGGATTCGTTCCATGCGCCGCATCCGGAATTATAATTTTATCTCTCTTAGTATCTCCGCGCTTCTTGTGATAAGCTTTAATTAGAAGTATACCAGTATACTCTCCATGAGCTCCAGCTGCCGGTTGTAATGTCATTTCATCCATTCCGGCTACTTCTGCTAAAGATTCTCCCAATTCATATAATAATCTAAGACTTCCTTGAATATCTTCTTCATCTTGGTATGGATGAATATTTACAAATCCGTCTAAAGCAGACATATCTTCACTTATTTTTGGATTGTATTTCATCGTACATGATCCAAGAGGATAGATTCCCTGGTCAAGTCCGTAGTTTTTATTTGAAAGATTAGTATAATGTCTTATGACATCAACTTCACTAACTTCCGGAAAATCAAGTTCTTCTTCTCTTAGTAACTCTTTTGGAAATAGCGAATCAACGGCGACATCTTCAACATCAAGATCTGGCAATTTGTATCCGGTTCTTCCCGGTTGAGAGACTTCAAATATTAATTTTTCATAATCCAGTTGCATATTAAGCCTCCTCCATTATCTTGACAAATTTGTCAATTTCTTCTTTAGTTCTCTTTTCTGTAACGGCAATTATCGTAGCATTTCCAAGGTCGTCATAGAATCTCTTAGCTTCAAATCCGCCAACTATTCCGGCTTCTTTAAGCTTCTTATTCAATTCTTTAGTCGGTACATCGGAAACTACTGTAAATTCTTTAAAGAAAGGTGCATCTGAAAGCGGCTTGAATTTACCGGATTTGGTAAGTTCATTAAATGCGTAATGAGCTTTCTTTGTAGATTGCTCAGCAACTTCTCTCATTCCCTTCTTACCCATGGTCACCATATATATGGTAGCAGCTAAAACATTCAAACCTTGGTTTGAACAAATATTAGAAGTAGCTTTTTCTCTTCTTATATGCTGCTCTCTAGCAGATAGAGTTAGAACCCAACATCTCTTTCCATCTCTGTCCACAGTCTGACCTACGATTCTACCAGGTAATTTTCTAAGGAAAGGTTTGTTTACCGCAATATATCCTAGATATGGTCCACCGGCAGCTACAGGTATTCCAAAGGATTGAGCTTCTCCGACTACTACATCGACTCCATAATCTGCTGGCTTTTTAAAGATAGCAAGAGACATTGGATCTGCAGATAGTATCATCGAAGTTTTCTTTTGCGAATGAGCTATATCAGTAGCAGCTTGAACATCTTCTACATAACCGAAGAAGTTAGGACTTTGTATAATAACAGCGCCTACATCTTCTGTAACCGCTTCTTTTAATGCGTCCAAATCTGTCAAGCCATCTTTCATATCTACTTCTATGAGTTCAATTCCCTGTGCATCAGTATAAGTTTTAGCTACCATTCTGGCATTTGGGTTTACAGATTTTGAAATGACAACCTTTTTCTTTTTATTTGTATTAGCACACATAAGCGCAGCTTCAGCTATCGAACTGCCTCCGTCATATAGCGAAGCGTTTGCTATCTCCATACCTGTCAATCTGGTTATGAGAGTTTGATACTCAAATATATATTGTAGTGTACCTTGGCTAACTTCTGGTTGATATGGTGTATAGGAAGTATAAAATTCACTTCTTCCTGTAATATGATGAATAATTGACGGGATATAATGGTCATAAGCTCCCGCTCCTAAGAAAGATGGCATATGGCTAATACTATTATTAGCATCTGCTAGGCCGGAAAGATAAGTCGAAACTTCAAGTTCACTCTTTGATTTTGGTAAATCCAACGGTCTGTGTAAGGAGACATCCGAAGGGATGTCCTTAAACAGATCGTCTATTGAGTTAACTCCTATCTTTTCCAGCATTTCTCTTTCGTCTTGCTCCGTAAGAGGAATGTATGGAAACATATTAAGCCTCCTCAGCTAAGAATTTTTCGTAATCTTCGTCATTCATTAGGTCGTCAGTTGAAGGATTTTCAACTTCTAATTTTACTATCCAGCTTCCATAAGCATCTGAGTTGATCAATGCTGGATCGTCATCTAAATCTTCGTTAACAGCAAGAACCTTTCCTGCAAAAGGAGAAAATGCATCACTTGCAGCTTTAACTGATTCAATTGAAGCAATAGCGTCACCTTTGTCTAATTCGTCATCAACATCTGGAAGCTCAACATAAACGATATCTCCAAGATGGTCTTGAGCATAATCAGAAATACCCACTAATACCTCATTGCCATCAACTTTAACCCACTCATGATCTTTTGTGTAAAATAATCCTTTTTCTACTTTCATTTAAAAATTCCTCCTCATAAATAATAATTTATTTTTTCTGTAAAAATCTCTTGCTGATAATGACAGCAGGCACAGTTCTCTTTCTTATCTGTACTTCTACTTCATTGCCTATAACAGCTTCATCAACATCGATTATCACATTCGCTATTGGTTTTCCAACAGTCGGCGCTAAATAACCGGTTGTTACTTCTCCGATTTCCTTGCCGTCTTTTAGAACTTTATATCCATGTCTAGGTATACCCTTACCGGTCAATTCTAAACCTATTAATTTTCTCTTTAGTCCCTCATCTAATTTCTTTTGTAGAGGAGCTTTTCCGATAAAATCATCTTTATTGAAATCTATCGCAAATTTTAATCCGGCTTCAAGAGGTGATTTATCTTCATCCATCTCATTTCCGTATAGAGGCATAGAAGCTTCAAATCTCAATGTATCTCTACATCCAAGACCACATGGTTTAGCACCAAGCTCTACAAGTTTATCCCAAATCGCAGGACCATCGTCCCATGCGCAATAAATTTCATATCCTAATTCTCCGGTATATCCGGTTCTGGATATCAAGACTTTTTTACCATCAAAATCTACATCGTCAACAAAATGGAAGTACTCAAGTTCGTCAAGATTATAGTCTACAACTTTTTGAAGTAATTCTTTAGATTTAGGTCCTTGAAGAGCAACCTCGCTATATTTTGCTGAAGCGTTTTCAAGTTCTACATCAAAGCCATCTTTTCTCGCTTGAATCCAATCGAAATCCTTTGGAGTATTGCCACCATTTGGCACCCATAGAACTTTCTCGTCACTGTATTTGAATAGCAACAAGTCATCAACCACGCCGCCCTCTTCATTTAGCAGTATAGTATACTGACATTGGCCATTGTCGACTTTGTTGACATCATTCGACAATACATAGTTACAGAATTTTAATGTATCAGGACCTGTGATGAAAAACTCACCCATATGTGATACGTCAAAAATTCCCACATCATTTCTAACCGCATTATGCTCGTCAACTAAACCCGTAAAGTCTGAAGGTAGTGCCCATCCTGCATACTCTACGATATTACCTCCGAGTTTAACGTGACTGTCATAGATTGCTGTCTTCTTAGCATCCATTTTAAACTCCTCCTTTTTTATGTTATACTTATTTTAAAGGCAATTGTCGAATAGAAACCAATATACCTCTAATATGATTATATAGGAGTTTGTGATTTAATGCAATACCGATTGATAACCAAAGACAATTTAAAAGTGTCGGCTCTAGGATTTGGAATGATGCGATTTCCAGTAATCGAAAACGATAATTGCGTCATCGATAAAGAAAGAGCTTTTAAGATGTTAAACTATTTATATAAAAATGAGATTAATTATTATGACACTGCATATACATATCATTGTGAAAATAGCGAAACTTTGTTGGGTGAATTTCTTAATTATATTGACAGAGAAAGAATCTATATAGCAACAAAACTTCCGATGTGGCTAACAGAAAATTATCAGGACTATGAAAGGCTATTCGCAACTCAACTCGAGAGGCTGAATACCGATTATATAGACTTTTATCTGACTCATAGCTTGACGAAGAAGAGTTTTGATAAGATGAAAAAGCTCGATGTATTTAAATTTTTAGACCAACTGAAAGCTGAAAAGAGAATTAGATATGCGGGATTCTCATTCCACGATGAATTTGATATCTTCAAAGAAATAATAGATTCCTATGATTGGGATTTCTGTCAGATTCAGTTAAATTACCTTGACACCGATTACCAGGCAGGGCTAAAAGGTCTACATTATGCTAGAGAAAAGGGTATTTCAGTTATAATAATGGAACCTCTGAAAGGTGGCCGACTGGCAAATCTTCCCGATGAAGCAAGAGATATTTTAAGAAAGTATGGAATAAAAAATACAGCCGCCGAAATAGCCCAGAGATGGATTTATGATAAAGATATCTCCATAATGCTGAGCGGAATGAGCGATATGGATCAAATAAAAGAAAATATACATATAGCTGATACAATCAGTCCAGATCTATTCACTCAAAAATCTAAAAATGCGACAAAAGAATTAAAAGACTTCTTCGACAGTAGGGTAAAGGTTCCTTGCACTAGTTGCGAATACTGTATGCCATGTCCTTTTGGAGTCAATATTCCAGGAGTCTTTCAAAGGTATAATAATGCTTCCATTTACGACGAGTATAAAGAGAGCAGAATATCTTATAAAAAGCTGATCGATGAAGATAAAGATGCTTCAAAATGCACTGAATGTGGACATTGCGAAAGCCTTTGTCCTCAAAATATTCAAATCATCGATAAGCTGAAAGAGGCAAAAAGAGTACTAAGCTAAAGCCGTATCCGATTAAATTCTGATACGGCTTCTTTGCAATCTAAGAAATCAATTTTTCATCATATTTAAAATGATGCATGAATAAACAACTAAGGTAGATAATTCTTATAATATGAGCTTATAAACTCGATTTAATTTTAAATAAATCTCTTTCTAAATCTTTAATTTATTCTCACTTTAAGCATAGTCGATCAGTATCCGTTGAAAGTGCTAATAAAATCAATTCAATATTTCAAGACATATTTTCCTTAATCGAGATTAAAATAAATTTAAACAAAAAAATGTCCAATAAAATTTCTAAATATTATTGGGTATAAAAATATAGAGGTGAGATAATGTTTTTCAATAATTGGGATAGTATTTTTAAGATAGTCATTTCCGCTATATTTGCTTATATAAGTTTTTTGATACTCATAAGGATTTCCGGAAAGAGATCTTTGGCAAAATTAAATGCATTTGATTTAATAGTGAGCATAGCTTTAGGTTCTATATTCGCTTCAACCATAATATCTGATAGCCTACCAATTGCAGACGGTCTCGTAGCTGCCGGAGTTTTATTATTACTTCAATTCATCATCAGTAAATTATCAGAGAGTTCAAGCAGATTTGAAAGTTTGATTAAAGCGGAGCCTTCACTTTTATACTATGACGGTAAATATATTCAAAAGTCTATGAAAAAGCAGAGAGTCAGCAAGAGGGAAATTTTATCATCTGTTCGCTCTCAGGGCATCCAATTTCTTAGCGAAGTAGAGGCTGTGATTATGGAAACTAATGGAAATATATCAGTAATAAAAAAATCAGAATCCGGAGATATAAATTCTCTTAGCAAATCTTTAGAAGATCAAAAGAAAAATTTAAGATAAACAAAACCTGCTGTGATTTTAAATCACAGCAGGCTTTTGTTTTTTCAATATTGAATTATCCTCTATTAAACAGTATCTCCATGGCTTTTCTATCTATATTCTTCCCTATAAGCACGAGTTTTTTAAGTTCTTCTTTATGCTCCTTGACTTCAAATCTATCCTGAACTATATCCACTTTAAATGGACTTCCACCTACATTGATAGTTCCTTTTCCTCTGAGAATTTTCCCGAATCTTCCTTCGACAATGACCTTCAAGATAGTCAGTAACTGCTCTTTATTTGGAAGCTGTACATCATCGAATACCAATTCTTCCATTTCAACACCCGAATCCCTAGACATTTCTACGCCACCTAGTTCGAAAGGAGTTATCAAAGCTTCCCATTCTTCATCAGAAAAATCATTATAATGTTTTTCATATACTACAGCTTTAGTTATTTTCCTCAATTTATCTGCTGCAGCCTTAATTTCATCATCTGTGGAGTCCTCAGTCTTTGAAATCAATACATGACCGGCATTTCTAACCTGATCATAAAAAAGTTCCGGATAATCTGCTATGGTTTCATCCATAGCATGAATATCGACTACCGCAATCGGAGCCATTATCTCGATTCGCTCGTATTTAATCGCTTCAATATTGGCGATTATGCGAGAAAGATATCCCAAGCCCGTCGGTTCGACCATTAGGTATTTTGGATCGAGTGAATTTGATATAGTGATTACAGAAGTGGCAAAATCCACTTTTTTACTACAACAAATGCATCCTTCATCTAAAGAATATATATCTTTTTCCGTGTCTGCAAGCAGCTGTCTGTCTACATCTGCATTCGCATAATCGTTTTCCAAAATCACAAATTCATCGATATGATTTGATAAGCTTTGAAGAAATGTCGTCTTGCCAGCTCCTAAAAAACCCGTTAGGATTACTACCTTCATTTTTACTCCATAAGGTCTTCTGCTACGATTACAACCGGTTTAATTAAATCTTTTGGTTTTTCTCTCATAAGCATCAATGCGTCTTCAACTCGCTCAAGTCCATTAAATTTATGAGTGACCAATTTTGAGATGTCTAATTTGCCGTATTGAACCAATTTAGATAATTTAACCATTCTCAAACGTCCACCAGGTGTTAATCCGCCACTTATAACCTTATGGCCCATACCTACGCCCCAATCAACTCTCGGGATCTTTATATTTTCTCCACTGCCCAAGTAATTGACGTTGCCAATCCTACCGCCCGGCTTGAGAGCTTTTATAGCCTCAGAAAAAGTGTCTACATTACCTCCGGCTATTACAATCTTTTCAACTCCCTTTCCGTCTGTAAGATCCATAATCTGTTCTGAAATAGAACCGTCACGATAATTTATGATATCGGTTGCACCGTAAAACTTGGCCGCCTCTACGCAATTAGGTCTAGATCCGACTACATAAATTCTTGATGCTCCCCTTAAACTTGCGCCTGCTACAGCCATCAATCCAACAGGACCAATACCGATTACCATAACTTCGTCACCAAAGTTTACCTGAGCCTGTTCGACTCCGTGGAATCCTGTAGGAACCATATCTGACAACATTGGCGCTAAAACTGGGTCTACTCCTTCAGGAATCAATGCCAAGTTACCGTCAGCATCATTTACATGAAAATACTCTGCAAACATACCATCTTTAAAATTCGAGAATTTCCATCCGGCTAGCATTCCACCAGAGTGCATAGAATAACCTACTTGAGCTTCTAATGAATGCCAATCGGGAGTAATTGCAGGAACCAATACTCTATCTCCAACTTTAAAGTCTTTTACCAATTCTCCGACTTCAACTATTTCTCCTGCTCCTTCATGACCCAAAATCATATCATGTCTTTCTCCTATTGCGCCTTCCCAAACGGTATGAACGTCTGAGGTACATGGAGCTAGGGAAATCGGTTTACATATCGCGTCTAAGGGACCACATTTCGGTCTTTCCTTTTCAATCCATCCTGTCTTTCCGATACCTAACATTGCAAAACCTTTCATTACAAATCATCTCCTCAAATATATTTTATATAAAAGTGTATCGGTTTAGACTGTCCATTAGGATAGCTACTAAACTATGTATAATTATAACATTGATATCGTTTTTTTTCCAGTATTTTTTATAATTTTTTTCACGTTATTCTATTGTCTTTTTGCTATTATAAACCAAATCTTTTTTGTGAATTCACTGCTACTCATGCCATAAGTCATCAAATAATCTAATCTATATATATCTTCTATTACTGTATAAAACAAATTATTGTAGTTATTTAATTGTCTATAATTTTTAATGAAAAAATGATTTTTCTTTAATTCCATGCATAAATATGCTCATTTCAAATGATAGTCGCCATCATTATTGCTATCGGCTTTATTAATAAATATATTTCTAATATAATTATTAATAAAATAATTTATTTTTATAAATTAGATTATTCAAAACCATTTATCTATATAAATTCAAGTTATTTATTTAAAAATCCATTAGAAAAAATATAAAAAGAAAACTTGCCATGGGATATGAATCCTGTGGCAAGTTTTATATTAAAATATTAAATGTAATCCTATGCCCATAACGGCACCCAATACTATCAGTTTTATTAAGTCGACTCCTTTTATATAGAGGACGAAACCAACTGCAAAGCAAATTAGTGGAACTATCTGTACTGAATTAAAACCGTACTCTCCCCCTAAAATAGACTCTACTATCATCGTCAGAGTTGCTATTGAAATCAATCCGACCACAGCGGGTTTCAAGCCTTTTAAAATATTCTCAAGCACTCTTATTCGCCCGCTGCTGAATATAAATTTCGATAATATCATCATTATTATAAATTGAGGCGTTACAACTCCAAGAGTTGCTATTATCGCACCTGGAACCCCCATTATCTTTGTGCCGACAAATGTAGCTGCATTTATGGCTATTGGACCGGGAGTCATCTGAGAGATAGAAATCACATCAGTCATCTCACTCAATGTAAGCCAACCATTTCTCTCGACGATTAAATTCTGAATAAATGGCAGTGCTGCATATCCTCCTCCAAAAGAAAATACTCCTACCTGTAAAAAGGTGAAATATAATTTTAATAGCATTAGAATTCACCTTCCTTCACGAAGTGAAAAGTTACCATTCCCACTACTCCTGTAAATAAAATTATAATCCCGGTATGGATCTTAAAGAAATATGATGCTGCAAATGCCCCGACCATTAGTAGAGCTGAAAATAATCTATATCTCGACAATGCCTTTTTACCCATCTGATAAGTGGTAATCAATAATACAGCTGAAATCACGCCACTCATTCCTGACAATGCTGATTTAACCCAAAAATTAGTCGAGAATGCCTGATAAAACATCGATACTATACTGATTATAATCAGAGGTGGCAGTACAGAAGCTGCGACGCATACTATGGCGCCCATTTTCCCAGCGAGTTTGTACCCCGTCAGTATCGAAGCATTTACCGCCATTGCACCGGGGCCTGATTGAGAAATTGCAATCAGATTGAGCATATCCTCGTCCGATATCATTTTCTTTTTTAGAACATATTCATTTCTGATAACGGGAACTATGGTATAGCCTCCGCCAAAAGTAAATGTATTTATTTTTAAAAATGTAATAAATAAATTTAATAGACTTACTTTTTTCATAACTGCTCACCTTTATATTTATTTTACAGTTTTTTCATCTTTCATACATAGATGGACTGCTGTCGTCTTAAATGTCCTTGGCAATGCCAATATATTTGGATCATCTCCCACTATCCTCTTTGCATCTTTTAAAGCTTCCTCAAATGTAGCTCGAGTTTTAAGCCCCATACCTCTAGCAAAACCCGGTTCTTTTGCGCCGACCATATATATTGCAGAGGTATTCATCTCGGCGATATGACCACAACTCATCATTGAAAAAGCATGGAATGGGTGAAATGCATTTGCAAATCGATACTTATCTATATATTCTTTTTTTCTGGCATAATATTCGCCATATCTGTTCATATCCGGCAATATATTATGATAATCAGTTTGGAATTTATCGTAAAGCTCCGGCAAATAAGGCCATAATTCATCATTGAAAAAACCGTCGCAAATAGATGAAAATATCATGACGCAATTTTCTTTCATAATCCTCTTATGCCTTATTACCTGTGCTGATATCGCCTGCATCAACATAATTGGATTCGTCCCCATTCCATTTCCATAATGGAAAAATCTCGGCATCCCAAATACCATTATATCGTATTTTTTATCTGCCCAATAAACATAAGTCCTCTCATCGGCGACTTTCCAACTCAGAGGTTGTAATTCTTTTCCATATCCTGAAAAAATTTGAATCTGTCTGGATTTACTGTCCAAAACCGCATCGCACATAAAGAATTTCTTGCCCATTTTTTCTTCCATATGCATCCCGATTTCGTCAAATTTAGTTCTCATGAGAGAATGATTACTGACAGGCGTAAAATCACCCCTATGCATTACTTTTGGAACATGATGACTCGCTATCGACTTCCAATGTGTAATTCCGGTAGAGCAATGCTTATACCCTCCGCTATATCCACCATAGGGATTCCCCTGAGTATGACCGATCAGTATGGCGATATCCGATTCATAGACGTATTTATTCATTATGACGGGATCTCCTCTTTGCGTTTTACCGAGATCCACTAAATTATCATAATCTTCAGAATCATGATTTATAATTTGTGAATAATAGTCGTGAAATAATTCTTCTCCTAATATTCCTTTGATTTCTTTTTCAGTGTTTTTAGAATGTAGTCCATTTGAACAGATTAATAGCACATCTTCTTTTTTTACGCCATTTTCAAATAATTCTTTTAGGCAGGTCTTTATGGCCACCTTCCTATGCGATGTTTCCTGTTCGCCACCCTTGACCCTGTCCGGGAATATAATGGTTACCTTAGCTCCTTCAAAAGCGTATTCTGCTAAAGGCTTCATTCCTATTGGGTTTCTAATAGATTTCAAAGTCTCTTCATAGAGCGAGTCCTCAGGTAGATGATCCGGGTCTTTCACAGTCTCCCCCGGCACAAAAACATCCGTATTGTCCGGGAATTCTCCCGACATCATGCCTTCACCATATTCAAATTCTAATTTCATTATTGCCTCCTGTTTAGATATTTTTCAACTATTTCTATATATTCGTCAGGATAAAAACCGATATCTCCGCTAAATCTCGTCAAAGCTATCAATCCTCCTGAAATCTCTTCTATCTCTGATAGCATCTCTGCATTATCTGATTTTAATCCTCCGCCATACACGACATCTAGATCAAATACGCTCTTGATATATCTTGCGATCTTTGTAATATATTCCTTGTCAGGTGGAGTTTTGCCTGGTCCTATCGCCCAAACCGGCTCATATGCGATTGTAATCTTTGAAAGGTCGCAATCTTTTAGTCCGATCTCTAATTGCGCCCTTAAAACTTCCTGAAATCTATCCTGCTCATAATCTTTTTCACCAATGCAGTATAAAACTTTCATATCATTATTTAATGCAGCTTTTATTTCTTCATTTAATATTTCATTAACTATGCCGAGATCACCACCGGCTCTCTTTATCAATTTCTCTTTTGCCTTTCTCTCTTCGCAATGACCGATTATAACCTGGCTCGCACCTGCATATTTCATGGCTTTTGCTGGAGAAAGAGAAGTAAATGCTCCAAAATTTTTACCAGTTTCAACATCTTCCATATAGACTCCCTGACAGCCTATATTAATTATATCCTCGCTCGCCTTCTTGGCATTTAATACATGAAGCTCCGGAAAGAAAAAAGTAAATTCAGCTCCATCAATCTTTTTTAGTTCGGCTTCAGTCTGCTCTACAATTTCTCTCGCCCATGAATCCATCGGCGCAAAGCTGTTAACTCCACCGGCCTCTTTTGGGACATCAAATCTCTTTAAATTAACGTAAATCTTTTTCATTTTTCCTCCTAATATGGACATTTAGCAGCATTTTCATCAATAATTAAGGTAAAGTCGGGATGCTCCCTCAATATCGTAGCCGGAAATTGAGAGCTTATCTCGCGATATATCACTTGTCTTGCGACAGCCCTATGCCAATCTCTGAAAACTCCTAAAATGACTTTTTTTGCGCCAAATATCTCTTTAAATCCCAAACTTATAGCATATTTGGGCATCCTAATTATCGCTCCACCTAATGCTCCGATAGAATTTACAACTCTCGTGTCAGATCCTATCTCTATCACTCTTGTTTTTAGATTTTTAAATTCTTCGACTGGCATATCGCATGGTTCGTTGAAAGCCACATGTCCAGTAATGCCAATTCCGCCAAAGCAAATATCGACTCCACCGAGCTTATCAATGAGTTCCCCTATAGCATCAGGATTTTCCGGTTGTGGAAATATCCTATGATCCTCATCAGGTCTCAATTTTTCATCTATCTTGTCATAAAATTCTTCATTCATAAATTTGACAAAAGATAATTTATCATCAGGAGAAATCAAATCTGTTTCATTTGCCATATATTCATCCATATTGATAAAATAAGTATTTTTCAGTGATATTTCTTCTGCATTTAATCTTTTTACAAATACCGGATACTGTCCGGTGGGTCCGACGGGAATTATGAATACAGTATTCTCATTATTCTCATTATTTTTATTGATTTCTTCAATCATGGCATCGGCCATCTTCTCAAAAACATTTCCAATCTCAACTTTTACATAATTTTGCGATATCAGATCTTCCCTAGTCTTTTTAAAATAATCCATTATATCCTCCTCGATTCAAAAAACAGATACTCTAATTTTAAATTTTTAATCATCTCAACCATTTCATGTTTTCTGGAGCATCCAAATTTATTTAAAATGCTCCTAACCTGACTTTTAATAGTTACCGGTTCGACAAATCTCGACTTTGCAATCTCTTTATTCGTCTTTCCCTCTAAGACCATCTTTACTATCTCAAATTCTGCAGGGGTTAATTTACCTACATTATTTATGAAAAATAGCAAACTTTGTTCAGAATATCTAAGCCTAGCGTATTCATTCATCAGAGTTCTGTTGATTTCCGGTTCAAGAACATTCTGATTATTATACGCATCCTCAATCTTTTGCACCAGCTTTTCCTCATCTACATCTTTTACCAAATAATTTACTGCTCCAACTCCCATCGAATCGATTATAATATCATCAGCCTCATATGCAGTGAGATAGATTACCTGCGTTTTGGGCAATTCATCTATTATGAGCTTAGCCGCATCGATGCCTGCAGTTGGAGTTTCCATATCGATATCCATGAGTATTACATCGGGGTTTTGCTTTCTTGCAAGCTCTACGGCTTCCGATCCACTCGATGCAACTCCAACTACATCGATATTTTCGTATTCCTCAAGGGTATCTGCTAAATCTTCACGTAAAAGGCGAAAATCTTCAGCTATCAAAACTTTAATCATCTGTATCAGCGCTCTCCCTTTCTCCCTCCATGATAATATCTAGGCAAGTAAATTGATATAGTAGTTCCTTCTCCAATCTTAGACTTTACGAGAATTCTACCATAATGCTTTTTCACATTATGATGTAAAAAATAAAGTCCTAATCCCCAATTTGTTGAAGTAGATTTTTTTGTTTCAAATGGTTCAAATATATGCTTAATCTCTTTCTTCTTCATTCCACAACCATCATCAGAAACCTCGATGACATTAAAAAGGCGCTCAGTATAGGTTCTTATGACTACATTTGTAGAATGAGCCTCTTCAGAGTTTTTAATCAAATTATATACTCCATCTAATAATTTATCATAATCACCTATCGTCTTCATATCTTTAGATAATTCGAGAACTATAGGGATTCCTCCGCTTTCAGCCTGATATTTTATTGATGCGTCCTCCACGACTTGATTTAAATCTGTAAATGCCAATTTTACGGTATCATCTCTAAGAGAACTATAGAGCCTATTGAGTTGGTTGAGCATATTTTTATGATTGTCTTCGAGATGAAGAGCCATATCTTTTACCTTCTCGATATCTGGTTTATCCCTATTTAATTCCCTGCGAATTCTCTTGTCTAATACCTTAGTCTCGAGCAATTGATTTTTCATAGAATGAGCAAATACCGAAACGCCAAGTGATCGATTATTAAATTTCCTCTTTAATCTTCTCTCATTTTCGTATTCAATATAATTTGAAGCCGTGTAAGTTATAAGACCAAAATTCCCCAATATCAGAAAAAATACTACGAATATCAATAATAATAGAAATCCTAATCTGGTCAACTTCGAATTTATATAAGTCAATGATGCGATAGAAATATATTCTTCTATAAAAATATTATAAATCTGAGCGGGATCTTGTACTGCATATAATGCATAAAGAGCCGCCAATCCTATAGTTCCGAATATTATATATCTAAAGTCCTTTTTAAAATGCGACACGGTAATCGAACGATATTCTATTATTAGCACAGATATCGCAGCCAATATATATATTAGAATCCAAATTCTCGATATATATATCATCGAGACGAGCAGTTTAAATCTGCCCTTAACTACAATTCTAAATATATTTGGAAAATAGTATATTAAAAATAAGAGAGGTGGAATAAATAATAGAAATCCCAATACTTTTTTATTTCGCCTTAAAAAAGGAATCATGGTACATTCAAGTGCTATCATATTTAGAAAATAAGGAAATAGGAATCTCCCTATTGCAACGGCAAATCCTATCTTTCCCAATGTGATCGGCAGATCTCTCAAATATTTTTGAATAGAAGGAGATAGAAATAAGAGCTTGATCGACTCCTGTCTTAGTCCCCCAATTTTTGCTACATTCGTAATTACTCCTGTAAACATGATTATAAGTGAAATGCAAGTTGCAAGTAAATACAGGCTCAGGACATCTCTGCGCCTAAAGACGATGTATGCACTTGTAAATAGCATTACAATAAGGGATAAAATCAGCATATCAAGCCTCTTCTCGATAGTAATTCACAAATATACTATTATTATATCAAAGTTTTATTGATTTTAAAAAAAGGGGACAAATTGCCCCCTTAATTTAATTATCTTCTATTTTCAAGTTGATATTATTTGTTACTCTTGAGTAGCTAATTCATTAGCTTCTTCCATTACGTCAAGCATTACATAATTCTCTACAGGTACTTCTTCATCTATCGCTCCCGCATCTAAGAATAATTTTTGCTGATTTAAATAGAAGTTTTTAACACTGCCGTCTTTTAAAGCATCCTTGAAGAATGTAGCACCTGAAGTAGTCCAGTTTCCTTCATTCATTGATACTAACATAACTGATTCATCAATTTCAGTTAAGGCAGCAACTTTTTTAGCTATATCTTCTAATTTATCGCTATTTCTATCATCTTGAGCTTCTTGAATCGCAGCGGCAAATCTAACCAATACATCGCGGTTTTTGCCAGCATAATCTTTAGTTGTTATAAAGCTTGATGGGAATGTAGCCTTGTCAAGATAAGTTGAGTTATCAGCTAAAACTACGACTTTGTCGCCCATCTTTTCCTTAATAGTTTCAGTTCCTGGCGACCATGTAGCACATGCGTCGATCTGTCCTGATACCATTGCAGGAACAACTCCATTCGGATCCATCTCTATGATTTCAACATCGTCTTCTGTCAATCCAGCATCTTCTAAAGCTAATTTCAAGATAATATCTGCAGATGTACCAAGTGTTGAAGCGATTTTTTTGCCTTTAAGATCTGCAAGTGTACTAACTCCACGCTCGGTATTTCCCATTACCATATCTGCAAGTGATGTAGCATCCATTTGGAATATAACTGCCTTATCTTGGATACAAAGTTTATGCGCTCCATGTCCTATCTGAGAAATATCGATATCTCCCGATGCCATAGCCGAGATTTCGTCCGGACCATTTGAGAATTTAAATAATTCAACATTTAATCCATATTTATCGAAATATCCATACTCTTTGGCTGCAACTAGAGATGATGCACTACCCATATTAGCCATATATGCAACTCTAAGATCTACAGGCTCATATGTAGTTTCTTCTTTTACTTCC
>JAUNVF010000010.1:46502-49316 GCA_030537815.1 Tissierellia bacterium | reverse complement strand
GACGAAAAGAGTTTTAATCGAATTTTGAGAAGAATATCGCATGAGATTATAGAAAGAAACAAAGGTGCTGAAGGAATCATATTTTTAGGTATATTGACGAGGGGATACCCCTTATCTGAAAGGATATCAAAAAATATTTATGATTTTGAGGGAATCAAAGCTCCTTGTTATCATCTTGATATAAGCAATTACAGAGATGATAGGAGGATGAATAAGAATTCAAAACCTACAGATTGCAATATTGATATAAACGATAAAAAGATTATAATAGTCGATGATGTTATATCGACTGGTAGAACTGTAAGAGCGGCAATGGATGCTATCAATGCTATTGGAAGGCCAAGTAAAATAGAATTAGTAGCAATAGTTGATAGAGGACATAGGGAGTTGCCTATCAAGCCAGATTTTATTGGGAAAAATATACCTACCTCAAAAGACGAATTTGTAGTTGTTGAAATAGAAGAAATCGACGGTCATGATATGATATCTATCGAGGATAGAAAAGTTTAAATATCATAATAGAATTCTATAAGGATTTATTTTTCTATTTTTAAAAATAAGATTTATTTCCTTTAAGGATTGACAGATTACTGGCGATATATTAAATTGCTAATTCGGTATTTAACTGATAAATTCTATGCATGTTTTTATATGGATATGAAATATAAATCAAATTAAAATTTTAAATTTTAAAATATTATCAGATTTAATCTATATAAAAACACCAACTTAAATGTATTAATAAAAACCTAAAGCCTATATTAGAAATACCTATATAGAGCTTCTCGTTTAATTTATATTTAATACTAAAGTATATGGAAAGAATATATGCTTCATATTTTGACGATAATTAAGCTGAGGTAAGGGATTTACTCATGAGTTGTTCGAGGATGATAATATTTTACCCTGCTGTTGTCCAAATTCAGGTAATAAACTTCAATTATGATTTGTATGGTCGACAGATTATGAATTTATTATATATAATATATTATTATACTATAAAAGAGATTATGGACTAAGTCATATTGCACGAATTATACTTTAATAAATATTAATAGATTTAAGAAAAAATCTGAAAAATATTGAATTATATTTTCAAAAAATATTTACAGCAAAAATTTAAAAGAAGTATTTGTAAATAAATTTGAAAAGAGAGATTAAATGCTTAAAAATAAAAGTGCTTTACCTATTTTGTTTTTTATGAGTATAAATGCTTTTGCAATATCAAAGTTTGCTATTTTAGCGGAAATTAAAGAGCTGTTATAAAATGATGATATCATTTTGCGACAGCTCCTTTTTTTAAATTTATACTGGCTTTAATTCAATCTGAAGATCAGGTTTTTTCAAATCGATAACAATGGATTTGAAATTATTATAGTAGACCATACCAGGCTTTGCACCCTTTGCCTTATATACATTTTTTTTAGATGTATAGTCGATGGTAACCATATTTTCATCTTTTAAACTGCTGTATTTGGCAGCTAGATATGCAGCTTCATAAATACTAGATTCATCCAGTTCACCCGAATCATTTTTTAAGATTACATGGGCTCCGGGCACAGCTTGTGCGTGAAAAAATAGATCTTCTTTATTAGCGGTTTTTAATGTCAATTCGTCATTTTGTTTATTATTTTTACCGACATAAATTATATTCCCTTTGCTGGAAATATTTTTAAGTGGTTTTGAAGATTTTACTCTTTTCTTTTTATTTTTATTTTTATCCTTTTTAATATATCCGTAATTCATTAGCTCCATTTTAATCTCATCCAGCTCATCTAATTCAGTTATTGAAGACAATGTATGTCTAACCTGGTCTAAATATTTAATTTCAGATTTTAGTTTCGGAATCTCTTTATTCAATACAAATTCAGTCTTTTTTAGCTTTGAATACCTTTTATAATAATTTTGTGCATTTTCAGCAGGGCTAATTCTAATATCCAAAGGGATATCAATTTTTTCCATATCTTCTGAATAAAAGTTTTCTAGTTCTACAGTTTTATTTCCTCTGCCGATTTTGTGTATATTTGCTGATAGAACATCTGCATATACCCTATACTTTTCTCTGTCTTTAGCCTCTTCCAAATCATTTAATAGAGCAATATATTTATTATTATACCTTTTTATTCTATTATTTAATGATTTTAATAGATTATGGTTCATCTGGTTTAGCCTATCATCAACTCCATGATTTTCATAGTACAAGCTCAATACATTGCTTATAGAATTGTATATAGTAAAATTATTTCCTAAATGTTCTATCTCCATGCAGTAAAAACCAATCATCTTTATTTTATTTAAGTCGTAAAGAATTACGGGTGTAAATTTTGATTCTCTTATTTTGTCTCTATACTTTATAAAAACTTCATCGAGTTTTGCTATTTCATCACTGTTTAAAGTATTCAGCTTTTTATCTATGTCAAAATTTGATTGATATACTATCTCTTTCCCAATCATGGGGCTCATCCCGGTATAATTCATATAAAATGCCTTATAGACATTGGAGCTTTTTGAGAAATCAAATAAATCTGAAGGTAGATTATTTTCTGTCAATAGATTTATTTTCTCATCTTGAATGTATTTATATTTAGCCCCTGGTAGGATTTGCCTGACTCTACTCATATCCAATGTAACTTTTTTTATAGAATCGATGACGATATCATCTTCATCGACCAGTATTATATTTGAGTGTTTTCCCATTATCTCGATAATTAATCTCTTTTTACAAGGATAACCCATATCATCCATTGATCTTATATTTATACTTATTACTCTGTCTAATTTAAATTGCTCTACAGATTCTATGACTCCTCCCTG
>JAUNVF010000010.1:44843-46492 GCA_030537815.1 Tissierellia bacterium | reverse complement strand
ATATGCTTTCTAAGTATCATGCAAAAATTGGGAGCGGTAAGGGGATTTTTTGGTGTTTTATCTTCAAAATGTATGCGAGCATTATTATTATTTGCGGATATAAATAGTTTTCTCGTCTTATCTCTATGCGTAATTATTACCAAGTCCAATTGACCCGGCTGATTAATTTTATTTATTCTCGATCCAATGATCGAATACATTTCTTTAACTATCGCTCTGGTAGTTATTCCATCTAAACTCATAATTCACCTTCATTTTTTAAAATTTAAATCTAATATAATTATATCATATAATAAAAATAATTTATTAAGCTTTCTTAACAATTGATTGACTTTAGATCTTTATGAGCATATGATAAATATATGGAGGTAGGAAATGATTAAATCAATGACCGGATATGGAAGAGGTGTCTCTTCCAATGAAATACTAAGGATTACGGCTGATATAAAATCTGTTAATAATAAGTACTTGGATATACAGGTAAAGATGCCTTATTACTTGATGTTTTTAGAAGATAAGATAAAGAAGATTATTAAAAATAGAGTATCCAGAGGAAGAGTAGAGGTTTATATAAAGGATGAAAAGCTGTCAGAAGCAAAATCCGATATAATCGTCGACAAGTTGATCGCAGATAGGATGAAGAATGCACTTGATGAATTAAAAAAAGATATTGGGATAAATGAGGAAATAAAGCTTGAACATATCCTGCTTAATAATGAAATATTGGAATTTAGACCCAAGGAATTAGATCAAGATCTTGTTGAAACTATAATTTACGAAGCTGTAACGGCTGCAGCTGATGGATTATTGGATATGAGGAAGATCGAGGGTGAAGAATTATACGACAGTCTTAAAGAAAATATAAAATCTATCTCTGAAGGCGTTAAAATTATAGAACAAAGATCGCCACTGATGATAGAAGAATATAGAGAGAAGCTTAGATTGAGAACTGAAGAGTTAATCGATGATTATAGTAAATACGATGAGGATAAGCTTAATTCGGAAGTAGTATTTTTTGCCGAAAGGTCGGATATAGAAGAGGAAATTGTAAGGATTAAGTCTCATATAGTCCAATTTACTAATAATTTAAATACAGAAATAGCAGTTGGTAGAAAATTAGATTTTATAACTCAAGAAATGAATAGGGAAATAAATACGATAAGTGCAAAATCGAATGATTTAGTTATAAAAGATGAAGTAATAAATATAAAATCGATGATCGATAAACTAAAAGAGCAAGTACAAAATATCGAATAGGAGAAGGCATGAATAATAAATTAATCAATATCGGTTACGGCAATTATGTGCAATTGGAAAGAGTTGTAGCTATAATTAGCCCCGATTCGGCACCTATAAAAAGAATGGTTCAAAATATTCGGGACTCACTTAATTTAATTGATGCAACCTTTGGAAGAAAGACGAGATCTGTGATTATTTTGGATAGCAAACAGATAGTGCTATCTGCATTGCAACCGGATACAATCAATGCTAGAATTGCAGAAAATAATTCCAATTAGAAAGGGGCTTATCTATGAAGAAAGGATTTTTATTGGTTATCTCGGGACCTTCAGGCGTTGGTAAGGGAACTGTCTGCCAAGAGTTATTAAAGGTCAATAAAAGATTTAAATATTCAATCTCAGCTACTACGA
>JAUNVF010000010.1:0-44833 GCA_030537815.1 Tissierellia bacterium | reverse complement strand
ATAGATGGAGATGATTATTTCTATCTCGATAAAGAGAAATTCGAGAAAGATATAAAAGATGGAAAATTTCTCGAGTATGCTGAAGTTCATGGCAATATGTACGGAACTCCCAAAGATTTTGTAATGAATGGAATCGATAATGGCGAGATAATAGTTCTCGAGATAGATGTGCAAGGCGCATTACAAGTTAAGAAAAACTATCCAAATGGAGTATTTGTTTTTCTTCTTCCTCCGAGTTTATCAGAGCTTGAAAGGAGATTGACACATAGGGGAACTGAGTCAGATGAACAGATAGAACTGAGGCTCAATAATGCAAAAGCCGAAATATCGAAAATAAATGAATACCAATATGCAGTATTTAATGACACTGTTGAAAATGCGGTAAAAAATATAGAACATATAATTGCAGCTGAAAAACTTAGAGTTATAAATAATGATTCATTAGAATACTATTTAAAGGAGGAAATTAAATGATAAATCCATCATTTGACGAATTAAAAAAAATTAATGACAGTAGATATGCCATAGTGATGATAGTTTCCAAAAGAGCTAGGAGATTGGTTGGAAAATCGGAACCATTGATTGAGACGAAGGCTCAAAAACCGGTCACAATTGCCCTTGAGGAATTAATGGATGACAAAATTAGCTACAAGACAAAAGACTTAGAAAGTTTAAAGTAGGTATATGATGTTAAAGGGAAAGAAAATCCTCCTAGGTGTAACAGGGGGAATAGCGATTTACAAAGTTTTGGACTTGATTAGCAAGTTAAAAAAATTAGAGGCTCAAGTAGATATTATTATGACTGAAAGTGCGACAAAGATGATTGCGCCAATAACTTTTCAGACCATGGCAAGATCGAAAGTTCATACAAAACTTTTTGAGTCTTCCGATAATTATAATGTCGAGCATATTTCGCTTGCACAAAGTTGTGATATTGTTTTAATCGCACCGGCGACTGCTAATATTATTGCTAAGATTGCTAATGGAATTGCAGATGATTTACTAAGTACCACATTATTAGCGACTAAAAAGCCTATAATACTAGCACATGCCATGAATTCTAATATGCTGGATAATCCCGCTACAAAAAGGAATATAGACATCCTCTTGCAGAGAGGACATTATTTTATAGAGACGGGAACGGGATTTTTAGCATGCAATCATTATGGAAATGGCAGAATGGCAGAGCCAAATGATATTATAGATTATTTAGATTGTTTCTTGACTAAAAAAGACTTGGATGGCAAAAATATAATCATAACTGCCGGGCCTACCATCGAGAGAATTGATCCAGTAAGATATATATCGAATGACTCTAGTGGGAAAATGGGATATTCAATAGCGAAAATGGCAAGAAATCGGGGAGCAAATGTGATTTTGATATCGGGACCGACATATCTAAGTCAAATTAATGGCATTGAAACTATCCATATAGAAACTGCAGATGAATTATTTGAGGCGATTGATGATAATTTTGAAGATGCGGATTGTCTTATTATGGCTGCAGCACCTGCAGACTTTAAGGTTAAAAATAGGAAAGATAAAAAGATAAAGAAGACAGAAATACCGGAACTCGAACTAGTTGAAAACAAAGATATACTGAGTTATTTTGGAAATATAAAAGGCAGCAAAAAGATTATAGGATTCGCAGCGGAAACAGATAATTTAAAGAAAAATGCCAAGGAAAAATTGCATAAAAAGAATCTCGATTATATCATAGCCAATGATATAAGTAAGCCGGGAGCCGGCTTTAATGTAGATACAAATATTGCTAGTATAATTTCGGATAGCTATACTGAAGATCTTCCTATTATGAGTAAATTTGATCTGGCAGATAAGATACTCGATCTTCTAAAGTATTAGGAGTGATTTATTGTACGCTAAATTAGTTTTAAAATCAAAGACAAGGATGACTGATCAACTATATACATATAGGATTCCTGAAAACTACGATATCGCAGTAGGCATGAGAGTGATTGTTCCATTCGGAAGAGGAAACAAGACCAGTATAGGAATTGTAGTAGAAATTTTAGAAGAAGTAGAATCTACATTTAAAATTAAAGACATTATTAAAACCCTTGATAATTCTCCTATTCTAGATCAGGAACTCATAGATATAGCTCTATTCATGAGAGATGAATACCTTTCTGATCTGTCTTCAGCTTTTCAGACTGTATTACCTCCGGGAGATATTAAAAATATTACAGAAATATATTATTCAGATCAAGACAATGATGAATTTTTAATATTTCTAAACTCGCCTAAGACTTTAGACCAGATTAATTTAAAATACCCTGATATCGATAAGGCAATGATTGATAATTATATAAAAATGGGTAAGATTAAAAAGAGATATGAATTCTCGAGAAAAGCGAGCATTAAAAAAATTAAATTTGTAGAGAAAATCAGTAATTCAAGAGAAAAGATATCATCCAGAGCGAATAAACAGCTAGAGATATACGACTATCTAGCTAATAATAATAAGGTTGAAATATATAAATTGCTCAGAGAGACTAGCAGTAGTCTCTCCAGTTTGAGGGCTTTAGAGAGGCTTGGCTTGGTAAGAATTATAGAAGATGAGGTGTTCAGAGAAGTATTGTCCGATGAGATAATTGACTATGATGAGCATATACTAACTTCTTCTCAAAAAAATGTGTTTGACAGAATAGATAAATCAGAGAACAAGACATTCCTATTACAGGGTGTAACCGGAAGTGGAAAGACAGAGATTTATCTACAGCTTGCGAAAGCTAAAATAAAAGAAGGTAAGCAAGTGATGATACTCGTTCCTGAAATAGCTTTGACACCTCAGACGATTGCGAGATTCGCAGGTAGATTTGGGAAAAAGATAGCCGTACTGCATAGCAGATTATCAATTAGCGAGAGATTTGATCAGTGGAGGATGATCAAGGAAGGATTGGTTTCGATAGTAGTTGGTACAAGATCAGCAGTCTTTGCTCCTTTTAGTAATTTGGGTTTGATAATTATCGACGAAGAGCATGAGCTAAGCTATATAAGTGAAAAAAATCCGAAATACGATGCATTGGATATAGCTAGATTTAGAGGAAATTATAATCGATGCAATGTAGTTTTGGGTACTGCCACTCCTAGGATAGAGAGTTATTTTAAGACTAAAAATAAAGATTACGAACTTCTGGAACTTTCTGACAGGGCAAATAAAAATCCACTACCCGATGTTCATGTTGTAGACATGAGAGATGAATTAAAAATGGGAAATTTCTCTATGTTTTCAGGAATTTTGAGAGATGAAATTCAAAATTCTTTAAATGAAAAAAATCAAAGTATATTATTTTTAAATAAGAGAGGTCATACATCTTATATTTTTTGTAGAAGATGTGGATATATACTTAAATGTGATGCATGTGATGTTTCTATGACATATCACAAATCTAAAGGTATATCGATTTGCCATTTTTGCGGAAGAACATCTTCGAAACCAATAATCTGTCCATCTTGTGGGAGCAATGCTATAAAAGAATTTGGAGCAGGAACTGAAAAACTCGAAGAAGAGACGATTAAGGAATTTCCCAATGCAAGAGTCGCAAGAATGGATGCAGACACTATGAGCAAAAAGGGGAATTATGAAAGAATTTATAAGCTTATGAATGAAGGTAAAATAGATATTCTCATTGGAACTCAAATGCTGTCAAAGGGATTTGATTTTAAGAATGTGAGGACTGTCGGCATTGTATCTGCAGATATTTCATTGAATTTGCCTGATTACAGAGCTCAGGAAAAGACTTTTCAACTACTTACTCAAGTTGCCGGAAGAGCAGGTAGGGGAGAAGTTAAAGGCAATGTAATAATTCAAACTTATCAGCCAAATCACTATGCGATAAATTGTGCTAAAGATCATGATTATATAAATTTCTATGAAAATGAAATCAAAATTAGAAGAGAATATAATTACCCGCCTTTTGACAATATAATTTTAATAAGGGTAACTCATGAGGACAGATTCAAGGCTAATAAAAAAGCTTTTGAAATAATAGATAAGATAAATTCGAGATCAAATTCTATGGATTTTGAGATAATAGGACCAAATCCGGCTGTAATAGAGAGAATAAATAATAGATTTAGATTTAATATTTTAATCAAGACTAAAAATGATTTAGAGAGAGTAAAAGATAGAATAAATAATAGGATATTAAAGGATAAAGAGAGTTTTAAAGGTGGATATCATATATTCGTTATGATTAATCCCATTTCGTTATTTTAGGGGGGAATATGGCTTTAAGAAATATAAGGATTGACGGAGATCCAATCCTAAGAAAAAGATCAAGAGAAGTAAAGGAAATAAATCAAAGAATACTGGATTTAATCGAGGATATGAAAGACACTATGTATGATGCTGAGGGAGTTGGGCTTGCAGCACCACAGGTTGGAATACTGAGAAGGGTTGTAGTAATAGATATTGGTGAAGGCCCAATAATCATGATAAATCCGGAAATAAAAGATCAAAACGGAGTTCAAATAGAAATTGAAGCTTGCCTTTCGGTACCCGACTTTTCGGGTACTGTAAAGAGACCTAGGCAATTGAGCGTAGAATTTTTAAATGAAGATGGAGAAAAAGTAGTCTTAGATGCAGAGGATCTTTTGGCCAGAGCAGTTTGCCATGAAATAGATCATTTGGACGGAATTTTATTTAAAGATAAATATATAAAAGAGTATATAAAAAAAGGCGATAAATTTGTAGAAGGTAGTGAGCGAATTGAATAAGATAGTATTTGTCGGAAATCCTAAATTTGCTTCTGATTTGTTAGATTCTTTATCTAAATGGGAAATAGAAATACCATTGGTAGTCACACAGAAGGACAAAAAGAGGTCGAGAGGAAAAGTCCAAGCGTCTCCCGTAAAGGAAACTGCACTAAATAGAGGGCTTGAAGTTCATTGTACTGATGATATAAATTCAGATGACACTTTGAGAGCGATTGATGCGGCAGAGCCGGATTTTATAGTTGTCGTGGCATTTGGACAGATGTTAAATAAAGATATTCTAAAAAAATATGAAGATCGGGTTTTAAATGTACATGCTTCGATTCTACCCAAATATAGAGGGGCATCGCCGATAAATTATTCACTGTTAAATGGTGATGAATACACGGGTACGACCATAATGATAATTGATGAGGGAATGGATACAGGTGATATTCTTAAAATTTGTAAATTAAAGATTAATGACAGCCATAATTACGAGAATTTGAGCCATGAATTAAGTTCCATCGGTGCTGACTGCTTGGCAGAAGCGATTCTCGATTTTGAAAATCTATATAAAAATAGAAGATCTCAAAATGTGAGCGAGGCGAGCTATACAGGATTTATAGAAAAATCTATGGGAGAAATTATATTTGAAGAAGAAGCTAAGAAAATTAAAAACAAATGGAGATCTTTTTACAATTGGCCTAAACTATATACTAATTATAATGGACAAAATTTAAAAGTTCATGATTTTTATGTGATTGATAAATTTAGTGATTCGGAACCGGGTAAAATTATAAAAGTTGATAAAAATGGAATATATGTTAATTGTAAAGACAGTTGTTTGGTTTTAACAGATATTCAATTTCCGGGCAAAAAAAGGATGAAGGTCTCTGATTATATCAAAGGTAATGAGATTGAATGTATCAAATTGGGATAGGATGTGATTAAAATGTATTCTCCAATATATATGGATTCAACATATGCATTGATGCTTATCGGAATTTTGATTTCCGCATTGGCACAATATAAGGTTAACTCAACTTTTAGAAAGTATTTACAGGTGAGAAATAAGTCAGGAATTAAAGGATATCAAGTCGCCAGAGGGATATTAGATAGTCAGGGATTATACGATATCCCTATAGAGATGGTAGGAGGCGTTTTATCAGATCATTATGATCCGCGAACAAGGACTATCAGATTGTCGAAAGATGTTTATTCTGGGGATTCTATAGCATCAGTTAGTGTGGCTGCGCACGAGGTCGGTCATGCAATACAACATGCTTCAGACTATGCTCCTTTGAATTTAAGGTCTATGATTGCTCCGGTAGCGGCAGCGACTGGTAATTTTGTTTGGATTCTCGTAATGATGGGAATAATCCTAAGCTTTCCCAAATTAATCCATATAGGAATATATCTGTTTCTAGCGACTTTGTTATTTCAAATTATCACTTTACCTGTAGAGATTAATGCCAGTAAGAGAGCACTACAGCAATTGGAAAGTGGATATATAAGTTCAGATGAAGTTAAAGGTTCTAAAAAAGTATTAGGAGCAGCAGCAATGACATATGTGGCTGCAACCTTAGTATCAGTACTACAATTATTTAGGCTCATCTCGATATCGAGAAGAAGAGATTGATATGAAGGAAAATAATATTAGAGAATTAGCCCATGATATACTCATGGAAGTTGAGTATAATCATGGCTATTCTGACGAGCTGATAAATCAGTATAAAAATTTGAATTTAATCGATGATATTAGAGATTTTAATCTTTTGAGGCGAATAGTACTCGGAGTTCTTGAGTATAAGATAAGTCTTGACTATATAATTAAAAACTACTCCAAGACTAAATTAAATAAAATGGATCCTAGGATAATTATGATTCTTAGGATTGCAATTTTTCAGATGATTTATCTCGATCAAATCCCGGATCATGCCTCGATAAATGATGCGGTAAACCACTCAAAAAAGATATTTAAATGGATATCTGGATTTGTTAATGGACTTTTAAGAAATATTTCTAGAAATAAAAGATCTATAGAAAACTTAATCCAGAATAATGATGACCCATCGATAAAATATAATTTACCATTAGAGATAGTAAAATATTTAAGTTCGTCTTATGGAGAAGCAGCAGATAAACTGATGATGTCTTTTTACAAGAGACCCAAATTCTCTATAAGGATTAATCAGAATAAGGCGAATCCTAAAGATATATTAAAAATCTTTAAGGATATCGGTATAGATTGTGAATTATCAAAAATATCTTCCAATAATATACTGATAGATAATCCAGAGGAAGTTAATAATTTAGATTTGTATAAGAATGGTACTATAAGCATTCAGGGTGAGGGAAGCTCTAAAGCTGTCGATATTATGGGAATAGAGCAGGGAGTAAAAGTATTGGACCTATGTTCAGCTCCTGGTACTAAATCTATGCAGATAGCCGAAAGATTAGGTGATAATGGTCTTCTCGTATCAAATGATATAAATGCTGATAAAAATGAAAAGATAGTTCAGAATTTCAATAGGATAAACTTTGAAAATTATCAGATGACAAATTACGATGCGACGATTTTAATCCCTGAATTTATCGGCAGATTCGACTATGTACTAGTCGATGCACCTTGTTCGGCATTGGGTCTGATTTCGAGAAAACCTGAGATTAGATATAGAAGATCCATAAAAGACATAAAGGATATTAGAAAGATACAGAGAGCTATTTTAGATAATGCGATCAAATATCTAAAACCTGGGGCAAAAATGGTTTATTCTACCTGCACTTATGGGCATTTGGAGAATACTGACAATTTTGACTATATAATTTCTAAAGATAATATAATTCCAGAGAGTTTTGAATTTCAAGATAATTATATTGCGAATTTGCAGCTCTATAATGATATTCATAGTACTGATGGATTCTATATATCAAAGTTTAGATTTTCAAATAAATAAAATAATAGTTTAACATATGTTATACTATTTGTGGGCGGTGAATAATGAAAAAATTAGATTTAAAAAATATGAATATAAGCGAGCTTGAGAATTTATTTTTATCAATTGGTGAAAAGAAATTCAGGGCAAAACAGCTTTTTAAATATATTCACAAGGAAAATAAAAATGATCTTGACGAAATAACTGTATTGTCTAAGGACTTAAGAGAAAAATTAAAAGAATTTACAGAAATATCTGATATTAGTATCTTAAAAAGAATAGATTCTAAGATAGATAAAACTAAAAAATATATATTCAAATTATATGACAATAATATAATAGAATCTGTATATATGGAGTCTAAAGCTAATAATACGATATGTATTTCTACACAGGTCGGTTGCAAGATGGGATGTGTTTTTTGCGCATCCACACAAAATGGTTACTCGAGAAATTTATCTGCAGCAGAAATACTGTCGCAGGTTTACAAAGTGGAGAGAGATTTAAACAAGAGAATTGACAATATCGTGCTTATGGGCATCGGGGAGCCATTCGATAATTTCGACAATGTTTTGAAATTCATTAAGATCATCAATTCAGACGATGGTCACAATACTGGAATAAGAAATATCACCATATCTACTTCCGGTATTATATCCGGTATAGATAAACTCGCTAAAACCGGATTACAGGTAAATCTTGCCATCTCTTTGCATAATGGTATCCAAAAAGAGAGAGAAGATATAATGCCAATAGCAAAGGGAAATAAGCTGACCAAATTGCATGAGGCATTGCTCGATTATCAAAATAAAACTGGTAGGCGAATCAGCTATGAATACGTCGTTATAAAAGATGTTAATGACTCATATGATCATGCGAGATATATAAAGTCTATGTGTTCCGGACTAGATGCACATGTGAATTTAATTTCGCTCAATAAAATAGACGAATACAATAAACAAGCTGCAAGAGATCCAGATATCCAAAGGTTTAAGGAAAAACTCGAAAATCTAGGAATTAATACGACAATAAGAAGAAAACAGGGTTCCGATATAGATGCTGCTTGTGGACAGTTGAGAAATAAATACGAAACACTTTCGAGGTGATGCTATGGAAATTGCAGTTAAAAGTGATATAGGCAGACATAGAGATTTAAATGAAGATAGTTTTTTTGTTGAACAAAATAATGATTTTACTATATTAATTGTGGCCGATGGCATGGGTGGCCATCTAGCGGGAGAAGTCGCTTCGAAAATCGCAACAGAATCTATAAATGAGTATATCAAAGATAATTTTTCTAAAATCGATATAAAGTCTGATTTAATTGAAAATGCATTAAAATGGGCGAATGATAAAATCTATGAAAAATCATCATCCGATTCTTCTCTTTCAAATATGGGAACTACTTGTGATGCTGTCTTGATAGTTGATAATACTGCTTATATAGGTCATGTCGGCGATAGTAGAGTATATTTGAATAGAGAAAATAAGCTCAGACAGCTCACAAAAGATCATACATTGATCAATGATCTCATTGATTCTGGATCTGTTAGTTGTGAAGAGGCTAAATATATGAAACAAAAGAATATAATTACAAGAGCTCTTGGTGGTGAGAGTAGATTAAATGTCGATAAATTCGAAATAGAATTAATTGGAAATGACAAAATACTGCTCTGTTCAGACGGGCTTACTAATGGAGTTAGCGATACCGATATAAAAGAAGTTTTAGAAATGGAAATCAGTGCAGAAGAAAAAGCTAATATGCTAATATATATGAGCAATGCTTCAGGCGGTTATGACAACACGACCGTAATAATCGGAGAAATGAGGTGATAGCATGATTGGTGTAACTTTAGCTGGCCGATACAAGATAATTGAGAAGGTCGGAGTTGGAGGCATGGCTCTAGTATACAAAGCGGAGGACATGGTTTTAAGAAGATTGGTAGCCATTAAAGTTCTTAAAGAGCAATATGTCGAAGATACTGAATTTTCAGGAAAATTTGAAATAGAAGCCCAATCTGCAGCTAGCTTATCTCATCCGAATATAGTTAATGTATACGATGTCGGTTCCGAGACTATAGATGATAAGAAAATCCATTATATCATAATGGAATATATAAATGGCAAGACATTAAAAGATCTAATAGTAGAAAAAGGCAAATTGAGTAATGAAGAGATTATCAATTACTCTGTTCAGATAGCAAGAGCATTAGATGCTGCACATAATAAAAAGATTATTCACAGGGATATAAAACCTCAAAATATATTGATTACAGATGATGGGATTGTAAAAGTAGCCGATTTTGGAATCGCAAGAATATCTACATCTGCTACGATAACTTATACATCCTCCATCCTCGGAACAGTTCATTATATTTCTCCTGAACAAGCAAAAGGAAAATATATAGATCATAAATCTGACATATATTCTCTCGGTATTGTTATGTACGAAATGGCGACAGGAAAGGTACCCTTTGATGCGGAAAACTCTGTAGGAATAGCATTAAAACATATACAGGATAAGGTCATAGCTCCAAAATCTATTAATCCAGATTTGAGTTATAAGTTAAATGAAATCATAATGAAATGCTTACAGAAAAATCCTGCCCATAGATTTCCAACTGCCATGAGTCTTATAAAAGCTCTAAAATCGAAGAATACTATTATTTCAAATCAAGATGGAATCGAAAATAGAAAGAGAATATCAAGGGCGAGAGATTCAAAAGAAAATATTGCTGTTTATAAGAGCAATGATGATCAAAAGAAAGATATTCCAAAAAAGAAGAAGAGTATATTTGCTTCTACGATATTACCGATAATTTTGGCCCTAGTTTTAGTAAGCGCAGGCTTTTTTGCGATACTTAATCTTAAAGATAAGTACTTTGTCAAGAAGACGCAGGTTCCCAATGTAGTAAATAAATCTGAAGCTGAGGCATTGAGCTTGATTTTAAGCAGTAAATTAAATCATTCTATCAAAAGAGAACATAATGAAGAAGTTCCAAAAGGATATATTATAAGCCAAAAACCAGATGCCGATACTAATGTAAAAGAGGGTAGTTCCGTATTTCTTTTAATAAGTGACGGAATTGAAGAATTGGAAATGCCCAAACTTGTCGGTTTAGATAAACAGAGCGCAGAGAATCTCGTAATGTCTAAGGATTTGATTATCGATAGCGAGAAACCGGTATATCATGATACTATTGAAGCAGGTAAGATAATCGAACAATATCCTTTGGAAGGCGAAAAAGTAAATCCAAAGACGAAGATTTCCATTGTCATAAGCAAGGGAAAAGAAGAAAAACCTGTAAAAATGCCATCATTGCTTGGATCTTCCGAAAGGGCAGCCATTGCGAGCATAGAAGAAAATAATCTTGAGCAGGGTTTTATCGACAGGAGATATAGCGATGATTATCCTGAAGGAACGGTTATGTGGCAATCATATGATGCCGGTACGACCTTAAAGCAGAAGACGGTAGTGGATTTGATTATTTCAAATGGAAAGGAAGCTAAGAATGAAGTTGAAATTCCCGAAGGCACAATAGACCTGACAAATGACGAATTACCTGAGGGAACGAAGGTGACGATTTACAATATGCATATTAAACCTCCGGCCAATAAAGAAGATTTCAATTTGAGAATCACTAAATTAGTTGGCGAAGAAGAGGTAGAGGTCTACAATAAGAATCATAATGTATCTGAGGGAGAATTTGAACTGAATTTTAAAGATATAAGTGGCACCGTATTTAAAGCATATTATGATGATAAAGACGATGTTATTATGAATCAAAATTGAGGAGTAGATATTGAAAGGAACTATAATAAAGCATGTAAGGGGCATATATTATGTCAATACCGAAGCAGGTATAATTACCTGTAAGGCGAGGGGGCTCTTTAGAGAGATTGATATAAGTCCTATAGTTGGCGATAAGGTAGAAATAAGAATATCTGAAGAAGATAATTCGGGGTATATCGAAAAAGTATACCCCAGATCTTCTAGGATGATTAGGCCACAAGTGGCTAATGTCGATATGGCATTGATTGTATTTAGTTTAATAAATCCGGATATCAACACATATCTACTGGACAAATACTTGATTATGACCGAGTATTTAAATATAGATAGCTGTATTCTATTTACGAAGGAAGATATAACAGATAATGAAAAAGTAAAGAAATATAAAGATATATACGAAAATTCAGGATATAAGGTTTTTGTAACTGGAATTGACAATGATCTAAATGAAATTGAGGAAATGCTAAGAGGAAAGATTACGGCACTTGCAGGACCTTCAGGAGTAGGTAAGACATCCTTAATAAATAGACTGATACCGACATTAGATCTTGAGACATCGGCTATTAGCACTAAAACCAGAAGAGGAAGACATACTACTAGACATGTCGAATTGATACCAATAGATAATGATACATATATTTTGGATACTCCAGGATTTAGCGTATTAGATTTGGACTTTATAGAGGATGAATCTGGATTAGCCGGATCTTTTAGAGAATTTAGAAAATTTAATTCACAATGCCAATTTAATAATTGCAAACATATAAATGAACCGAAATGCGGAATTAAGGATAATTTAGGAACTGAAATCGAGCAGTCAAGATATGATAGTTATTTGCAATTTTGTGAAGAAATCAATGAAAATAGGAGGTACTAAATGCTTGAACTTTCACCTTCTCTTCTTTCAGCAAATTTTGCTAATTTAGAGGCGGATATTAAAAAGTTGGAAGAAGGGGGAATTAATTATTTACATCTAGATGTTATGGATGGGAATTATGTGCCAAATATAAGTTTTGGTCCTGTAGTAATTAAATCTATAAGACCAATGACCGATATGATTTTTGATATTCACTTAATGATTGAAAAACCGGAGAGATATATCGAGGAATTTGTCAATGCTGGGGCTGATATATTAACTTTTCACTATGAAGCTTCAACTCATGTACATAGGACTTTACAGAATATCAAGAGTTATGGAATAAAAGCCGGCGTTTCTCTGAACCCTGCAACCCCATTAGATACATTAGAGTATATCATTAATGATTTAGATTTAGTCTTGATTATGTCTGTGAATCCGGGTTTTGGAGGACAGTCTTATATTGAAGCTATGAGTAGGAAAATAAAATCATTAAAAGAAATGCGTCAAAAACATAATGCTGATTTTATAATATCAGTTGATGGTGGTATAAAAACAGGAAATGTTAGAAATGTAATAAATATGGGAGCGGAACTGATTATTTCCGGATCAGATGTATTTGGAGCCGATGATATAATGAGTAGATTGAGGGAATATAAAGAAATATTTGATGAGTATAGGTAATCTAAATGAAAAAGGCTATATTGATAGGCGGTGGGGAAGTAGATTTTAAAATATCTGAACCTATCTCGGAATACTTTATCATATGCGCTGACAGAGGGGTCGACAATGCGATTCATTTAGGATTAAAGCCTGAATTAGTGATTGGAGATATGGATTCTATCAGCGATTGTAATTTATTAGAAATTAGGAGATCAAATATACATATAATAGAATACAATCCGGAAAAAGATAAGACAGATATGGAATTGTCTTTGGATTATTTAGCGTCAAATGGGTATAAAGATATTATAGTATTGGGAGCGACCGGTACTAGATTAGATCACACGCTTTCTAATATTTTTTGTTTAAAAAAATACAAAGAAATGGGAATTTATGTTAGAATTATAGACGGGCATAATATAATTCAATATTTAGATGATCATCTATCATTCGATAAAGATGATTACAAATACTCGATACTGGCCTTATCTAATGATGGTATAGAGGTCAGCCTTAGAGGTTTCTATTATGATTTAGATAGGCATAAGATTGACTTTGGATCTTCTCTTGGAATCAGTAATTATATATATAATGATAAAGCTGATATTCTAGTTCATAGAGGCTATGGTCTTTTAATAAAATCAAAAGATTAATATGCTTATTTATGTCAATGCCTGCCATTAATGAAGATAATTGTTAATAATTATAACTGCTTGGAGGAATAATATGTTATCATCTATTAAAAAGATTTCCTTAATAACTATAGGCGTTTTTATTATTTCCATTGGTATATACTATCTTTGGATACCTTTAAAACTCGCCCCGGGCGGCACTACCGGCTTGACGGTAATAATAAATTACTTTCTTCCCGGACTACCCATTTCTATATCAATAGGTATAATAAATATAATTTTATTATTATTAGGTTTTATTTTTATCGGAAAGGAATTTGGAGGCTATACGATATATTCAAGTCTTCTCATTTCAATATTCATCCATATTTTTGAAAAATTCTATCCAATAACATCTCCAATCGTAGATAATCCGATGTTGAATTTGATTTTTGGAGGGATATTTGTAGGTTTTGGAATAGGCCTTGTATTTAATTGCAATGCTTCTACTGGAGGAACTGATATAGTTGCTAAAATTATAAATAAATACTATCATATTCCATTAAATAAAGCTGTGCTATTTTCTGACCTCGTTATCGCTGCTATAGCGACATATATCGTCGGATTAGAGATAGGCATGTATTCCATACTTGGAATAATGGTAAATAGCATAATTATAGGAAAGGTGATTTCTGGATTTAACTCCAGGATTGAAATGATGATAATAAGCAATAAATTCGATGAGCTCAACACATATTTAAATAAGGAGATCGGAAGAGGTACTACGATTTACAGGGCAGAAGGTGGATTTTCGTATCAGGAAAGAAGGGTAATCTATACTGTACTTTCTAAAAGCGAGTATGTAAAGGCAAAGCTTTATCTAAAAGAGCTAGACCCGGGAGCATTTGTCATCATAAATAATGTAAATGAAGTATTGGGAGAAGGATTCACATATGAAAAAATAATATAGATTATTAAGGCCTCAAGGCCTTTTTGGGCCATTAAAAGTATATTTTTTAACCAAAATGAATCCATAAATATCGAGGGAGGTGAAATTATGAAAACTATTAAAAAAGATACGATATTAGTTCCTGAAAAGAAGACTATTGCATTAATAGCACATGACAATAGAAAAGACGAACTTTTAGATTTTATTAAAGCTCATATTGATGAATTAAAAAAGCATAATCTCTGCGGAACGGGAACTACATCTAAAATGATAAGAAATGAGACAAATCTAGAAGTTAAGGGTTATTTAAGTGGACCATTGGGTGGTGACATTCAGATAGGCAGTTTAATTACGGAAAATAAGATAGATGTATTGATATTTTTCTGGGATCCTCTAGAAGCTCAACCTCATGATCCTGACGTGAAAGCGCTTTTAAGGGTCTCTGTATTGAATGATATACCTATAGTGACTAATGAAATGACAGGAAGATATCTATTCAGTTCAGATATGCTTTCGAAATCATATGAAAAGACAATTTTGAGAATAGAAGGGAGATAAGAAATTGGATATAATTGATAAGTATTTTTTAAAACAAAAAATGATGAGAACTGTTTTAAAAACTCTTATTGTAGTATTGATAGTATCTGTTTATTTCAATGGTCTTAGAGCTTTGTATTTAACTTTATTAAATACAGTATTTGCTCTTTTAACAGAATATCTATTTGAGTCTAAGATTAATAAAAAGAAAAAAATATCTGAAGCCGTACTAGTGACTTCGATTCTATATACTATGACATTACCGGTTTCTCTACCTGCATGGATTTCAGTAGTCGGTATTGTTTTTGGAGTATTTTTCGGGAAGATGGTTTTTGGTGGATTTGGAAAAAATGTATTTAATCCTGCAATAGTGGGGAGGGCTTTTATATATATAAATTTTCCTGAACCCCTAACAATTGACTGGAATAATATCGCGAGATTAGGCGAATTTCCCGGAGGATTTGGCAATTGGATATTTGGAAGGATCGATACTGTCTCTACTGCAACCCCGATGCTTCTTTTTAGAAATGAAGGTGGATCGACGGAGATTTTTGATTTAATATTTGGTAATGTCCCTGGAGTTATCGGCGAGACGAGCAAGATCGTAATTTTACTATGTGCTGCTTATTTGATTTACAAAAAAGTAGCTTCATGGCAGATAATGGCAGGATCAGTCGCTGGGTTCACAGCTTTAAGCTTATTATTTAATGCCATGGGCATAAGTTCAGTTCCCAATCCAATATCCGGAATCTTAATGGGCGGATTTTTATTTGGTACTGTATTTATGGCTACAGATCCGATTTCTGCAGCTAAAACTCCATTGGGTAAATGGATATATGGAATAATTATAGGTGTAGTAACAGTTATAATAAGAGGATTTGCACTATTCTCAGGTGGAGTAATGTTTGCGATTTTGATAGGAAATATATTTGCACCCATTATTGACTATGCTATAAGAGCACAAAAGCAAAAAGCCAAGCAAAAGAAAGAGGTGACAGCTTAATGAAAAAGAAATCCATTTTGTATCCTATCTTTTTTATGTTTATTGTCACTGCAGTATTCACATTTGTTTTGGCAGTATTGAACCATACTACTGCCGATATAATTAAAGAAAATCAAGATTTTGAATTGAGGAAAAAAATTCTTTATGTCTTTGATTTACTTGATGAGAAAGATACACAAGAAGATGTGAATGAGAAATTTGAAGGTAGAATCACTGAAAGAGATTATAAAGATGAGCAAAAGATATATATTCTTGAGGATGGCGATGAAAAAGCTTATGCTGTTCCCTTTAATGGACCCGGGCTTTGGGGTAGCATTCACGGCTATATCGGAGTTGATGGTGATTTGAAAAAAATAACAGGTATAGAATTTATATCGCAATCTGAAACTCCAGGTCTAGGGGGTAGAATTGCTGAAAAGCCATACAAAGAACAGTTTAGAGATGTCGATATAACTGAGAGAATAGGAAATGAATTAATTATAAATAGACCTGCTCCTGGTGGAAATGTAGATGCTATTGCCGGAGCTACTCAAACTTCTACTTTTGTAAAAAATATGCTCAATAAAGACCTTATTGATTTTATTGACAAAGGGGGTATGGAGTAATGTCAAAGAAATTTAATTCTGCTCAGATATTTACTGACGGATTGGTTAAGGACAATCCTATAATATTTCAGGTTATAGGGATATGTTCAGCGCTTGCAGTAACAAATTTAATGCTCAATTCACTTATCATGGGCATTGCTCTGACATTTGTCACAGCATTATCTTCATTTACTGTATCCCTATTAAAGGATAAGACGCCAGGACATATTAGGATGATGGTTCAGGTATTGATTATATCGGTATATGTCATTATCGTAGATATATTTTTAAAGGCATATATGCCTGATATGAGTAAAGCACTCGGTCCATATGTTGGACTGATAATCACAAATTGTATCATAATGGGAAGAGCGGAAGCATATGCTATATCTAATCCACCATTGCCCTCATTATTAGACGGTGCAGCTGCAGGACTCGGATATACAGCTGTATTGATGATTATAGCGATTATTAGGGAATTCTTAGGCTTTGGTACATTATTTGGTTTTAAGGTCACTCCGGCTAATTGGACGCCTTGGACTATGATGATAATGCCTCCCGGAGCATTCTTTATCCTAGCTATAATAATGTGGATAGCATATAGCAGAAAAAATGATAAAGAAGAGGGGGTAAATACGAAATGATAGATATACATCCGATGGTCATATTTTTTGCATCGATATTTACGAGTAATATGATTTTCAGTAATTTTTTGGGGATGTGCTCTTTTATAGGAGTTTCAAAAGAAGTGCCTACAGCAATAGGTTTAGGGACTGCAGTTACATTTGTACTAACTGTAACAACTATATTAAATTATTTAGTTTACTATTATATTTTGCTACCCTTTGGACTTGAGTATTTACGGTTTATAATATTTATTTTGACCATTGCTGCATTTGTTCAATTGATTGAGATGGTTCTTGAAAGATATCTGCCCAATCTATATTATGCCTTGGGAATATTTTTACCTTTAATAACTGTCAATTGTGCTATCCTCGGAGTTTCTCTATTTATGGTTATCAGAGGCTATAATTTTATCCAGACTGCATTTTTCGGCTTAGGTTCAGGCATAGGATGGGCCCTTGCAATAATAGCTATGGCGGGGATTAGAACCAGAGTTAATGAAAAGACATTGCCGGAGGGACTTAGAGGTCCCGGTATAACCTTAATCATTACAGGGATTATGGCGATGGCATTTATAGGTTTTTCAGGAATAGTACAAATATCATAGGAGGCAATATGGGAAATATAATACTAACAGTCTTTGTAGTATCTTTGATATCAGCAGTATTGGCATTATTGCTAAGTTTTGCGGATAATTATATTGCTGACTATGGAGAAGTATTACTCAAAATAAATCATGAAGAAGCTAAAACTATTAAAGCGGGATCTACGCTACTATCGACATTAATCAATGAAAAGATATTCATACCTTCAGCCTGTGGTGGAAAGGGCTCATGCGGTTATTGTAAGGTAAAAGTAAATAAGGGCGGTGGGCCTGTTCTGGCTACAGAAACTCCCTGGCTTTCAGATGAAGAGATGAATGATAACACTCGATTATCTTGTCAATTAAAAGTTAAGGAAGATATAGAAATAGAAATACCCGAAGAGCTGTTTAATGTGAGAGAATACGACACTGAAGTTGTCAATGTGATTCAACTGACCGACACTATAAAACAGTTGAGATTTAAATTACCTGACGGGGAAAAAGTAAAGTTCAAACCCGGTCAATATGTACAATTAAAAGCACCGGCTTATGAGGGAAGCGATGACGAAGTTTACAGGGCCTATTCGATTGCATCCTCTGCTAATGATGATGAGCATTTAGAGCTTCTAATCGGATATACGGGCGGAATCGCTACGACCTATGTACATTATCATCTGTCGGAGGGCGATACTGTAAATATTAATGGTCCTTATGGCGATTTTTACTATAAGGAAGATGATGGCGGCAAGATGATATTAGTTGCTGCTGGTACCGGTATGGCTCCAATACTATCAATCCTATATCATATGAGAGATAATGATATAAAGAGAGAGGCAAGATTTTATTTTGGAGCTAAAACTCCCGACGATCTCTTCCTATTAGAGGAACTAGAAAAATTAGAAGAAGATTTATATGATTTTAAATTTATGCCTACTCTATCGAGAACTACTGATGAAATGAATTGGAATGGAGATAAGGGTAGAGTCAATAATTCTATAGAAAAATATGTGGAACAAGATGGAAATTACACAGCTTATCTTTGTGGTAGTCCCGTCATGATAGACTCGATAGTAGAGTCATTAAATAAAAAAGGCATACCTGATGAAAAAATTTACTATGATAAGTTTTAATAGCGATGGTACCATCGCTATTATTTTTTGTGAAATTAGGTTATAATTAGGGTACAAGAAAGTTGGTGTTTTATGCTGGGAAGAATTTACAATGCTACAATAAAGAATATAAATAGATATGGCGCAAAATTAGATATAATGGAAGAGACCGATTATGAAATAATACTTCCAAATAAAGAAGTTGGAGATTTAGTTGCCGGAGATGAGGTAAAAGCTTTCATCTATCTATTTGAAAAAAATAAATATATAGCGACGATACAAAGGCCATATATTACATTGGGAGAAATTAAACCATTAGAAGTCAAAGATGTTACGAAGATAGGAGTATTTTTAAATTGGGGAATTGAAAAAGACCTTTTCTTACCATTTCAAGAAGTGACCTTTAAGCCAATTAAAGGCATGACCTATCTTTTCAGTCTATATCTAGATAAAAGCAATAGACTTGCTGCCACTATGAGGATAAAGGAATTGCTAAGAACAGATTCTGAATATGAACAGAATGATTGGGTTACAGGTAGGATATATGGAATTAATCACGACTATGGCGCATTCGTCGCTGTAGATAATAAATACGACGCCTTGATACACAATAAAGATTTGCTCGGGGTTGTAACAGAAGGAGAACAGATAAAAGCTAGAGTCAGTTCCAGAAATCCGGATGGAAGGTTGAATCTTACATTGAGAGACCGAGCTTTCAAAGTTATTGATGACGATGCAGAAAAAATATATAATAAATTAATTAAGAATAATGGAATTTTAAGATATAATGATAAGAGTAACCCATCCGATATAAGACGAGAATTTGGTATAAGTAAGTCATCTTTTAAAAAGGCCTTGGGTAAATTATATAAAGAAAATAAAATAATCTTCACAGAAGAAGGTATTAAAAGGAGTAGTAAATGATAGAAGAAAAGATATTGGCAAGAGTTGAAGACCTTAATATAACAACCGACGATGTTCAGGCATTTATAAATGCTCTTCAACCGGAAATGCAAGCTCAATTTAACAATCAAGAAGGATTCAATAAGATTGCTGATGAATTAGTAAATCAGGAATTATTGTATCTTGATGCCTTAGACAATAAATTGGATGAAGAACCAATTTTTGTAGAGCAAATGAATAATATGAAGATAAATCTCTTAAAGCAATACGCGATAGCAAAGGTATTAAATAAAGTAAAGATTGATGATGAAGAGCTGAAGAAGTATTATGAAGAACATAAGGATTATTTTAAGAAGCCCATGGAGATTGAAGCTTCACATATTTTAGTCAAGACTTTAGAAGAAGCTGAAGAAGCTATTGAGAGGCTTGATCAAGGAGAATCTTTTGAGGATTTAGCTAAAGAATTATCTATATGTCCATCAAAGGATGCCGGAGGTAATTTAGGAGTCTTTCACCCTGGAAAGATGGTCAAAGAATTTGACGAAATATGTCAAAAAATTGAGATTGACAAAATATCCGAGCCTGTAAAAACTCAATTTGGATATCATGTATTAGTTGTAAAATCGAGAAAAGAAGAATCATATAGATCATTCGAAGAATGTAAAGATGAAATCAACAAGCAAGTATCTGCCTTAAAGCAGCAGGAAGTTTATTTAGAAAAAACTAAAGAACTTGAAAAGAAATACAAGGTGGAAAAAACTTATTAATATGTCTATAAATTACAAATATGGGTATTTAATACCTAAAGGAGGCAATTATGAATAAAGAAATTAAAGACAATCAACATGATCACGACCACGAACATGAATGTGGATGTGGATGCGGTGAAGAGCATTTAGATGAATTTGAAACCATACTTTTGACATTAGATGATGATTCTGAAATGGAATGTATCATATTGGGGATATTTACAATCGAAGATACTGATTATATCGCCTTGATCACTGTTGATGATGAGCAAGTGCTTCTATATAGATATTTAGAAGATAAAGACAGCCCTGATGACTTCGCCCTTGAGAATATAGAGTCTGACGAGGAATTTGAAAAAGTATCAGCCGTGTTCTTTGAAATTTTCAGCGTTGAGGATGAAGTTGAAGAATAGTTCCCTAGAGGTGGTAATTTGTATAAGATGATCTGTCTTGATTTAGATGGAACACTGTTAAAATCAGATAAGACTATTGATGAGATGACGATAAAGACCCTCAATGATTTGTCTGATGAGGGAATTAGAGTTGTGATTGCTACGGGCAGACATTATGATTTTGCAAAGCAACTTACGAATAGTCTCACAGATGATAGGATAATTATATCCAATAATGGAGCTGCTGTATTTGAAGTTAAAACAAATACTTCGATTTTAACCGACTATATCGACAATGAAATCGCCGGTAGAATTGTCAATACTGCCAAAAATCATGGGCTTAGTGCCCTTGTATATGTAGATGTACTCAGGGCCGGATCGGATTTATTTGTTTTTGAAGGTCATAATATAGATGGATTTGAAAATACAATAGTTCGGGATAAGAATCGAATCAGAATCATTGCCCATGAGAGGGAGATAGACAATTGCTTTTCGATAGTTTTTTCCGGCAGTACAGATGAACTTTCGAAATTAGAAGCTGCTGTCAATCTTGAATATTCAGGAAAGGTATGCACACATATAATGTCTTCCATGTATTCACAGCATGGCATTTTAGAGATAATGAATCAAGGTGTAGATAAATGGAGTGCAATATCTCATTTTGCCGAGTATTCCAATATAGATAAAAAATCAATTATCGCTTTTGGAGACGAAGTAAATGATATCTCGATGATTTCAAATTCGGGCCTTGGGATAGCAATGAAAAATGCATTACCTGAAGTAAAGAGAGTGGCCGACTTTATAACTGCCACTAGTAATGACGACTTTGGTGTATATAATACATTATCTGATATATTTAAGTTTAAGGAGTTATAATGAAATTAGAATTTAATTTAAAAAATCAAGATGATATAATTAAGACCGGTGAATCTTATTTAAATCATAAGCTCGTACTATTCTTTTATCCTAAAGATAATACACCCGGTTGAACAAATGAAGCAAAAGAGTTCAGTGAACTTGTGGATGAGTTTGAAAAACTAAATGTAAAAGTAGTTGGTATCAGCAAAGATACCGTAAATTCTCATAAAAAATTCATCGAAAAACAAAATTTGAATCTAGAATTATTATCTGATCCTGAAAAAATTCTTCATCAGGAATTTGATATACTCAAAGAGAAAAAACTATTTGGCAAGACGGTTATGGGTACTATTAGATCGACCTTTGTATTTGACGAAGAGGGAAATCTGATTAAGGAATTTAGAAATGTCAAATCAAAAGGCCATGCAAAAGATGTACTCGAATACTTGCAGGAAATCGATGGATGATTTATAGAAAATATTCGGAATTTCTAAAGCAAAAATATGGCGAAAAAGTCTATAAATTACCGATTAAACTAAAGGGTACCTGACCAAATAGAGATGGTTCCATAGGTGATAATGGATGTAGCTTTTGTGGAGATGAAGGTGGATCTTTCGAGAATTTAGAGCCGGATATTCCAATTGCTGATCAATTGGCGATTAATAAAAATCATATTTCTAAGAAGTATAATGCAAAGAAATTTATAGCTTATTTTCAGAATTACACAAATACTTATTTTAATATAAATAAATTCAAGAAAATGATAAATCAGGCAATCGACGAAGATATTGTTGCGATTTATATATCGACAAGACCTGATTGTATAGATGATGAGCAATTAGAATACTTGAAAAAAGTAAAAGAAAAATATAAAATCGATATAGTAATCGAGCTTGGACTGCAAACAGCAAATTACAAAGTATTGTATAATATAAATAGGGGTCATGGTCTTGCAGAATTTATAGATGCAGTCATCAGGTGCAATAATAATAAGATAGATATTTGTACTCATATAATAATTGGATTACCTGATGATAAAGATATAGATATAATTGAAACTGCTAAGATTATTTCTGCCCTCAAAATTCAACAAGTAAAGATACATGCTTTGTATATTCTCAAAAATAGCGTATTTGGAAAGATGTACGAATCCGGAAAACTTGAGACTATTGGTAAAGATGAATTTATCGATAGGGTAATATTATTTTTGAGATATTTAGATCCCAGCATTGTCATTCAAAGACTTATTGGAAGATCTAGCGAGGAAGATAGTCTTTTTTCAAATTGGTCTACCAGTTGGTGGAAGATCCAAGATGAAATTTTAAATAAAATGACTAAAAATGGTTACAGACAAGGTGATTTATTTAATTACCTTATTCCTAAAAGAAGTAAATAATACAATTATTGAAAGGTGGAGATTATTTTGGTTAAATTTGTACTTGGACCAGAGGGAAGCGGTAAAACTAAATGGTTAATCGACGGAGCTAATAAGGATAAGGCGGAGGGTAATGGAAATATCGTATTTATCGATACTGATGATTCTCATATCTTTACATTGGATCATACAGTGAGATTAGTAAATGCAAGAGATTTTCATATATCTAATTCAAAAGAGCTTTATGGATTCTTATGTGGAATAATCTCCAGAGACTATGATGTGGAGAAAATTTACATTGATGGTATATACGACATAATAAACTTCAATATGGATACATTTGTTTTATTAATAGAAAGATTAGAAGAGATCTCAAAAGAGTTTAATGTGGAATTCTTAATGGGAATGAATAAGCAAATGGAAGATTTACCTGAGGAGTTTAGAGCTAATTCAGTTGAATTCAGGGATACCTTTTGTTAGGAATATAATATGCTTGAATTTGAAATAAAATCTATAAGTCGATTTTTAAAAATACGAAATCAATTAATAATAGATCTTGAAAATGGGAAATTAGACAAAAAAGATTTTTTAATAGAAAATTACCTTTTGATAGAAAAATTGAATATGAAACCTTTTTTAATTAATGATACTATTGGCAGATGCGTATACAATTATCAGTATTATAATGTTTTAGCTAAATACTATAAAATGTGTAATTTAAACTTAAAATCATCTAAGAAAAGCAGAAAGATTCACGATATAAATAAGTCCAAGATTGCGAATTATTATATTGAAAAAGATAAGATAATATTGGATTTAATAAAATTGGTAAATAAAGAGGATTTAGTTGCTTATCCCTTGCTTTTAAACTCAGAAAAATTAGATAATAAATTATTTGAAATAATCTTATTGAATTATGAAAAAGTTATATTACATAGTATCAATCAAAAAGTCAAGGATTCTTTAATCGATAAAGGAGTATTCGATCCAAATCCCAGAAAGTCAAAAATAGATCATTATGTAAATATTGTCTATTAAAGAGCATTTAAATGCTCTTTTTTAAATGGATTTCTAAATAAAAAACCGCCGGTCAGAGCGGTTTTCTTTATACAATCGTAGATTTTGCAAGTCTTTTATCTTTATCAAAACTATATTTTTGAAGTCTAAGTCCGATATAAAGACATAGGGTTATAATATAGAAAAGCATCATAAATACTTGGTGAGCAAATTCTATTCCTAAGTCTTGTTCATTAACATGCCATAAGAATCCCATTCCCCAAATTGTCAGTACATGGAAATGAAGAAGTATCCAGAAAGGATAGGCAAGTCTTTGGATATTTTTCCATGTCTTAGCTTTCATCTTACGACGTACAGTTTGAAAAGATGTGATAAATAAAGGAATCAAAAGAATGTCCAATATAAGTGTTATAAAAGTCGCAATATAAAAGCCGGTTCCCATATCAATACCTTTTGTAAAGAATTCTATAAACGGACTACCTTCATGGATAAAGCCCATAAAAATATTATGGCTAAATGATAGGAAACATCCTAATATAGAAAGCTCTGCCCGGTTTTGCATAATTATTTTTGTTACTGACCAACGCTTTGGTAAGATACGTCCCCACATTACAAAAAAGAATATCGCCATAGGTATTGCTCCAGTTGTGAAAGGTCCTAAGAGAATACTAAAAAATAATGGATTTACATTTTCAAGATCATAAGGTAGGAGAAGAATAGCGATAGAAAACAACAGACTTATAATATAAGTAACTTTTTGATTTTTATGCATATATTTTCCTAATATCTTAATTATTAGATAGGCCCATATCAATGCAAAAATATAAATAAACATATAATCCTCCTTAAAATTTTATCTATACGCTGACCCGTATTGATTCTCATTATATTTTAGCAAAAAAAATGGTCAAGAAAAAAACATAATCAATATATCAGTTTAAATTGATAAAAAAATATATAGAAAGATTTGTAAATTTATAATATGAAAAGTAAAATGTACAAATTAAATTTTGAATATTTTTTATTAAGAATTATATTAATATAATAAAATTTATTGAATATAATAACAAATTCGTGATAAGCATTGAATTTTTTTGCTAATTTAAAATGATTATAAAAATAGAGCATCATAAGATGCCCTATTTAGTAAGTATTTCAATTAACTCTTCTTCTGTACTTCCGATTTTTATATCGTATTTGCCTTTTGGTAATTCTTTATTTTCTATTTTTTCTAATAATTTTTTTCTGAAAACTTCTTTGTCTGATATCAATTCGTATTCATATAAAATATTCGCAATTCCTTCGGCGCTTGTGCCTTCGGGGATATTAATATCGATTTTTTCGCCCTCTAATGAAGAAGAACCGAGTATTTGAGATACGCTCTCTTTAGTTGTCTTTAATGTGGACTCCACGACTTCGCTTGGCTTAGCTATAATACTTAAATTGCTTCCAAACATGAGTTCAAGTCTCCAAAGAATTATAAATATTGCTGCGACTACGACAAGAAGCATTATCAAGTATTCAAACAAATCGTATACTGTGTCAATTATCCAATTTACTACTTTCATTATTTCACCTCAAAAAATTTACTATTAATTAATATGTTGTATAATATTATTGAGTAATATATAAATTATACCACAAAAAAGACTGGAGAGTAATTTGAGAGAGATAATAATAGATAAAAATGACGATAATCAAAGATTAGATAGATTTTTGGGTAAATATCTTAATAAGGCACCTGCTTCTTTAATTCAAAAATTCATTAGAAAGAAGAGAATAAAAGTTAATAAAAAAAGAGCTGATCCCAAATTAATGCTTAAAGAAGGAGATATCATAAATATATATATTTATGATGAAGTTTTGGAAGAATATATAGAAAGACATGAATATGATTCTGAGGATTATAATATAGAATTGATATACGACGATGATAATATATCCATAGTATATAAGGATACCGGAATATTAACTCATCCTGCGTCTAAAGATGACTATGGAGATACATTGGTAGATGAGTATATTAAAATGCTAATTGCCAAAAAAGAATATATTCCTAGAATTGAAAAGAGTTTTACTCCAGCATTTGCAAATAGATTGGATCGAAATACTTCCGGTATACTAATCGCCTGTAAAAATCACGATAGCTTAAAGGCAATAAATGCATCAATCAAAAAAAAGGGCATAAAAAGAAAATACAGAACTATAGTATATGGGAATATTTCTGAACAGCTTGTGATTGATAAATATCTCATTAAATCTGACAATAAGAATCGCATGAATATTTCTAATGAAGGAATTGAGGCTAAGACTATAATAAGACCTATATTAAATAAAAGTGGTTTCTCATTGGTCGAGGCGGAACTTATAACTGGGCGAACTCATCAAATTAGAGCACATCTAAATTCCATAGGACATCCTATAATAGGGGATAGGAAATACGGCAGATCTGATATCAATAGAAAATTTATTGATATTGGATTAAATAATCAATATCTTATCGCATATAAATTAGAATTAGGCAATTTAGTAGACGAGTTTGAGTACTTGAATAATATGAAATTTAAGCTTGATGAATCAAAATACAATGAAAAGCTTGAAAAAAGACTTTTCGGGGGGATTTATGAAATTTAAAGTTGATAAAAAATACGACGGGAAAACAATATATGATATTGTAAAAATCGAGGAGCCAAATAAATATCAAAACTATCTAGGAGCCATTGTAAAAAATACGGTATACAATCTTAATGAGATAGTATACGAAGGTGATGATGTTGAATTATTGTCCAGTCGTTCAAAAGATGGATATAAAATACTTACGAGAACGATGACATTGATACTCGCATTGGCTCTAAAGAGGATAAATTCCGATTATTTATTGGAGGTTGAGCATTTTATAGGCGGGGGACTTTATGTTGAGTTTTCAAATGGGCCTGAAGTGAACAATGAATTTGTGAATGAATTAACATCTGTTATGAGGGATATAATAAAGGAAGATATCCCAATAAATCGCAAACATACAGATAAGTTGACGGCATTAAAATTATTTGCGGCTGAGGGTTATATAGAGAAGGAAGCTCTATTAGAGACATTGGACATAGACGAAGTAGATATGTATTTTGTCGATGATTATATTTTTAGTTTTCACGGATACCTAGCTCCTTCAACCGGATTTGGAAAAGATTTCTTTTTGAAATTATATTATCCGGGTGTGGTGATGATGTTTCCATCTCCAAAGAGTGGAGATAATATCCCGACATTCTACGAAGAAAGAAGCTTGGCAAAGGTATTTTCCAGTTCAAAAAAATGGACTGATATGCTGGGAATAGGATATGTCGCAAATCTAAACCGTACTATAATCGAAGGCGACTACGAGTATTTGATTGAAGTATCAGAGGCTTATTTTGAAAACAAGATTTCTAAGGCTGCAGATTTAATAGTTTCTGATGAGGAAGTTAAATTTATCTTAATTGCAGGGCCTAGCTCATCGGGGAAAACTACAACAGCTCATAGATTAGCAGTTCAGATGGCTGTGAGGGGCAAAAGACCTTTTTCAATATCAATTGACGATTATTTTCTAGAAAGGGACAAGACCCCGAGAAATGCAAATGGAGAATATGATTTTGAAACTATTCGAGCTGTTGATATAGATTATTTTAATAGAGATTTGCTTGCATTATTAGACGGAAAGACGATACAATTGCCTAGATATAATTTCAACACAGGTAAAAGGGAGATGTCCGACAATTTTATATTTACCGACTCGGATCATCCCATAATAATTGAGGGTATCCATGCATTGAATCCCACCTTGACATATGATGTTCCTGATAAAAACAAATTCAAGGTTTATATAAGCGCATTGACACAGCTTAATTTAGATAAACATAATAGAATTTCGGCGACTGATGTCAGACTTTTGAGAAGGATTGTACGTGACAATAATTTCAGGGGATATTCAGTCGAGGAGACTTTTGATTTATGGAAAAATGTACTAAAAGGGGAAGAAAAATGGATATTCCCATTTCAGGACGAAGCAGATTTTCATTTAGATTCAGCCCTTATATATGAGATTGCTATTTTAAAAAAGCATGCGATCAATTTATTTGACAAGATAGATGACAGTTATGAATGTTATAAAGATGTTAAGAGATTGCAGAGATTTCTGTATTATTTCAGAACGATAGACGATGACAATGTCGTTCCATTAAATTCTATTCTAAGAGAATTTATCGGGAAAATAGATTCTAAATAATGATATGGAGGATTATATGAAAAATGTAATTGGAGTCGATCTTGGAGGAACTAAAATCAATGCGGGTATTGTCGATCCCAAGGGAAATATTTTAAAGAGTACGGAAATCGAAACTCATGCAGATAAGGGGCGAGATACTGTAATTAAAAGAATTACAATGGCGATTGAAGAAATAATAGACGAGGACATTGTCGGAATTGGTATAACATCACCGGGATTTATAAATTCAGATGAGGGCATAGTCGAATTTGCCGGCAATATAAAAGATTGGACCGGATTGAATATGCATGAAGTATTCAAGGACATTTTTCCCGGGAAAATTTTGAAGATACAGAATGATGCAAATATGGCGGCCATTTGTGAAAAATGGATTGGCGCAGCTAAGGACTTGGATTCTTTTGTTATGCTGACATTGGGAACTGGTCTAGGAGGTGCAATTTACCACGATGCCATGGGTCTTTGGGAGGGTTCTAGATATCAGGGTGCAGAATTGGGCCATAGCATATTATATCCTAAAGGAAGACTTTGCACATGTGGGCAGTCCGGCTGTTCTGAAAAGTATATAGCTGGATCTGCATTATCGATAAATTATTTTGAATTGACCGGACTGGAAAAGTCGGGTCCGGAAATTATTTCATCATTAAAAAATGATGATAAAGCTATGAAATCACTTAGTAAATACACTGATGACCTAGCTACATTTCTTGTGAGTCTGACTAATACATTTGATCCACAGGGCATTATTTTAGGTGGAGGATTTATTAATAGCAGAGAATATTGGTGGTCTGATCTTTTAAATAAATACGAAGACCTCTGCAATAGGCCGGAAAATATAAAGATACTACCTGCTCAATTCTTAAATGATTCAGGAATTATCGGAGTTGCGAAGACAGTTTTCGATGAATTATAGGAGGTAAAATTTGACTAGAAAAATAGTTTTAGTAGAAGATGAAGCCAGCATAAGGCAATTTACAAAAATAAATTTAGAAAGAGAAGGATTTAAAGTTATTGAAGCCGAAACGGGAGAGATAGGTGTCGAGAAGATAAGAGAGAATAATCCAGAGATAGTTATCCTGGATATAATGCTTCCCGGAATAGACGGATATGAGGTCTGTAAAATAGTAAGAAAGGAATTTCCAAAAATAGGAATCATAATGCTTACTGCAAAAGCTCAGGATGTAGATAAGATAATGGGATTAGAGAGCGGAACTGATGATTATATGGTAAAGCCTTTCAATCCAAAGGAATTGGTTCTTAGAATCCAGTCGCTGATAAGGAGATTGGACAGCTCGGTGAAGAATAAGGACGAGATTGTGAACGGGCCATTCAAGTTAAATAGATACTCGAGAACATTTTTTAAAAATGACAAGGAAATCGAGTTAACTCCCACTGAATTATCTATAATAAATCTATTTATAGCAAATCCTGGCAAGGCATTTAGTAGAAATGAACTCCTAGACTTAACATGGGGTCCGGATTATGTGGGTGAGTCTAAAATAGTAGATGTAAATATCAGAAGGATCAGAGCTAAGATAGAAGATGATCCTAGTCATCCGGAGTACTTGGAGACTGTCTGGGGGATTGGTTATAGGTGGAAAGAAAAATAAAGAAAAATAAATACGAAGGTAGTATTAAAAATAAAATAGTAGGCAATTATCTATTTGTATTTATTATATCCATACTAATTTTTGAATTGTTTTTAATGTACTCTGTTAGGTATTATTATTACTCTACAGCTGAAGGATTGCTGAGGAGTCAAGCCAAGTACAGTAGAGAATTATATATGTCATATCTATCTGATAATAGCTTGGAGCAGGCTATTCTGGAAGATAGAGATCAGTATTATAGGCATAATAAATCTCAAGTCCAGGTATTAGATAATTCAGGAAGAGTGCTTTTAGATAATCTCGGTACATCAAATATTGGTGAGATAATAGATTCCGAGGATGTCAATTTAGCAAAAAACAATCAGGAGGGTAGGAGTATTTATATTCCGAGCTATTCTGATTATAATGTCATGGCATATTCGATGCCCTTATATAATAGGACTGAGCAAGTCGGTATAATTAGACTTATTACTTCGCTAAACAAGATAGATCAGATTATAGTTAGAAGAAATTATATATTTGTAATTTTTGGAGTCGTGCTTACAGCGGCTATGATAATAGTAACATTTTTTATAGCTAATTCCATTGTAAAGCCAATTAATGAATTGACAGATGTAGCTTCGCAGCTCGCAGAAGGAAAATTCAATATAAGGGCCGATGAGTCGAGTAATGATGAGATTGGGAAATTAGCGAGTACGATGAATTTTATAACTGATAATATAAATAAAAAAGAGCAGCTCAAAAATGATTTTATTTCTTCTATATCTCATGAGCTACGTACTCCACTGACATCAATTAAGGGATGGGCGATAACCCTTCAAGATGAGGTTGAGGAAGGTTCTCTTTTAAAAGACGGCTTGAGTATAATAGAAAAAGAGAGCGATAGGCTCAAGATTATGGTAGATGAATTATTGGATTTCTCACGGTTCACTGCCGGACGGATCGAATTATCAAAAGAAGATACGAATTTTACTAATTTAGTTAAATCAATTTACAAACAGCTTATGCCAAGAGCTAAGAAATCTGGAATAGATATGATATTGAATTATGATTCGGAGAGTATCCATGCTGTAATTGACAGAAATAGAATTCGACAAGTAATGATTAATCTACTAGATAATTCTTTAAAATTTACGGAAAATGAGGGCGTAATTATAACTAATATCTTTGAGAAAGATGAAAATGTTGTTGCTGAAGTCATAGATACTGGGATAGGGATAGATTCTGAAGAGATAGCTCTTATAACCGGTAAATTCTATAAGGGGAAAAATAGCAATTCACATACGGGACTTGGCCTTTCAATATGCGAGGAAATAGTCAAGCTTCATGGTGGAAATATGGTAATTGAAAGCAAGATAAATGAAGGGACAAAGATAGCTGTTATCTTGCCAAAAGGTGATTTAGATGAAGAAATTAACTAAATATTCTATTTTATTTGCCTCATTTTTGTTGTTATTCTACTTGGTTTCAGGATGTACAAAAATAGCCGGTAATATTAAATTTATCGGTATAAGCGATGAAATAGAGAAACCTGAGAATAAAGAACATTTAATTGATGGCACTTGGAAATTAAAAGAAAAAATCGTGCCCGATACCATAGAGGAGTCTATTAGAGAAAAATACTCTGATGATGAGTATCTGTATATTTCCAATGATCTAGTAAAATTTAAGGACAGATTTACTACTAAGCCGAATTTTAAAACCAGATATCTCAATTATGCCGAATTTTTTAAAGATAAGACGAAGGATGAGAATATAATCGATAATTTCTTAAAAAGAGAAGGTCCCTTATTGACAGTCGCAGATGGTCAATTTTTCTATCAAGATTTTATCATCGATTATGAGGATGAATTATCTTTTTTATATGATGGAATATTCTTTGTTTTTGAGAGAGTAGATACAAAAGTCTCGGCAGAAATAATAGATGAAGCTAAGAAGATAGACAAAGAGCTATCGATAAAAGAAACCCATAAAGCAGATCCTACGAAGGACATAGGCATGACCATAGGGATAAGGACGACAAAAAAAGATAAGGACACTAATACTTATTCCGGCTATAAGACTATTTTTCTAAGAAAAGGCGCTACGACAAAACCGATTATTTATTCGATAAGAAATCTCTTACTATCGAGAAATTCAGGTTTTTGGTTGGTCGGACAAGAACATATAGTCGAGACTGATAATACTAGGGATGTTCTTTTTGCCTATCCGCTAGCTGGTGGAAATCGAGATGACAGCAGATATTTATTGGGCAAGAAAAATAATTGTTCAATTTTGTATTTGGGATCGGATTATGTATCGATAGAATTATACGACTATAATAGCGATGACAAGAGCTATGGTATCTATGATATAGATAAATTGGCCGAAAATACTAAATTAAATGTAAAAGATATAGCGGGAGATCAAGGCTTAGAAGCATTTAGAAATGATACGGCTAAAGTTTTGAGTAATAATAGTGTAGAAGAGGATATGGGCTATTCATATGATGCTTCAAATATAGGGATGAAGAGGACTAATGGAAGATGGGATTTTAGGAGCAATATTATCATGAGAGTCGACAATAATCTCATAATGCAAGATTATAAATTGAGTTTAGTACCGAATATCGATATCGTAAAAAATGATATGCTCGCACTCTCATGGGAATCTATAAAGACTAGATTTCCCGCAGCTATTGACGCATATACTTCTCCTGACGAAGATTTATTACTGGTTCAAAATCTAAATGAAATACTTATATATGAGTTAAATTCTGGAATAATATCGAATGACTATTTGGTTTCTATAAAGGCGAATGAAAGCGATAGGATTGTTATGACCCAATGGGTGAGCGGAAAACAAACCGAATTATGGGAACAGGTATTTTTAAAACAGGATAGAATTCCAGTCGAAACTTTATTGGGGCCATAAAAAACAGGCAAGACCTAAGAAATATTTCAAGGGTTTTGCCTTATTAATTTAAATTTTTCACTTCTCTTCAGAGATTTTATTTTAAGCTCGAGTTTTAAAGCTTCACTTCTGTTTTCAACTTTTTTAGAATAGACCAGTGATACGGGGAGCCTTCCTCTTGTGTATTTAGCTCCTTTTCCGGCATTATGCGTTTTAATCCTATTTTCTAAATCATTTGTGCATCCGGTATATAAACTGCCATCACTGCATTTCAATATGTAGACATAATACATTAAAAACCAATCCTCAGTAAAACCGTATTAATCGTATCGTATTCAAATCCTTTTCTATAAAGGAATTGATAAATCTTATTTTTCAATTTTAAATCCGAGATATCTATATCTCTAAATTTTTTAATCGTAATTTCATAGGCATTTTCGATTTCAGCTTCTGTATCCAAATCATTCAAATATTCTTCGATTTTGTTTTGCGGGAATCCAATTTTTATAAGGTCGAATTTGATTTTCTTTTTTGAGGATTTAGAGAATTGAATCTTATCTGATATATAAGATTTTAGATACTCATCATCATCAATCAAATTTAATTTTACGAATTCCTCTAAAATTTTATCTATATTATCGCTATCAATATTCTTTCTATACAAGTAATTTTTGAGTTGATGACTGGAGATAAATCTAGAGGAAGCATATTTAAATGCCATATTAATAGCCTTATTATATTCAGAATATCCTTCTATCTTTCTGAATACATCAAAAGAAATCTCATCATTTTCTCTTAGCTTTAGATTTTCTAATTGCTCATAATTTAGTATATATTTCTGACTTTCTATTTCTATATCAAAAAACTCTTTGTCGTCATAATTTATACTCGATACTATCATTATTTTGTCATCAATGCGAATATAATCGTAGGGACTAGGCTAAGGAGCATTGAACCAGCTAATAATATCGCAACTATCTTTACAAATTTATTATTTTTCATATATTTCACCTCAGGAATATATTAACATAAAACCGATAAATAATCCATTATAGATAATTTGATAGGAAAATATGTTATAATATCCAAGATAAGATATGGTAAAAAATCAGCTTAATAACTCGATGTTTAATTAATTTATAAAATATGATAAAATGACAGTTAAGGGAGGGAGGAATAAGTATGATTATGCTCTCTGATGAAGATAAAGAGAATGTAAAAGCAGCTAATTTTGTAAAAGAAGATGATTTGAGGGAAACCTTAATCAATTTTATTGCCAATTATATATATGAACTTGGACAATTGGAATTGCAAAAATACATGCTGGAATACGAGCTTACAAAGACCAATCGAAATCTCGAGATACTTTCTGAATCATTGACTTATGGCAATGAGGTAGATGTAAATAAGATATTTCAAATATCAAATGACGAGTTTTACAAGATAGAGTCTATGATTAGAATACTAAAAAATGATATCAATAAAATTATAAATGCTATAGAAGAAGAAAAACAGATTGAGGATATAGATTCTTTTATTGGCAGAATAAATAAAACATTGTCAACGCTACATCCCGATTATAGATCTGTTCTAAATAAATGGTCTAATATCGACTGGTCAAACGGGAAATATCCATTGTCGAAAACAATTGACAATCCTGAAAATATCTTTGACAGCAATGATATTATAAAATTAAAAAACTACCTTCCTAAGGGGATTATAGATGCAGTAGATGACGATGACCAATTTAAAACTAAAAAAGGTGAACTGATACAGTCAATCAGCGATTTAGAATCTATTAAAGCTGAACTTGAACAGCTTTTTTTAGCGCTATTGCCTGTAGAAGACAATTATATAAATTAAAAGGAGAATACAATGGCCGAATTCAAATATGAAGTTGTTGAGCAAATAGGAGTTTTATCAGAAAATGCTAAGGGTTGGAGAAAGGAATTCAATCTAGTAAGTTGGAATGAAAGAGATCCGAAATACGATATCAGAGAATGGGCTCCGGAACATACGAAGATGAGCAAGGGAATTACTATGACTGAAGAAGAAGCGAAGATATTGTATGAGATATTAAAAGACGAATTTGAAGGTAAATGATAGCTATTGTAATAGGCGGAGCTAGGAGCGGGAAGAGTCGTTTTGCAGAGAATTTTTTTGCAGATGCCAATTCCGTATGCTATATTGCCACAGCTGAAATTATCGATGAAGAAATGAGAGCTAGGGTACAAAAACATATAGATGCGAGACCGAGCTCGTGGAGAACCTGTGAAAACCCCACCAATCCATATCTATGTATTGATCAAGAAGAAAACTATATATTAGATGATATTACAAATCTAATCTCTAATATAATGTTTAATTTGAGTGGAGAAAGTAGCGAATTAGACGAGAGTCTTGAATATGAGATTGAAAAAGAAGTGATAAGACAATTAGATTATTTATTAGATGCCGTCAACTATAAAGATAAAAATATAATCATGGTATCTAATGAAGTTGGAATGTCAATTGTGCCGATGAATAGATTAAGTCGCGTGTTTAGGGATATTCAAGGGAGAGTAAATCAATATCTAGCTCAAAGAGCCGAGTCTGTGTATTTTATATTTGCCGGAATCGAGGTAAAAGTAAAATGATGGATGGTTTTTTGTTGGCGATTCAATTTTTAACCAGGATACCTGTAAAAAAGAATATTAAATTTACTCGTAAGAATTTAAAAAATGCAGTATATTTTTTTCCCTTTACAGCTTTGATTATAGCTGTAATTGTTACGATTCCTTTCGTCCTCATACCGATAACTGAATTTAGGGTAAGCTCGGCATTAGCGATCTCAATATATTGCTTGATCACCGGATCCCTTCATTTAGATGGTCTATCTGATACGGTAGATGGTTTTTGGGGTGGAAAAGATAAAGAAGATATTATTAAAATTATGAAAGATAGTAGAATTGGAGCTTTTGGAGTTATAGCTCTAATTCTTATTATATTGACTAAATTTGCGATTTACACTTCAATTGCAAATCAGCCACATTTAATAATAATAGCGATAGTCAATTCAAGATTCAGTGCCGTTCATCTCTTAAATAATTTCAAGACGCCTAATTATGGAGGTTTTGCTGATTCTTTCAGCAAGGGGAGAATAGGAAAGGGCGAGTTAATACTCTTGTTGGGTTATGCAATTACAATGGCAATATATGACTATAAATATATATTATCCTTGGTGCTTACAATCCTCTTTACAAGAATTATGGGTAGGAAGGCAGTTAAGAAGATCGGTGCAGTTAGCGGAGATATCATCGGAGCTACTGTGGAAATCTCTGATATACTATCATTGATTACTTTGTGGGTGATAAAATGGATATAATTTTAATTAGGCATGGCGAGACCGATGCCAATAGAGAAAAAGTTTTCAGCCTCGATTCAACCCCTTTAACTGATAGCGGTTTAGAGCAAATGAGAAATGCTTCTAAATTATTGGCAGAGTATCATTATAAAAAAGTATTAATTAGTGAATATTTAAGGACAAAATTAAGCTTTGAAGCAATGAATATAGATAAAGAATATATTGTCGACGAAAGGTTAAACGAGTTTAACTATGGAGTCTTAAAGGGGAACTCGGTCGAAGAATCCCTAGTTAAATACGAAGATATATTTAATAATTGGTATAAGAATAATATGGAATATCGAATACCAGGCGGAGAGAGTATAGCAGATCTATATCTAAGAGTTTGCGATATATACGAGGAATTGGTTGAAAAAGATGAAGACATTCTAATAATTACTCATGATGGAGTAATTAGATCTTTTTTATGTGCTGTCTTTAAAACAACTGATATTTACTATAAATTTAAAATAGATAATGGATCGGTTACAGTCATAAATATAAAAGATGGGTATCCCGTCTTAGCTAAATTTAATTTGACATGATGAAATGGAGTGAGAAATGTACTGCCGAAATATATCATTATTACTTGAAGGTGGAGGCGCTAGATGTGCTTTCACAGCCGGAGTATTGGATTATTTTCTTGAAAAAGAATTAACTTTTCCAATCGTGATTGGAGTTTCTGCCGGATCATTGACCGGTATTAATTTCATAAGTAAGCAATACAAGAGATTCTTATCCATGGTTTTAGATAGGAGTAATATAAGATTTAATAATTCTAGTATAAAAACTAATGAATTATACGATATGTATAGACTGATTGTAGATTTAAATGATAATCTGAGCGAATTCGATTTTGAGAGTTTTCAAGAATCAAATTCTATTTTTCTAGCTTCGGCAATCAAAGCTACGACAGGTGAAACTGTTTATTTTGAAGCAAATTCAGCTGGAAATATCAATGAATTATTGAAGATTATTTCAGCTTCTTGTGCGCTACCTGCATTTGCAAAGCCGGTAACAATCAATCACGAGAATTATTTTGACGGAGGTTTTACCGAAGCGATACCATTATTTGAAAGTTTAAAAAGAAAATACGATAAAACTGTTGTAGTTTTGACTAGACCAAGAGATTATAGAAAAGAAAGAGAAAAGGTCTCTAATGATGGGAAACGAAAACTGGAGAGATATCCTGAGATTATAGAATGCATAGAGAATAGACATATAAGATATAATGATACATTGACTTTTTTGGATCATATGGAAAGGACTGGCGATGCAGTCATTATATCCCCAAGCTCTGACTTAAATCTAAATGCATTAGAATTAAATTATTCTAAAACTCTCTCGATGTATCGTGATGGTTACCAATCTGCAAAGAAAACTTATATAGATATATGCAATCTTTCTGACGGAAGGAAGAAGAATGGTTAGGATAATTCATACAGCCGACCTTCATCTAGAAAAGCGATTGGATAGTAGTTCATATCCTAGTGAATATGCTCAATCTAGAAGAAAAGAAGTCTGGGAAACCTTTTATAATATGCTTTTATTTGCAGAGAAAGAAAATGTCGATTTATTTCTGATTTCAGGAGATTTATTTGAATCAGAATTTTTTGGCCTCAGAGATTTCTATAGGCTTAAATCTATTTTCTCAAAATTCCCAGATTTAAAAATTTTAGTCATCACAGGAAATCATGATTATTATTCAAATAAGTCTTTATATAATAATGTCGTATTTCCAAATAATGTCCATTTATTTAAATCTGATAAAGTTTCATTTAAGGACTACAGAAAATTAAATACCAGAGTATACGGCATATCATGGATAAAAGAATTCTATGAGGACTTTAAATTACCGGAATTCAATCTAGATAAAAGCTATAAAAATATATTGATGATTCATTCTGATATTATAAATCAATCTAGATATATGCATATTAACTATGATGAATTGAAAACATTAGGTTTTGATTATATTGCGCTCGGTCATATTCATAAATACACAAAAATAGACGATAGAATTTTCTACCCCGGATGTCCTGAGCCGATGGATTTCGGCGAAGATGGAGAGAGAGGATTTATTTTAACTGAGATAGATTATGATATTAAATCGGAATTCATACCTTTTAGCAAGAGAAAATTCCTAATAAATAAGATTAAAATCGATAAGGACGATGAAGAAGTTGACCTTATCAATGCTATTAAAGCCTTGAATACTGAAGTTGATTTTCACAGGATAGTAATCGAAGGGATAGCAAATGAAAATTTCTATAATAAGATAAATCATATATTAGAATCTTTCAAGCATGATTTTTATTATCTGGAATATATTAATAATTCCTCTTATCTTGATGCGGATTATATGAAGAGAATAGAGTCTGATATCTTCATCAAATCTTTTATACAGATTTTGAGAGATTCTGATGCAGATCAAAAAATAAAGGATATGGCCATAGATAAAGGCTTGAAACTATTGGCAGGTGATTTTTCTGAAATTAAATATAGATAAATTATATTTATCCTCGTTTGGAAAATTTCAGCAAAAAGAGATAGATTTTACAGAAGGTTTTAATATAGTATATGGTGAAAACGAAGCTGGAAAATCTACGATTCATGCATTTTTAAAAGCTATATTCTACGATTTTGAGTCAAAGGGAAAAGTAGATAATATTCTTAAAAATAAATATCAACCATGGTCTTATGAGAATTATTTTGGAAGTATGGAATTTAGCTATGGTAAAAGATATCTTATTTATCGAGATTTTAAAAATGAAAAATGCGATTTGAAATGTCTTGACGAACCCGGCATAGAATTTAGCGATAAGAGATCACCGGGCGAAATTTTTATGGGCGTGAATTCAGCTGTATTTGATAAAATCATAAATATCAAATTAGTCGATCCAATATTAGACTTAGATGATAAGAATTATATTAGGGAATATCTGATTAATTTAGTTCATTCAGAAGCCTCAAGATTAGATACAAAAAAAATAGAAGACGAATTACAAAAGGAAATCTCGAGCATTGGTACCGATAGAATCTCAAATAAAATAGTTGGCAATATCAATAGAGAAATAAAAAGTATTAAAGATAGATTAAAGAAATCATTTTTAATAAATAGAGATTTAAAAGACATAAAGACGAGAATGTCTAATTTAAAAGGAAAAATTGAAAAACTCGATAAGGAGATTATTTGGATAGGGATTTATAATAGATTATATTCAGAATTAATATCTGTAAATAGAGAATTTAAATTTGATCATAATCAGGACTATGAATCTGTAATGAAGACTGATTTAAAGGAATTTGAATATCTTCTCGATTTAGATTTATATATAAAAGATGCTTATGACAATAAAAAAAATATCGAATTGATTCTTTTGTCCGAAAATAAGATCAGTAAATATATTTCTATATTATTGCTAATCATATCATTGATTTTAGTATTTATTTTCAATGCAAGCTTTTTAACAAGATTATTGTACTCATCTATGATTTTAGGAGCATTTTATCTCTATCATAGATATAATAAAAATAAAAAATCAGAGTCTAAAGACGAGTTGGAAGAAGAATATAATGCTATTAATTCTGAAATAGAAAGACTTAATAAAGAAAAGTCAGAGATACTATCCGATATCGGTGCGGAAGATATAGATGATTACTCAAAGCTTTTAGCTAAAAAACCCATATACGAAAGTGCAAACTATTTTGATGTCAAAGACGATGATAAAGATATCGATATTAAAGTATGCTTTCTAGATGAATCATTAGATTATTTGAAATCAGTTGATATTGAAGATAAAAATAGGGATAGAGATAATATAAAATCGGAATTGATAATCATCAATCATAGAATTGAAGAATTGGAATCCGAGAATAAGGAGCTTAGACTGCTGGAAGAAAAACTTTCAGATTTAATGAAGTCAAAAGAGGAAATTCTAATCGAGGCAGAAATTGACAGAATGATTTTAAATGCGATTAAATCCGCTAAATCCTGTGTAAGCAAAAATATTAATTCAGAAATTTCTTTAAGAGTTGGAGAGATTTTAAGCGAGATGACATCAGAGAAATATAGTAGAGTATTGATAGGCGATGATCTTGAAATTGAAATTTTTGATGAGAGATTAAATAATTTTGTTCCTATTTATTCTCTTAGCACAGGTACGATTCAAACTGTTTATCTAGCCTTTAGACTCAGTTTAAATGAAATCAATAATAGAAATAATAAATTACCATTGATTTTAGATGATGCTGTTTCACATATAGATGAAAATAGAAGGCGAAATATACACAGATATCTCGTTGCGAGGTCAAAGTCATCGCAAATAATTTATTTTACAAATAATCGCGAGGAATTAGACGAGATATCAAATATATATGATAATTATAATATAATTAATTTAATGGAGAAAATATGATATACGGAATCTCGGACTTACATCTCGATCATACTGGAAGTAAGAGCATGGAAGTCTTTGGAGAGGCTTGGAAAGATTATGAAAATCGAATATTTACAAATTGGAAGGATATGATATCCGATGATGATATTGTCCTTATACCTGGAGATATTTCCTGGGCTATGAAAATTGACGATGTCATCTACGACCTAAAAAGAATAGATTCTCTACCGGGGACCAAAATTCTATTAAAAGGTAATCATGATTACTGGTGGCAATCTTTAAAAAAATTGAAATCATTGCGTCTAGAGAGTCTATTATTCCTACAAAATAATTCTTATTTTTTAGGAGGATATAATATAGTCGGTTCAAGAGCTTGGCTTGCAAGAGACAATTCTTCTTTTACTGAGGAAGACGAGCCCATTTTTAAGAGGGAACTTATAAGATTAAAATTAAGCCTAGATAGTATTAGTGATGAAGCTCCAATAATTGCAATGCTTCATTACCCGCCTTTTGACAGATATAAGAATCCTAATGAATTTGGACAGCTGTTAAAAGAATACGATGTAGAGAAATGTATATATGGGCATCTTCATTCAGAAGGTTTGTCGGCCGTTGTAGAGGGTCAGATAGATGGTATAGAGTATACCTGTCTATCAGCTGACTATATAGATTTTAAACCTGTATTAATTGGAGAATGATTATGGAGAGGGAAAAGGAAGTAAAAGTACTTGGTATTGATATAGAAAAATTAGAAGAAAAGCTGATAAATTTGGGAGCTGTTAAAATCTCTGAAGAAAATCAAAAGAATATTTTAATTGAAAGCGATAGTACGGCTTCTATACCAGAGGGATCATATCTTAGGATTAGGGAAATCCCAAGTGCAGATGAAGAAAAATCTGTAATAACTTTTAAGAAAAATATCGAGAATGATAATTTAAGAGAGAATCTAGAGTTTACTTCTGAAATTTTAGATACGGAAAATATGCTCAAAATCTTAAAAGAGATTGGATATGGCAATTATTCTATCGGATACAAATATAGAATTTCTTATATATACGAAAATTGTCGATTCGACTTGGATAGATGGGATGAAGAAACATATCCCTATCCTTATGCTGAAATCGAGCTTAGGGATGAAGTGGATTTAGACAAAATTTTACAAAAATTGGAAATAGATAAATCCTGTATTTCTAAAAAGTCGATAAAAGAATTACAAGACGAATTAAATAGAAAATAAATAAAATATCCCACCTCTCAATCAGGTGGGATTATTTTATCTGCGGTTCATATCGTCAACCCATTCTTTTGCTTCCTCAACGGCTTCTTCAGTTGGTACGGCGACATTTGAATCGTCTTTAGTATATTCTGTATTACTGTAGATATCCGTTTGAGTTCCTTCTACTTGTTCTTGTGCTTCTTCCATTTTATCCTTTTTCTCTTTGTTATATTTATCCATGATAAACCTCCATAATATTCTTTGTTTTTATATATACCCAATTATATTTTTTTAAATAAGATAATAATGCTATAATATAATCATATTAAATGTTTATTTTTGTAGAAAATTAGGAGATGGACTTAGAATTGGAGAATATAGAATATAAATTATTGGCATTAGATATCGACGGTACGACATTAAATGATGATGGAATTATAAGCGAAGAAAATATTGAATATATAAGTAAAATTATAGAATCGGGAATTAAAGTTACTTTAATATCCGGAAGATGTCAGTATACTCTGTCAAAGATCGCGAAGCAATTAAATCTGAATGGATATATGTCCGCTTTGAATGGGAATATAATATTTAATTTAGATGATGAAAAAGTAGTTGCTGAACATGTGATAGATGAAAATATATTGATGAATCTTTTAAATATATCGCAAGATACTGATTCGATGCTTGCGGTATTTATTGGAGATTATACATATGTAGAATCTGTCGATGATCCCATAGCTGTCGATTTTCAAAAGTTTACAGAAATCCCATTTGTAGAAACCGGCAATATGATTGATTATTTGATAGAAAATGACTTGACTCATAAGGTTAACAAGATAGCTTTTGTAGATGATTATGAAAAACTTAAAAAATTGCGTGATAAAATACCGGAAGAATTATCGGAATCTCTATCGCAAGTATTTTCTTTGCCGATTTGTCTAGAAATTTTTAATAATAAAATCGGAAAGGGAAGTGCATTGAGGGAGATAGCAAATTTGTATGATATCGATAGATCTCAGATAATTGCTATTGGAGATGGAGAGAATGATATTGATATGCTCAAATATGCAGGTAAAGGGATCGCTACTGAGAATTGCATGTCATTAGTCAAATATCATGCTGATGAAATAACTGTATCTAATAATGACCATGCGGTAGCGCGAGTGATACAGAAGTATTTCTTAGCTTGATTTTAAACAAATAGAATCAAGCTGAAAAGGAGATTAATATGATAATAAAAAATGCTAGGATTATAGATCCTGCAAGTGGCTTGGATGATATCTTAGATATAGAAATAGAGTCGGGACTGATTAAGAAAATAGGGAAGATCGATGGTGATGCCGATATTGATGCTGAGGGATTAGTCCTATCTCCTGGGCTTATCGATGTACATGTACATTTTAGGGATCCGGGGGCGACAGAAAAAGAAGATATGGATTCAGGCTCTAAATCTGCAGCTGCAGGTGGCTACACATCAGTTATATGTATGGCTAATACAAAGCCGATACTGGATGATTTAGAAGGAATAGAATACTTTTTGGGAAAAGCTAAAAAATCTCTAATACATCTTTATACAATTGCCGCTTTAACAGAGGGATTTAATGGAGACAGATTGACTGCTATGGAAGAACTTGTAGAAGCAGGATGTGTCGGATTCTCAGATGATGGCATACCTAATGTAGATAGCTCTATAATACTCGATGGAATGATTAGAGCTAAAGAATTGGATGTGCCAATATCATTTCACGAAGAAGATCCTCTCCTAAATAAGGAAAATGGGATAAATCATGGACTGGTTTCTCAAGAATTGGGATACTACGGAGCTCCATCAGTTTCTGAAGATATTATGGTTGCTAGGGACTGTGCGCTCGCCCTTTATACCGGAGCTAAGATAAATATTCAGCATATGAGCTCCGGAGAAGCAGTAGATATAATTCGCTTTTATAAACAAAAAGGCGCCAAAGTAACTGCCGAAGTGACACCTCATCATTTTTCAATGACGGAAGATTTAGTTTTAAAAAAAGGAACTTTGGCAAAAATGAATCCACCACTAAGAACAGAAAAAGACAGGCAGATGATAATAGAGGGCTTGAAAGACGGAACTATTGAGATAATCGCAACAGATCATGCGCCACATACAAAAGAAGAGAAAGAAAGAGACTTTTTAAAGGCACCTAGCGGAATTATTGGACTTGAGACAGCACTCTCTCTCGGCATAACTTATTTGGTCAAGAAGGGAAAACTAAGTCTGATTGAGCTCTTAGAAAAGATGACGATAAATCCGGCAAAACTATATAATTTTAAAGCGGGGAGATTAGAGATAGGTTATCCGGCTGATTTAGTTATATTTAGTGAAGATGAAGAATATATAGTCGGTGATTTCAAATCTAAATCTTCTAATTCTCCATTTATAGGTGAAAAGCTTTTTGGAGTCGTCAAATATACTATCGTAGATGGGAAAATAGTATATTCTAGTATAAAATAAATCGAGTTTTAAAAATTAATGATGTCAGAATTAAAATTTAATTGACATCATTAATTTTTATATGTTAATATATCTATTGAAGATTAACCTTTAATTTGGACCTGTGAGTTCAAAAAGGATACTTAGTAATCCCTTGTGGAATTTCTATGTAATCCTATCAATTTTAGAGAGGAGAATAGAAAATGTTAAAAGGTAGAAATTTGATAAATCCTGACGATTTATCTGTAGAAGAAATATATGAAATTATGTCATTAGCTCAAAAAATTATAAAGAGTCCTAAGGAATATTCTAATATTTGTAATGGTAGAATATTGGGGACTCTTTTTTTTGAA